>CAMJLB010000042.1 GCA_946406555.1 uncultured Prevotellaceae bacterium | reverse complement strand
AGTTGTCGCCCACCTGCTCGGCATCCTCCTTAATATAATCGACGACAGCCTTCACGGCCTTGTCGATGCCGCGCTTCAGGTCCATGGGGTTGGCACCGGCGGTGACGTTCTTCAGTCCCTCCGACACGATGGCCTGAGCCAGCAGCGTGGCGGTGGTGGTGCCGTCGCCGGCGTCGTCGCCGGTCTTCGAGGCCACGCTCTTCACGAGCTGTGCGCCGGTGTTCTCGAAGTGGTCCTCCAGCTCAATCTCCTTGGCCACGGTCACGCCGTCCTTGGTGATCTGGGGTGCGCCGAACTTCTTTTCAATCACTACGTTGCGGCCCTTCGGGCCCAGCGTCACCTTTACTGCGTTTGCCAACTGGTCTACGCCCTGCTTCATCATCTCGCGGGCCTCGATATTGAATTTTATTTCCTTTGCCATTGTTTTGTTCTTTTTTGGGGTTGTTGTTTGTTGTTTGGGGGCGGCGGTATTCCGTGATTCCGGTATCCCGTGATTCCGCCCTTTTCGGAATTCCGGTATCCCGTGATTCCGGTTTTCCGCCTTTTCTGAATTCCGGTTTTCCGCCTGTTACTCGATCACTGCGAGCACGTCGCTTTGGCGCATCATGAGGAACTTCTCGCCCTCGAGCTCAATCTCCGTGCCGGCATATTTGCCATAGAGCACCTGGTCGCCTTCCTTCAGGAGCATCTCCTCGTCTTTGGTGCCCTTGCCCACGGCTTTGATGGTGCCGCGCAGTGGCTTCTCTTTTGCTGTGTCGGGAATAATGATTCCGCCAATTTTCTCTTCGGCCGGTGCAGGCACTACCAGCACGCGGTCAGCTAATGGTTTGATTGTCATAACTCTGTTGTTTTTTTATTGTGTTTACGTTTTTTGTTCTGCCAATGGTTCTGCCAAAAGTGTGCCAAACCTGCGTGGCTGACAATGTGGCAGATGTCGCCTGCCGTTCTGCCAAAACAGGCTGAGCGAAGGCAGCGAATGGGCCGTTCGGGATATTTATGCAGCGGCGCCGTGAATTTTTATTCAGTGAAAGTCGTCCAGTTTTTAAAATTCCGAATCACTAAAAGGCTGACTGAGATTTTTCGATTCTCAGACACGTTCGCACCTTGCTGATTATCAATTTGTTGCGATGCCGTAAGAAAACAGCCCTGCAACGGAGGCTGAATTGGCATGCAATTCAGCCTCCTCTGCTTCCTAATTCAGCCTGAATGGAGTGACAATACTGCCTGCTTTGCCACCTAAGACTGGCTCCATTGCGGCACCGTCGTCTCCCGCCGATGCCCACGGACAGCCTCGGCGGGTCGCAATGCAGGCTGTATTGGCAGAGAGGCATCGGTCCATCGTGGCGTCGTGGCGGCCGCAAGGCCTCTCCGCCGCTCCAGATTGCGATTCCGTTTTGTCCTGATTATCGAAAAAGGGAATGCAAGAATATGCGTCTTGGAAAATATTACGAAAAATAGAAGGTTTTTCGGAAAAAATTCATAATTTTGCACGGTTAAAATTCTTTTGCTTATGAAAATACTGATTATCAACGGCCCCAACCTGAACCTTCTGGGGCAGCGCGAGCCGGGCATCTATGGTGCCAAGTCGATGGACGACTGCCTGCAGGACCTGCGCGGGCGGTTTCCCGGCCTCGGGCTCGACTACTACCAGAGCAACATCGAGGGCGAGCTCATCAACAAGCTGCAGGAGGCCGGTTTCTCACAGTATAAGGGCATCGTGCTCAATGCCGGAGCCTACACCCATACCAGCATAGCCCTGCACGACTGCATACGCTCGCTGCGAGTGCCTGTGATAGAGGTGCACATATCCAACGTGCACCAGCGCGAGGAGTTCCGTCACCACTCTTATATCTCGCCCGTGTGCAAGGGCGTGATCTGCGGCTTCGGCCTCGACTCCTACCGTCTGGCGGTAAGCGCGCTGCTGGAGATGGAAGATTGAAAAAACCGAAGAGGTCATGGGCAGCGCAATCGACGACTATGTAGAGCTTCATAGCTCGGCCGAGCCGGAGTATCTGTACCGGCTGTGGCGTGCCACCAACATTCACATGCTGCATGGGCGCATGGCCAGCGGCCACCTGCAGGGGCGGCTGCTGAAGATGCTGGTGACGATGCTGCGGCCGCAACGCATTCTCGAGGTGGGCACCTTCAGTGGCTACTCGGCGCTGTGCATGGCCGAGGGGCTGCAGCAGGGCGGCATGGTGTATACCTTCGAGAAGAACGACGAGCAGGAAGACTTCACCCGCCCCTGGATAGAGCAGTCGCCATGGAGCGACCGCGTGCGCTTCATCATTGGCGATGCCATCGCCGAGGCGCCACGGCTGGGCATCACCTTCGACATGGCCTTCATCGACGGAGACAAGCGCACCTACGTGGAGGCCTACGAGATGGCCCTCACCGTGGTAAGGGCAGGGGGCTTCATCCTGGCCGACAACACGCTCTGGGACGGACACGTGGCCGACCCCGCCTACGACCGCGACCACCAGACGCAGGGCATCTGCCGCTTCAACGACCACGTGGCCCACGACCCCCGCACCGAGCAGGTACTTCTGCCGCTGCGCGATGGCCTGACGCTGATAAGGAAACTATAACCTGGCCTCCCCGCCGGCGGAAAACCAGAAACCGCTGGCGGAATCCCGGAAAACCGGAATCCCGCCGGCAGAAAACCGGAAAACCGGAATCCCGCCGCCCCCAAAACCGAAAAAAGAAAAACAATGAAAAAACCGCTGGCCCTTCTCCTTGCGATAGCCGTTCTGGCCCTGTGCTGGATGTTGCTGTCTGTCGACCACAGCCAGGTGGCATCGCTGCTGATGGGCCAGGGGCGTTACGCCATGCAGTCGCCGCCGCCCATGCCCGATGGCTATGTCAGCGGCGCGGAGGCCCTCCGCCTGGGCCGTCGTGCCGATGCCCGCCGCTGCATCGACGCCGGCATGGCCGAGGCCAGCGACAGCGACGAATACTACTGCTACCAGACGCTGCTTGCCAAATGCTACTTCAGCTCCATGCAGAGCGACTCGTTTCTCCTGGTCCACCACCGCCTGGCCCGCTATCTGCAAAGCCTGCAGGGCAGCCCCACGCCGCTGCAGCGCCTGCTACAGGTGGAATGCGAGATGCAGCGCGGCGTCTACGAGACGAAGATGGTGGGGCGCATGGACTCTGCCCTCGACCACAGCCTGCGCGCCCTCAGCCTGGCAAGCCAGCTGCCTTTCTACACCGACAACCGCCTGGTGCTGCTCACCAACCTGGCCGACATCTACAAGCAGATGGGGCGCTACGATGCCAGCGTAGACTACTACCGCCGCGCCATGGAGCTGGCCGACAGCGTGGGGGCTTCCGACGATGCCACCACACTATTGCTCGACATGGGCATCGCCTCGGCCTACGCCGCCATGGGCAGCTTCGAGCAGAGCGCCGTCTGGTGGCAGCGAGCACAGCAGCTCAAGCCCAAGATGCAGCCTGCCGACCTGTTCTACTATCTGAACAACCGGGGCAACGACTATTATCTGCAAGAGCGATACCAGGAGAGCCTGCTCTGCTTCACCGAGCTCGACTCGCTCATTGCCAGCAATCCCGACATGACTTGGGAGCGCATGTTTGCCCACTGCAATCTCTGCGACCTCTACATAAAGACCGGACGCCCCGAGCTGGCGCGGTCGATGCTCGATGAAACCGAGCAGTTCTTCACCGCTCAGCAGCAGCTCATACCCCTCTACTACCTCACCACGCTGCGCATAGAGCTGGCCCTGGCCGACCACCGGCCCGACCTGGCCGCACAGATAGCAAGCCAGAACCCCACGCCCCAATGGATGATTCCCGAGCAGAAGCTGCTGCGGCAGAAGGCACAGCTGCGACTCTACGAGCAAACGGGGCAGTGGCAGCTCTATGCCCGTGAGCAGCAGGACATGGACCGACTGCGCGACTCCATCGCCGGCGACAACATGAAGATGCGCTTCAGCGAGACGCTCATGCGCTACGAGCACCAGAAGCAGATGCTCGACAAGCAGCACCAGATAGAAGAGGTGCAGCTGTCGCTGCGCTGGGCCGGCGCATTGCTGCTGGCCGCCGTGGCCATCATTGTGCTGCTCGTCGTGCTCACCATTCTCAAGCAGCGCGAGCGGCGGCTGAAGGAGCAGCAGATGCGTTCGAGCATAGCCGCACTGCGCATGGAGACCGTGCGCAACCGCATCACGCCACACTTCATCAGCAATGCGCTCACCGCAGAGATGCTCGCACAGATGCAGGGGCGCACCGTGAGCCTCGACCCGCTCGTGCAGCTGCTCCACAGGGGCATAGAGTTCACCGGCGTAGAGCAGACAACTCTCCAGAGCGAGCTCGAGTTCATTGCCTTCTATTGCAGCATCGAGAGCCGCAGCATCGGCCCCGACTTCGGCTACGAGCAGCTGGTGGCACCCGACGTAGACGCCGCGAGCGTGATGCTCCCCTCGATGACCATACAGATTCTCGTAGAGAACGCGCTGAAGCACGGCCTCAAGGCAAAGGCACCGCAGCCAGGACAGAGGCGCACCGTCATCGTGAGGGCCACCCGACAGGACAAGGGCACGCTGGTGGAGGTGATAGACAACGGCGTGGGACTGCCCGACAACCAGCAGTGGGGAGAGCACACCGGACTGCGAGTGGTGCGGCAGACGCTGCAGATGCTCAACGAGCAGAACAAGGAAATGAGGAACGAACCCATGCGCTTCTCGCTCTCGAACTACCGACACGACGACGGGCAGACGGGATGCCGAGCCACCATCTTCCTGCCCGACGACTTCGAGTACCGCCTCACCACCGGCGGCACCAGCCAACGACAATAGCCACCCAACGCATGCTTAACCAAAACAACAATATACCTAATGACAATGGAGACAAAACGACTGATAAGAGCATTTGTCGTAGACGACGACCAGAACGCTGCCGCCATGTTGCGCCTCTTGCTGGCCGACTATTCGGTAGAAATCGTGGGCACGGCCACCGATGCCAACGAGGCCGCAAGCGAGCAGATTCTGGCACTCGAGCCCGACCTGCTGTTCCTCGACGTGGAGCTGCCCTCGATGCTGGGACTCGACTTCTACTCGGCACTGCGGCCGCTGGCCAGCCCCGAGATGGCAGTGGTCTTCTATACCGGCTACGACAAATACATGCTCGAGGCACTGCGCCGACAGGCCTTCGACTACCTGCTCAAGCCGCCCAGCCGCGACGAGCTGGCTAAGATCATGACACGATACTACGAGCACCGGCTGAGCAGCGTGCAGACGGTGTTGCACAGAAAGAAGGCCACCCTGCCGCCGAACGTGATGATCGTGAAGCCTACGGGCGAGCACACCGTCGTGCGATTCCAGGACATCGTCTTCTTCCGCTTCGACAGCGACAGCCGACTGTGGGAGGTCGTCACTACCGATGAGCGCACCGAACCGCTGCGGCGGCGCACCACGGCCGACACCATTCTGGCTTACTCGGCCGACTTCGTACAGGTGCACAAGCGATACATCGTCAACGTGAACCATGTGCAGCGAGTGCTCGACACACAGATTGTGCTCTCGCCGCCGATGAGCCACATCACGGAGCTGCACGTGAGCAAGAACTTCCGACACAGCTTCCTGGACACATTCTACAACATGTAAATAAAAATAGCAACAAATCAATATCTTTTCGAAATGGAAGAAATGAAAATCAAGTCGCAGTTGCCCGAGAATGCCTTCCGGGAACTGAAAGAAGGAGAGAAGTACGAGCCGCTGATGGCTCCCGGCGGGAGCTATCCCGAGGTCAATGCGTGGTCGGTCACGTGGGGTGTGCTCATGGCCATGCTGTTCAGTGCCGCCGCAGCCTATCTGGGGCTGAAGGTGGGCCAGGTGTTCGAGGCCGCCATACCCATTGCCATCATCGCCGTGGGCGTGAGCACCGCTGCCAAGCGCTCCAGGGCACTGGGCGAGAACGTCATCATACAGTCTATCGGCGCCTGCTCGGGGGCTGTCGTGGCAGGTGCCATCTTCACGCTGCCCGCCATCTACATCCTGCAGGCCAAGTATCCCGAGATGTCGGCATCGTTCCTGAACATTTTCTTCGCCTCGCTCTTGGGCGGCATCATCGGCATACTGTTCCTCATCCCCTTCCGCAAGTATTTCGTGAGCGACATGCACGGCAAGTACCCCTTCCCCGAGGCCACGGCCACCACGCAGGTGCTGGTGTCGGTGCTGCCACCAGAGGAAGTGGCCCCCCCTTCAGCCCCCGAGGAAGTGGCCCCCCCTTCAGCCCCCGGGGAAGTGGCCCCCCCTTCAGCCCCCGAGGGGGCTACTATAGACCCGAGCGCAAAAGCTAAAGAAGCCCCCTCGGGGGCCGTAGGGGGGGCCAGCACCTCGGGGGCCACCACCTTGTTGCTTTCCGGGCTCGTGGGCGGTCTCTACGACTTCATCGTGGCCACCTTCGGCTGGTGGAACGAGAACTTCACCTCGCGCGTCGTGGGCTTCGGCGAGGATCTGGCCGAGCGCGCCAAGCTCGTGTTCAAGGTCAACACTGGTGCCGCCGTCTTGGGACTGGGCTATATCGTCGGCTTCAAGTATGCGCTCATCATCTGCCTCGGCTCGCTGGCCGTCTGGTGGCTCGTGGTGCCGGGCATGGCCCTGCTCTTCGGCAGCGACGTGCTCAACCAGTGGGACCCCTCGATCACTACCGCCGTGGGCGACATGTCGCCGGAACAGATTTTTAAGGCCTACGGCAAGTCCATAGGCATCGGCTCCATCGCCATGGCAGGCATCATCGGCATCATCAAGAGCTGGGGCATCATCAAGACAAGCATCTCGCGTGTGTTTGCCACCACTTCAGCTCCCGAGGGGGCTACTATAGACCCGAGCGCAAAAGCTAAAGAAGCCCCCTCGGGGGCAGTAGGGGGGGCCACCCCCTCGGGGGCCGTAGGGGGGGCCACCACCCTGCGCACCGAGCGCGACCTGCCCTTCCGCTTCATCGCCATCGCCTCGGCCGTCACCATCCTCGTCACCTTCCTCTTCTTCTGGTTCGGCGTGATGGACGGCAACATGCTCCAGGCGCTCGTGGCCATCGTCCTCGTGGCCGTCATCGCCTTCCTCTTCACCACCGTGGCGGCCAATGCCATTGCCATCGTGGGGTCGAACCCCGTATCGGGCATGACGCTCATGACGCTTATCCTCGCCTCGGTGGTGATGGTGGGCGTGGGCCTGAGCGGCACCAGCGGCATGGTGGCTGCACTGGTCATGGGCGGCGTGGTCTGCACGGCACTCTCAATGGCCGGAGCCTTCATCACCGACCTGAAGATAGGCTACTGGCTGGGCTCTACGCCACGCAAGCAGGAGTCGTGGAAATTCCTGGGCACGCTCGTCTCGGCAGCCACCGTCGGCGGCGTGATGATGCTGCTCAACGAGACCTACGGCTTCGCCTCGGGACAGCTGGCCGCACCGCAGGCCAATGCCATGGCGGCCGTCATCGACCCGCTGATGAACGGCGTCGGCGCCCCCTGGACGCTCTATGCCATCGGGGCCGTGCTCGCCGTGGTGCTCACCCTCTGCAAAGTGCCTGCTCTGCCCTTTGCCCTGGGCATGTTCATTCCCCTGGAGCTGAACACGCCGCTGCTCGTGGGCGGTGCCATCAACTGGTACGTCACCACACGGTCGAAAAACAAGGCCGAGAACGACGCGCGCGGCGAGAAGGGAACGCTCATTGCCAGCGGCTTCATCGCTGGAGGAGCACTCATGGGAGTGGTGAGCGCACTGCTGCGCTTCGGAGGCTTCAACCCCATCAGCGACGCTTGGCTGGCCAACCCGCTATCCGAGGTCTGCGCACTCGCAGCCTACATATTACTGATAATATACTTCGTCTGGGCTACGAAGAAAGCAAAATAAGTCCGTGGCCAATGTGCCCTGAAAAAAAACAGCGCATCATGATAACAGACAACACATGGCACTGGCAAGAGGAAGGCACCGCGTGGAGGGGGGTAGGCATCTACCACCCTCTTCGACACCGTGGCGGCAGGAACGACACTTATCCTCAGCCCATGGGCCCACGATGCCTCGAAACGTCACATCAGCCGGGCCGACTGCATGGCACTCAACGCCATGGCCGAGGATATTGCCAACGATCATGAACCCTGAACATAAAAAGACTGACTGAATATGACGACTGGTTCCAGATTTGCATTGCTCCTTTGCCTCTTCTTTCCCATGGCGGTGATGGCCGCTGCGGGAGAACGCCTGCCCGTGGAGCACGGCCAGTGGCTGCAGCGCCCATCGCAGCAGCTCATCGACATGGCCGATGCCGACATGGACAACGGAGGAAGCAAAGACACGGCGCTCGTCTGCTACAGCATCGTGGTCAACCGCTACGACCCGGCGATGCGCGAAGCCCAGAAGCAGCTGTGTGCCGATGCCTACATGCACCTCTGGACCATCTACTACTACGACTTCTACGACTACCCTAAATGCTTCGAGTGCCTGACACGAGCAAGGGAGATTGCCGACGAGATAGGGCGTGAGGTCTCGAATATCTACCTCGGCTTTGGATGCATGTACCAGACCATCTCCGAGGAGACAGGCAACACCGAACTTGGTGCCAAGGCACTCGATTACTACATTCTGGCCATGAACGCAGGCATGCGAACCAACGATGACTCGCATACCGACATGGCCTGTACCAACGTCCTCTCGATGGCCACGCAGCAGAAGGGGCTGGCATCTATTGACCAAGAGTGGCAAAGCTACAGATGGCTGCCAGAGGCGGGCGAGACCGTCCTGCTGCGCCGATACAACAAACTGCTTCATGCAGCCTATAGCCATATAGAGCAAAGGCAGTATGATGAGGCCATCGCCATCTTCGACCGGCAGCTGCAGATGATTGAAGGCACCGAGTATTCGCGCCTCATCTATTTCACCTGTGTAGAGAAAGCCAAGGTTTTTGCAAAAAAAGGCGATTTCAACGATGCCATCGCCACATTGGCACGTCCCGAGCAAATCGCCGTGGCCCTCGAGATGAAGGATTGCATGCTCGAGGTGTTTGGCTTGCTGGCCGAATACTATGGCCGACAGGGGCACGAAAGGCAACGGCAGCTGTATCGCGAGAGCTATATAGCCCTGAAAGACACGCTCACCAACTATCATCAGCTGGCCAGCGTCAACGAGATGGAGTTTCGCGGAGAGCTGAAGCAGATGGACCGCCAGATGGCCGAGATGCGCCGACACCGCGAGGTCATGGCACGGGTGGCGGCTGTCACAGCTGTCTTCGTGCTCATTCTCTTGGCACTGCTCGTCGTCGTGTTTCGCCAGAACGGTCGGCTGAAACGATCCAACCGGCAGCTCTACCAGACCAACGTGGCCATGCTGCGTGCCGAGGAAGAGCGCCGGCAGATGCGCCGACAGCTGCAGGCAAGCAAAGAAACGAAAAACGGCGGTTCCAACGGGGAATCGGAAAACAACAGTTGCACAGAAGAGGTGAAATACAAGAACAGCAACCTCAGCGACGACGACAAGACCATGCTCCTCGGCCTTATTACCGACGTGATGGAGAACAGCCCAGAGGTATTCTCGCCCGACTTCTCGGTGGAGAGGCTGGCAGTGCTCACCGATTCTAAATATAAATATGTGTCGCAGGTCATTCATGAGCACTGCGGACTGAACTTCAACGCCTTCCTCAATCAGTACCGCATCAAGGAGGCTTGCAAGCGCATGAGCGACACCACGCGCTATGGCAACTATACCATCGAGGCCATTGCCAACGACGTGGGCTTCCGCTCGCGTAGTGCCTTCGCCAGTTCGTTCAAGCGCATCACGGGCCTCACTCCTTCAGAATATCAGCGCTTCGCACAAGATGCCCAGTCATGAAAATGATGCTGAATTTCTGAAATTCGCACACAAAAACTTACGTTTTGTTCGTTATTAGGGCGAAAAAATGATAATTTTGCACCGTTTTTTTATTGCAAAAGCTCTATGACGAAAAAAATCTTATCGCTATCGCTGGCCATGGCCGCCGTCGCTTCTACCTGGGCTGCCGACGTAACGCAGCAGCAGGCGCTCACCATTGCCAAGCAGTTCTTCTGCCAACAGCTCTCAGGCGAGAACGGTGCACGATCGGCAAGTCAGATTCCTACAACCATCAGCGAGTACCAGGGCTATTATATCATCAACCGGGGACAGGGCCAAGGCTTCGTCATCGTGGCGGACGACGACAGGGCCTATCAGGTGTTGGGCTACAGCCTCAGTGGCTCTCTCCACCCCGACGATGCCCCACAGCAGTTGCGGCAATGGCTCAAGGGCTATACAGAGGAGATGGACTATCTGAAAAAACTACCCGTTTCATCGAAAGCTGTTCATTTCCTTAAGTCGGAATATCAGCCCGTGGCCCCGTTGCTGGGCGAAACCGCCTGGAACCAGCTATACCCCTACAACCTGCTCACGCCCTGCTTTGTCGGCACCACCCATTCGGCCACGGGCTGTGCCGCCACAGCCATGGCCCAGATACTGTATTTCCACCAGTATCCTGACCATGGCCTGGGGCAGACAAGCTATCACACAGGCCAATACCGCATGAATCTTTCCATCGATTTCACCGAGAGCACCTACGACTGGGACCTGATGAAGCCCGTCTATGGCGACTGGGACTCGGAAGAGAGCCGGCAGGCCGTGGCCGTGCTCATGCGCGACTGCGGCTATGCCATCGGCATGGACTATGGTGCCGTGAGCGGGGCCGAGCCCGATGCCTGGCCATCGGCACTCATCAATCACTTCGGCTACGACCGTGGGCTGCAGAACCGCTACCGTGCCCACTACTCGCTCGACGAGTGGAATCGCATCATTCGCCATGAGATCGATGCCCGTCGCCCCGTGTTTGCCGGAGGCTTTGCCAGCAGTGGCGGTCACGCCTTCGTCTTCGACGGATACGATGAAGAGGGCCTTATCCATGTGAACTGGGGATGGGGCGGCGTGTCAAATGGCTATTTCCGCACCTCGGCACTCACACCTGCCATTCAAGGCACTGGCGGTGCCGATGGCGGATTCAATGCCCGTCAGTCCATCATCACTGGCATTCAGCCGCCACAGCAGGGAAGCGAGCTGACGCCGGAGTTCCTCTCTTCTGAAAAGATAAAGGCCACGCCATCGCTGGCCGAACCTGGCGAACCCATAGACCTGAGGCTCAACGGAAAGGTAGCCAACAGCGGTTGGTGCGACATCACCGCCGACTTCGGCTTCGGCATCTACGATGCGGCCCATCAGCTCGTGCTCGCTCTCCCTGCCGCCGAGCAGGAGCAGACACTCGCGGTAGGGGCCTTCCGGGTGGGCATCTCGCTCAGTGGGGCCGACCTCTCACAGTTGCCGGAAGGGCAATACACCGTATGGCCCATTGCTGTGGAACATGGAGGAAACAGGTGGACAAAGGTGCGCGACAACAATAGCAGCAAGCCAAACTATCTGAAGATGAGCGTTCTGAGCAATGGTGACATACAGTTCAGCGACCCCACCAAGTTTGTGCTCTCGGCCCGCAACGTCAACATCGACACCCGCTGCTACCAAGGCGTGAAGACCAGCGTGAGTGCCACCCTGCAGAATACCGGCGACATGGAATATAGCAGCGACATAAGGGTAACGCTCTATAATGCCATCGACGGTACGCGCGTGGCCCAGAGCGACAACTATCTGGAAGAGGTGTATGCACAGGACACGCTCCGCGTGAGCATCGTGAGTGCCTACGACGTGGCCCCTGGCGACTATATGCTCTCACTGACCGACGAGAACCAGCAGCCGCTCTGCGAACTGGTTCCCCTCACCGTGTTACCCCGTCCAGAAGGCGACGCCGCCATTGAGGCCGTAGAGGGGCTGTTTGCCCCCGAGGGCGAGGAGCTTACGCCCGAACATCTGAGTTTCACTGCCCATCTGCATGCTCCGGAAGGCGTGTTTGCCGCCTATGTGGGGGTATATATCTACGACGAATATGAAACCACCACCACGCC
The DNA here is from genome assembly GCA_946406555.1 of uncultured Prevotellaceae bacterium. Lineage (GTDB taxonomy): Bacteria > Bacteroidota > Bacteroidia > Bacteroidales > Bacteroidaceae > Prevotella. Next base: position 12,376 of record CAMJLB010000042.1, on the reverse strand, counting down.
ACTGGGCTCCCTCTCGTCTCAGTTCGTGTTTGTAGAGCCCGATGGAACCGTTGAAATCCGTTTCTCCGGAACCATGGAGAACGGCATGCCCGGCACCACCTACAAGGCCACGCTCATCAACCTCGACGAGAATACCTATATCAAGCCCCGTGTCAAGGCCAGCTGCACCTTTACGCTGGGCGGCACCCTTGCAGGAATAGAGGCTGCCACCGGCCGCGCTGCCACCGGCCGCGATCAAATCGCGACCCACAGAAACGGCTATGCCCTCGATGGCCGCCCCCTTGCTGGTTCCTGTGGGCCGCGATTCTATCCCGGCAGCAGCGGCGCTGGTTCCTGTGGGCCGCGATTCTGTCGCGGCAGCAGCGGCGCTGGTTCCTGTGGGCCGCGATTCTATCGCGGCAGCAGCGGCAGCCATTCCTCCGCCCTTTATATTATAGGTGGCCGCAAGGTAATCATGAAATAACACCCAAAAACTAACAACAATAAAAACAAGAAACGCTTATGAAGAAAAAAACACTACTCATCTGGGTGGCCGCACTCTTAGGATTGCTGCCATCGGTGGCTCAGGAGCCACAAGCCTACGATGCCGCCCCGCGCGCCCTGAAGCCCGTGGTGCGCAGCGAGCGCACTCCACGCATGCTTGCCCCTCGCGCCCAGCAGGCAAAGGCACGCCGCGCCGTAAGCCCTGCACTGTTTCAGGGGCTGAAGCTCTATGCCAACCTGACCAACAGCGACGACTGGGCCGGGGCCAGCATCGGCTCGGTGCCCTACGGCATCTACAGCTACACCATTGGCGAAGACATGGACTTCCAGCCCATCTCCACCGACCTGCTCTTTAACTATATGGCCTCGGCCATGGGCCGCGACGAGCTGGTGGGAGTGCGCCCGATGGAGATCTTCGGTTCGCTCAACGGCATTGAGTACGACGGTCTCGATTCTGTACAGTTCAAGCTGAAGTGGCAGGAAATCATCGATGGCGGCGAGGCCGACTACAGCTTCATTCCCTCGGTGATGACCTATGACGTGACGAGCAACACCATCTTCTCGGCACAATACAACGCCGACCTCACCGGACTGAACTGGGCCAAGTGGAACCCCACGACGCACCGTTTCGAAGTGCTGCACAAGTGGAACAACGACTTCCAGCCCCTCACCCTGGGCACAACCCCCGACGGACAGATGTACTGCGTGGGAGCCGACGGCTTCTTCTACCAGATAGACAAGCAGACGGGCGATGCCTCGATGCTGGGACAGCTGGGCATTGAGCCAACGCTCTATGTGCAGTCGATGACCTACGAGCCCACCACCGCCAGCTTCCTCTGGATGGCCGTGAGCCAGAGCGGCAGCGGCCTCTATGCCCTGAACCCCGAGAATGGCGAGACCACCCTGATACGCCGCCTGTCGAAGAACGAGCAGGCCGCCTCGGTGTTCTTCAACGACAACCAGGCACCGGCCAAGGCTCCCGCTGCCATCACCGACCTGCAGTTCAACTATAGCGGCAACGGCTCTACCACCGGCAACATCACCTTCACCGTGCCCTCGAAGACCTTCGGCGGTTCTTCGCTCAGCGGCAACGTGCAGATGAGCGTCTGGCTCGACGGCAAAGCACTGGCCGATGCCGTGAGCGTGGCCACCGGCTCGAAGCAGACCTTCGCCTTCGACGTGACCAACGACAACCATTACGTCGACGTGGTGCTGAAGAACGATGCCGGCTTCTCGCCCAACAACTTCGTCTATGCCTATGCCGGCTACGACGTGCCGCTGCCTGCTACCGATGTCACGCTGAGCGTGGCCGACGGCGTGAGCACCCTCAGCTGGAAGGCCCCGCAGGGTGGCGTGAACGGCGGTTATATCGACTTCGACGCGCTCACCTATAACATCTATCGCATGCCGGGCAACGTGCTCGCCGCCGAGCAGGTGAAGGGCACGCAGTTCAGCGAGACCCTGCCCACGAAGATGGAACGCTACTACTACATCGTGGTGCCTTTCAACGGCGAGCAGAAGCAGGGCGAGGGCACCGAGTCGAACCGCGTGCTCACCGGCTCTTCGTTCCAGCCGCCCTATAGCGACGACTTCAGCGACGAGACAACGCAGAGCCTATGGACCGTGGTGAACGTGGCCGGCGACAAGAGCGACTACGGGCAGGAGTACACTTGGCAGTTCCAGAACTGGGGACCCGACTGGAACCTGAGCACCGGCAGCTATGCCATCGGCGAGGGGCTCGACGGCGTAGACGACTATCTCATCTCGCCGGGCGTGGAGCTGAAGAAAGACCTCACCTACGCCCTCATCGTGAGCATGCGCAACACCTTCTCGGGCTATAAGGAGCGCGTGAGCCTGCTCGTGGGCACCAATCCCGCCGATGTCTCTACCTTCCGTGCCATTGCCACCAACGAGGAATACGACGTGATGGCCGACGGACAGGGCAATGGCGGGCGCCCCTGGGAGGCCGACTTCCAGGTAGAGCAGGACGGCACCTACTATATGGCCGTGCGTGGCTTCACCAAGCGCGACGACAATGCCTCCGGCCTCTTCGTCTATGGCCTGAGCGTCGACGAGCTGGGCGTGAACGGCGCTCCTGCCGAGGTCACCGACCTGGTCATCACCCCCGAGGCAGAAGGCGAAATGCAGGCCGACATCAGCTTCACCGTTCCCGACAAGACCCTTGGCGGCGACGAGCTGAAGGGCAGTCTCACTGCCAACATCTACCGCGACGACGCCCCTGACGCCCTGAAGCAGCTCAGCGTGGAGCCCGGCAAGAAGGCACAGTGGACCGACGAGACCGTGGAGGGCGTTGCCGAGCATACCTATACCGTGAGCGTGAGCAACGCCGAGGGCGAGGGAAAGAAGGTGTCGGCCAAGGCATTCATCGGTGTTTATGCCGCTCCTTACGCCAACACCTTCGACCAGGAGAGCGACGCACAGTTCTTTGTGACCACCAACGACTCGGTGAGCAGCGGCAACACCTGCAAGTGGGCCTGGAACCAGTACAACCAGAACCTCTCGCTGGGCTATTTCGTGCAGAAAGACTACGAGCCTATCTGGCTCTACTTCCCCGCCGTGAAGCTCGAGCAGGACGAGGTGTACAGCATAGACTTCGACTGGGCCTACTCCAGCTACAACGCCACCTCGCCTGCCACCTTCACCATCGGCATGGCGCAAGACAGCATCCAGCAGACCAAGCTCGGCGACCTGCCCTTCACCAACGACCTGGGCTACGGCGTGGCCTATCCCGCACAGAACGAGGTGGTGGCCACGAAGACGGGCAAGTACTATCCCGCCGTCTTCATGCGCGGCAACCGTGGAGAGTATGGCGACTATGTGTCGCCCACCATCGACAACGTCAGCATCACCCACGTCGGTTCGGCCTTCGCTCCCTATAGCGTAGAGAACCTCACCGCCGAGAACGACAAGACGGGCGCCCTGCGGGCCATGCTCTCCTTCGAGGCTCCCACCCGCGACTTTGCCCAGCGCGACCTCTCGGGCACGCTCACCATTCTTATTTACCGCTCCGGCTCGGCCATACCCGTGAAGACCTTCACCGGCGTGAAGCCCGGCGAGCAGATGGAGTGGACCGACGAGCAGCCCCTGAACGGCAAGAACGCCTATACTGTGGTGGCCCAAAACGAGAAGGGACGCGGCAAGGCTGCCACTGCCGAGACCTTCGCCGGCATCGATGTGCCCGAGGGCGTAGAGGAGATGGCCATACGCGGCACTGCCGACAACCAGCAGGCCGTCATCACCTGGAAGGCACCATCGGCGGTGGGCCAGAACGGCGGTGTGGTCGATGCATCGCTTACCTACAACATTGTGGAGTACTTCCCCAACGAGACCGAGCAGGAGAAGCAGATCAAGGTGATTGCACAGACCAAGGAGACCACCTACACCGTGGAGCGCGATGCCACCGACGAGATGGAGCAGCACGTTTATGCCGTGATTACGCAGACCTCGGCCGGCATGGGCAAGGCCGTGCTCGACTACGTGATCCTGGGCAAGCTGAAGGAGACACCCTTTGCCGAGTCGTTCAACAACGGTGCCCTCACGGCATCGGGCTGGGTGGTCGATGGCGACGTGGCCCAGTATGGTGCCCAGTGGCAGCTGGTGCAGGACAGCGAGGAGCAGGCCGCACAGGATGGCGACAATGGCTTCGCCCTCTGCTACAACGGCAACTACTACGCACAGTATCACTATAGCGACCTGATCACGCCGAAGATGAAGGCAGGCGAATATGCCGACTACACGCTGTCGTTCTACGTCTACCACGGCGTAGAATCTACCCAGGAAGTGCTGCCAACGCTCGTCGTGTCGCAGAGCACAGACGATGGTGCCTTCGAGCAGCTTGGCGACACCATCCGCGTGACCGAGGGTGAGAAAGGCTGGAAGAAGTACGAGATCAGCCTGCCGCAGGCCAGCAAGGCCCACTACGTGAAGTTCTGCTTCCGTGGCCTGCTCAGCACGATGAGCGAGCGCATCTGGATCGACAATATCCAGGTGGAGGGCAACGTGGCCGTGGCCATCGACGGCGTGGAGCCGCAGCGCAGCCAGTCGAAGCCCTCTACAGTCTTCGACCTGCAGGGCCGCCCCGCCACAAAGGCACAGGGCCGTGGCCGCGTGCTCGTGGTTGATGGGCAGAAGAGGCTCGTGAAGTAGAGAAGACTGCTATTGGCTAATCTTTGCGGTCTTAGAAAACAGTAAAAAGCCAGAAAAAACCAGGAAAAGCCCCTTTTTAAAAGGCTTTTCCTGGTTTTTCTGGCTTTTCTTTGTTTTTTAGCCCTCGGAGCGAGGGCGTCTACAGCTGGCTAAATCTTCTTGGCCTTCCCCCATGCAATGTTCATGCCTATCGAGAAGCTTGCGTTCGAGCTGAGGGGAATGCCTTCTTTCGATTGTTTGCCCAGTATGTGGTCCATTCCCAGGAAGAGGTTGAAGCCCCGTGGATGAATGTTGAGCACCCAGCCCGCACTCACGCCGAAGGTGCCGGCGGCAAGGCTCATGCCCCCGTCGAGCCACTTCAGTGGTGCCCAGTTGGCGCTGAGGCGTGCCTCGGTCCAGCTGTAGTCGCCATAGAAGCGGTGCTGCCCCATCAGTCCGAACGACAGTTTCTCGTAGGCAGGCAGTGCATATTCGGCACCGATGGTGGCAGTGGCCGCCAGACCGGTGGTCTGTCCCTTGCGGTCGCCCTCGCTCAGGGCGATGAAGTCCGAGAACTGGTCGGCGTAGGAGTCGGCTTGGTCGTCGATGGTGTTGGTGTATGGCCGTCCGTTCTCGTCTTCCTTCTTCACCGGCACCTCATGGAACCCGTTGAAGGCGAACGTTCCCTTGCGCTGCACCAGCTGCACGCCCTCGCTCCAGCTGATGAAGCCCAGGTCGGTGAGCGCGGCGCTCACCTTCAGTGGTCTCAGGGCCTTGTTGCTGCTGTTCTTGAAGTCGTAGACGGCCCCCAGGTCCATCCCCAGGCCGAAGCCTCCCAGCCCGCCTCCGTCCACGTCGGTCTCGCCGAAGTCGATGGTCTGTGTGTTGGTGCCCCGGTAGGCATCGTTCTTATAGTCGATGGTCTTGTTCTTTAGCTTGATGCCCTTCATGTTGATGTTGGCGTCTACGGTGCCGCTCGATACGAGCCACTCGTCGCCGGTGAGCTGTGCGCGCATGCCGCTGATGCGTGCGTTGGCCTGTGCCGCACCGAAGAGCAGCTTCACCTTGGCACCTATGCGCAGGTCGTCGTTCAGCTGTCGCGAGTGTCCCATGGCCAGCTCGGCATACGACATGGCGCGCACGCCGATGTCGCCGAACTCATAGTTCTTGTTGCCCGTGTTCTTGGCAAACTCCAGCAGGTTGTAGGGCAGCATCACGCCCAGCGTGGTTTTCTCGTTCAGCTCTATGGTGTTGTAGCCGCCGAAGGCCCGGAAGCCAGCCGAGAGCAGCGTCAGGTCGATGTCGGCCACGATGCGGTTGTTGTCGGCCAGCCCGTCGAGTGCATCGGCCACCGATACGTCGGGGTGCATGAAGGTGCGGTCGTACTTGCCCGTGGCGGGGTTCTGGAAGAGCAGGTCCTGCAGCCCTATGTTGCCTTGCATCTTCAGTCCGATGTTGCCCAGCACCGGCAGTGCCACGTAGCCCTGGTCGTTGCCGAAGGCCGGGTTCAGGTTGTGGCGGTATTTGAAGTCTTCGGTGAAGTAGGCCGAGTTCAGCGTCTGCGCCGTGGCGGCGGCAGCAGCGGCCATCATCACTGTCATGGCGAGCAGCCTCGTGGCGCGCTTGGGGTGTATGATGTGTTTCATTGCTTTATGTGTGTATTTGTCTGTTTATATCTGCTTCTATTTGTCGAGGTCCACGATGATGCGGCCATGCACCACGGGCGCGATGTTGTCGATCTTCAGGCTCTGCTCCTCGGCCTTTTTGTTCAGCTGCTGTCCCTGGAACTCGGGGCCTCCCGGCGTTCTTGCCACGGCATGGTAGGCAATGCCGTCGAGCAGGCCCAGCCCGTCGGTGCCCTGCTGAGCTACGCGTATCACGATGCGTGTGGTCTTGGGTGCCTCCTTGCTGCCAGCCTCTATCACGTTGTCGCCCTTGCTGCTGCCGGGCGTGCTCACGTTGACGCTCATCTGCCCTTCTGGCATCTTCACGTGCTGCCCGTTGCTGCCGAGCATGAGCGGCGTGGCCGTCAGCGTGAGGTCAATGGGCAGGCGGTTGGTCACGTCGGCCGTCACCTCCACGTAAGCCCCTTCCGACAGTTTCAGGTCCTTCAGGTCGTCGTGCCAGCCGTCGATGGTGTCGCGGTAGATGATGACCGACCCCTCGTTGAAGGCCAGCGGTGCCCAGAAGTCGAAGGCGGGCTGAATGGTGTATTCATGGCCCAGCATCACGTGGCCCTCTACGTTCTCGTCGGCCGTGGCCTCACACTCGAAGGTGATGGCCTTGGGTATCTTCCTGATGAGGTCGGCCAGCCGGCCCTGTGTGGGGTTGATGATGTGGGCCTGGTCGTAGACGTTGGGGTGCTGCGCGTCGAACTGCGGGGTCTTCCCTGCGTCGAGCAGCAAGATGTTGGTGGTGGTGCTGCCTTGCAGGCTGCCCCGGTGCGGGTCCACGCTGATGTCGGGCAGCGTCACGGTGCTGAGCACCTCGCGCTCGCCGTTGGCCTGCCGTTCGCCCAGTGCCACGAGCTTCACGTTGGTCAGCAGTCCCTTCACGTCGATGTCGCTGGCTATGCTCACGGCTATCTGCGGGTTGTCTACCACGAGGCTCACCTCGTCGCCGCTGAGGAAGTCGGGCAGGTTCGTTATCTCCACCTCGCCTATGCCGTCGGTCAGGTCGATGTCGGGGTGGAAGTAGCCCGAGCCCTCTGCAATGTCTATCTCGCTGAGCGTGGTGTTGCCATAGAGCAGGTACAGATACTGCGTGTCGTTGTTGCGTATGTTTTTCAGGAACTGTGCCATCACGTCGCGGCGTATGTCGGTCTTGTATATCGACATGGTCAGCTCCACGCTGCCCTGTATCACCAGTTCCTGCTTCTTGTGGCTGCCCTCGTCGGTGGGCTGTATGAGCAGCAGGGTCTCGTTCTCGGGCAGGGCGCGGCGCGTGGTGGTACGCTCAAAGCCGTCGAGCTCGTAGATGCGCATGGTCACGTCGGTGCCCTCCACGGGAATGTCGCTCAGGCGTATGCCCTCGGGGGTGTCGGTGCAGGTGCAGTTGGTTGCCGTCGAGCTGTGCTTCAGGTTGCTGCTCACCTTCAGCTCTATGCTTCTCACCTTTTTCACCAGCCGCTTCACGTCTTCGGAGAAGCGCAGGTTGAACGTCACCACCGACTTGCCGGCGTCTTCCGATGCCCTTACCTTCGTGAGGTTCACCACCTCGTCGGCCAGGTCGGTTCGGAAGGTGAAGCTGCTTATCTGTCCCTCGGTGGCGAGCACGTCGGGCAGGTCGGCATACACCTGCTCTATGGCGGCGTCGACCATGGCGTCGGCCACACCGTCAGGAATGCGCAAGTGGCTCAGGTCGTTTATCACGAGCGGCTCAATCTCGGGTGCCGATGTGTGGGCCACGTTGATCACGTCGATGAGCGGGTGGGAGGGCGTCACCTCGTCGGGTCCGGCCTTTTTGGCAAACACGTAGTTGCCTTGCTCGTCGGTGCTGATCACGTCGCTCTCGTCGATGTCGAGAATGTTGCCCAGCGCTATCTCGCGCGTCGAGTTGTTCGCTGGCAGCCGCAGGCCTTCGGCATCGTCGTTGCCGAAGCCCATGTTCAGGTCCAGGTTGCCCAGGTCGTAGTTGCTGTCGGTACAGCCTTGCAGTGTCAGGCCTGCTGCGAGCACGGTGCAGCCCAGCAGCCACGACACACCTTTCTTTTTTTGCATAGTCTTCTTGGTTTTTATGATTGTTTTTGCTTTGTTCCTTTTTCCAGCGTCCAAAGTTAGCATTTTATTTTTTCCTGTGCAAATTTTCGTGGCATAATCTTTCGTCGTTACTACAAAATAGGGTGATAACCTTGTCATGATTCATGGAGTTTGGGCTATACCCGCGAAGCGGTATGTCCTGAGCTTCATGAATGATGCAGGTGAATTTATGGTGAAAACAGGTTAATCTTCCATAATCGCTTCTGTAATTCAGCATTATTTTGTAATTTTGCGGCATGGACAAAAGAAACAAGATTTCTGTCGTTATCAACACCTACAATGCCGAGCGGCATCTGGCCGCGGTTCTCCAGTCGGTGAAAGACTTCGACGAAGTGCTGGTGTGCGATATGGAGAGCACCGACGGCACGCTTGAGATAGCGCGTGAGCAGGGCTGCCGCATCGTCAGCTTCCCTAAGAAGAACTATGTCAATGCCGAGCCCGCGCGCACTTTTGCCATTCAGTCGGCCGCCTCGCCCTGGGTGTTGGTGGTCGATGCCGACGAAATCGTTACGCCCGAGTTGCGCTCCTATCTGTACCGGCGGGTAGAAGAGCCCTCCTGCCCCGCAGGCCTTTACATTCCCCGGCTCAACCGGTTCTTCGGCGAGTACACCCGGAGCATTGCCTACGACCACCAGCTGCGCTTCTTCAAGCGGGAAGGCACGGTATGGCCTCCCCACGTGCACACTTTCCCGAAGGTCGACGGGCCCACCGAGCGCATCTCGCCCTCGGCGAAGAATGTGCGGCTGATACACCTGGCCGACGAGTCGGTGAGCGACCTGGTGAGGAAGACCAACAGCTATACCGACGACGAGCTCTACAAGCGCCTCGACCGCCACTACGGCCTTTGGGCACTCTTCTGGCGGCCCTTCTGGCGCTTCTTCCGTAATTACTTCCTGAAACTTGGACTACTCGACGGCCAGGCAGGCCTGGTAAGGGCCGGCATGGATGCCTTCTATCAGTATGTGCTGGTGGCGAAAACCATCGAGAAAAAGAAAAGAGAGCAAAGCAAATGAACAACACCGAGCCGCTTTTTTCCATCTTGATTCCCTCGTGGAACAATCTGGCCTTCCTGAAGCTCTGCATAGAAAGCATCAGGAAAAACTCTACTTTCCCGCATGAGATACTCATTCACGTCAACGAAGGAAGCGACGGCACCCTCGACTGGGTCAGGGAGCAGCGGTTCAAGCACACCCATTCGCCGCAGAACATCGGCGTGTGCTACGCCCTGAACGGCCTGCGCCCGCTGGTCACCACCGACTATGTCTTGTTCATGAACGACGACATGTACGTCTGCCCGGGCTGGGACGAGGCCCTGCTCCGTGAGATCCGTGCCATCGGCCACAAGATGTTCTTCCTCTCGTCCACCCTTCTGCAGCCGCGCAAGTTCTTCTGCAAGAGCGTCATCAGTCCGGCCAACTACGGCGAGACCGTCGACACCTTCGACGAGGCCCGGCTGCTCCGCGAGTACGCCACGCTCCCCCACGGCGACTGGCAGGGGGCCACCTGGCCGCCGAATGTCGTGCACCGCGACATCTGGGACCTGGTGGGAGGATATTCCGTGGAATATAGCCCCGGCATGTATTCCGACCCCGACTTCTCGGCAAAGCTCTACCATGCGGGCGTGCGCATCTTCAAGGGCGTAGACAAGAGCCGCGTCTACCATTTCGAGGCACGCTCCACCCACCGTATCGTGAAAAACGACGGCTCATTGCAGTTTCTCCGGAAATGGGGCATCACCTCCTCGTCGTTTATGCGCGACGTGCTGCATCGCGGCGAACCCTACGGGGCAGAAGCCGACTGCAGCGGGCAGCTGAGGCGCGACATCCTGCGGAGCAAGATAAAGCGATGCCTTACGATCTTCAAATCCACCAAAGCGAAAGAAATCTGGTAATGCCATGAAGAAAGCCCTCTACCATCTTGTCCGCGCGTTCATCTACCTGTGTTCACTGCTACCGTTATGGGTGCACTATGTGCTCTCCGACGGCATCTACCTTATCATCTATCATGTCATAGGCTACAGGAAGGCACTGGTGAAAAAGAACCTGGCCGACAGCTTCCCCGGGAAGAGCCCCGCCGAACTGCTGAAGATAGAGCGCCAGTTCTACCACTGGTTCTGCGACTACCTGGTAGAGAGCATCAAGCTCGTGAGCATGAGCGAGCGGCAGATGAAGAAGCGCATGGTGTTCAAGGGCACCGGGCTCGTCGACCAGCTCGTAGGCCAGGGGCAGTCGTGCGCCGTCTTCCTGGGCCACTATTGCAACTGGGAGTGGATCACGTCGCTGCCCCTCTGGATGACCACCGAGGCACAGTGCGGCCAGATCTATCATGTGCTCGAGAATCCCCTCTTCGACCGCCTGTTCCTGCAGCTGCGCCAGCGCTTCGGCGCGGTGTGCATACCCATGGCCGAAACGCCCCGCCGGCTGATAAAATACCGCCAGATGGGGCGGCAGGTGGTCATTGGCTACATCAGCGACCAGACGCCCTTCTGGAACAACATTCACCACTGGACAAACTTCCTCAACCACGACACGCCGGTGCTCACCGGCACCGAGCGGCTGGCCCGCAAGACCGGCCATGCCGTGTTCTACATGGACGTGAGCCGGCCGCGCAGGGGATACTACGAGGCCGAGTTCAAGCTGATTACCCGCAACCCCAGGGAGGTTCCCGAGTTCGAAATCACCGACACCTACTTCCGCATGCTCGAAGCTACCATCAACCGCGCACCGCAATACTGGCTGTGGACCCACAACCGATGGAAGCGCACCCACGAGGAGTTCAACCTGCGCTACGACGAGCGCACCGGGCGAGTAGACATCGTATCGACCATCGACGAGCTGAAGAAGAAGAAAGGATAAACCCCCATTTCCACCCACACACTTACAAACAACAGCCACCATCGCATGACCATCATGTATCTCACCTTCGGCGACAAGACCGAATACCACGTTCAGGCCTACCTCTCGATGCTCTCCTTTCGCAAGCAGCTGCTGCCCACCGACCGCATCGTCATGGTGACCACCCGCCCACAATACTATCGGCACGCTGAAGGCTGGGCACAGATTGTAGCCATCAGCGAAGCGCAGACGCAGCAGTGGGAAGGCCCTCACCGCTACATGTTCCGCGTGAAGACCATGGCCTTGCTGCAACAGGCAGAGCAGCACCCCGGCGACCACCTGATATTCGTCGACACCGACACGTTTCTCTTCGGCTCCCTGGCCGGCATGCGTGCCCTGCTCGACGGGGGCACCGGCCTGATGCACCGCGACGAGGGGCACCCCTCGCAGATGAAGGGCCCCTCGCTGCGCATGTGGAAGCAGGTGGCGGGCCGCACCTACGGGGGCATCTGTCTGGGCCCGGGCCACAACATGTGGAACTCGGGCATCATCGCCATGCCGAAAGACAAGATGCTGGCCATAGCCCGCGACACGCTGGCACTGCTCGACGGCATGCTCGACGATGGCGTGAAGAGCTTCAACATCGAGCAATACGCCATGTCGGTGGCCATGCAGGCCCATGTCGACCTGAAGGAGGGCACGGCCTACGTGGGCCACTACTGGGGCAACAAAGACGAATGGGGGCGGCTGGCGGCCGAGCTGTTGCTGCGTGCCTATATGCAGGAGAGCTCGCCCGACGAAGAGATGCAGGCCATCACCGGCGAGCTGCTGCGCTCAAAACCGGTGTTCGTGCACCACTCCGACACGGCACGGCGCATAAGGACACTCGTGGGCAGGCTCTTTCCCGACCGCGACGCCCGGTACATAGGCGAGACGGAATAATTGACAGAATGTTCCCACCCTTCATGACGACCACGGATGAAGCGGATTTCACAGATTCCGAACAGCGCATGGTTGATACCATTACGCGGATGCTATAATTGAACACGAAGACACGAAGATACAAAGGGCTACGCATACGAGACTTCATGTAGGGGCATGTGCGAATGTAGGGGCAGGTGCGAATGTAGGGGCAGGTGCGAATGTAGGGGCAGG
>CAMJLB010000041.1 GCA_946406555.1 uncultured Prevotellaceae bacterium | reverse complement strand
TAGAGCGCTTCAGTCACATTGAAGAGGTCTTGGGTTCGAGTCCCAATGTTCCTACTCTGGAAAATCGCCCAATCTCATATCGAGGTTGGGCGATTTTTTATCATTAAGCATTCAAATCTTACTTGCTTCTTGAAATGTGTGTCCAGGCTGAGTACGGCTACACCATTCTTCATAAACTTTCCTAATAAATGATGAAAAAATTGCCATAATTCGACGATTATCACTATTTTTGCACTCATGTTCAATTCAAATCTTTTTTATGATGATACTTACAACTACACAACAGATTGAGGGTCACACTATCCGCGAGTACAAGGGTGTGGTGACGGGTGAAACGATTATCGGCGCAAACTTCGTGAAAGACTTCTTCGCTGGCATCCGCGACATCGTAGGCGGACGCTCCAGCAGTTACGAGAAAGTGCTGCGCGAGGCAAAGGACACATCGATGAAGGAGATGATGGAGCGCGCCCAGGCTGTGGGAGCCAACGCCATCGTGGGCATCGACATCGACTACGAGACCATCGGTGAGACCAACTCCATGCTGATGGTGGCTACCAGCGGAACAGCAGTGGTTATATAACACAGATGCGCACGATATGACACCACAGGAAGAGAGAAATCAGAAACTGGCGGAGCGGATGATAAAGAACCTGAACCGCCGCAACATGGAAGCCTTCTACTGTCCTACGGGCAAAGAGGCCATGGAGAAGGTATCGGAACTCATTGCCGACGGAAGCACCGTGACATGGGGCGGTACTGTAACCGTCCGCGATTTGGGCATCCCCGATGCATTGAAAAGCAGGGGCACACTCGAAGTGCTCGACCGCGACCTGGCAGAGACCCCGGAAGAAAAGGAAGCCATCTACCTCAAGGCCTTCACGGCAGATGTGTACCTGACGAGTGCCAACGCCATATCGGAAGATGGTGTCATCGTAAATATCGACGGCAATGGCAATCGTGTGGCCGCCATCACATGGGGGCCGAAGAAAGTCATCTTCGTCATCGGTCTCAACAAGGTAGCCCAAACAGTAGAGGCAGCACTGGCCAAAGCGCGCAGCACGGCATCGCCCATCAACGCCCAGCGGTTCGACATCAACACGCCTTGCAGAATCGATGGCGTATGCCATAACTGCAACTCCCCGGAGAGCATTTGCAGCTACGTTCACTTCCTGCGAAACAGCCGGAACAAGGGACGTCATGTGGTGGTGCTTGTTGGAGAAAATTTAGGATATTAGAATTTTCATACCTACCATGACAAGAGACTTTATCGCCATCGACTTTGAGACGGCCAATGAACAGCCGTCAAGCGTCTGCTCCGTGGGAGTGGTCATGGTACGTAATGGACAGATAGCCGATACATTTTACAGCCTCATACAGCCTGAGCCGAACTACTACAGCTACATCTGCCAACGGGTGCATGGCATCACACAGTGCGACACAGACGATGCCCCGGTGTTTTCACGGGTCTGGCAACAGTTGGAAGAAAGAATCGATGCAGTATTCTTCCCAGACAAGCATGATACAGTTGACAACCGACACCAGATAGCCGCCATTCCCTTCGTAGCCCATAATGCCCGTTTCGATGAGGGTTGCTTGAAAGCTGCCTTCAAAGTGTATCAGATGGACTATCCCGGCTACCTATTCTATGACACACTGGCAGCATCTCGCCGACAATTCGGCCATTCACTCCCCAACCACCAACTCCACACCGTCGCTGCCGCTTGCGGCTATGACCTGCAGCGACATCATCACGCGCTGGCCGATGCCGAAGCCTGTGCCGCAATAGCCTTATACCTTTTATAGCATTTTACCTGGACTCTTCATACCGCTTCGCAATGAATAGTCCAGGTAAAATGCCTCTGTGAATAATAATACGGGGAAAGGTCAGTTAATCAGGAACACCTTTTTCTGACCTTTATAAGTGGCAGTTACCGTGGCACGATATTCCGTACCGGTGCTGATGGTATAGGTCACGGCAGAGTCGCTGGGTCGCACTTCAATCTTTGCGCCAGCCTTCATCGGGGCATACAGCTGGTAGTGGTTGCACTCGGTGTAGCCATTGGCATTGGTCGCCATAATAGGCTGGTCGGGCACATTGAGTTTCTGACCGTCTATATAGATGTCTACCTTTGGCACAACGGGAGCGGCGATAGCCTTTTCTGCCCCTTTCTGGAAGGCGATGCCGTGCATGTCGAAGAGTCCCTGCTGGCGCTGCTGTTGTTGCTGTCGCCCGCCCCACTGTCCGCGCTGTGGCTGTTCCGGTTGCCGCACTTCTGGCCCATCGGCCACGAGATAGATAGCATGCTTGCCCGAAAGACCTTCTACGGCGGGCACCTCGGCACCGACCATCAAAGGAGTGTCCTGCTTGGCATCGGCCACCTCTATCAAGGCGATTTCCTTGCCCTTCCACGGATCATCGAGTCTGACGTGAATCTTGAAAGCCCCCTTGCCACCGTGTGTGATGTTCAGCACGAGCTTCGTGTTGTCGCCCTTCTTAGTGCCCTCGAACGCCTTCACTCCCTTGGCGTCCTGAGCCAGTCCACCGAAGCCGAAGTATTTGAATCCTACGATACCACCGTTCTGAATGCCAACCAAGTCCATCGAGTTCTTCCAGACGTCGTGGTTGTCCTGCATCCAGTTGTTGGCATTAGGGCCATACATGAAGCAGGCAATGCCGGCAGAATAGTAGGCATAGGGCGGCAGGCCGAAGATCTGGAATCCCTCGCTGGTCACCTCAGCCCCCGTATATTCGTTTCCGTCGGCAGCCTTAGCCGTCCATTCGTTGCCTTTCACGAAGGGGTCGTAGCCCGTAATACGCACCTGTCCTCCTTTGGCCACGGGTTTCTTGTCCCAGGTAATCTTCACCGGAGCCACCATCGCCTGTCTGGCATTGCCGAAGCCACGCGGGGGCCGGTGATAGAACACGTACCACTGCCCGTTGATTTCCTGCAGTGAGCCGTGGGTGTTGTGGCCAGCATTGGTGGTGATGAGCCGTGAGCCGTCTTCACTCAGCACCACGCCTCGTGAGTCTACCAGCACGCCGCCGCTGCGCCACGGCCCAAGGGGCGAGTCGCCGTAGGCATAGCGCAGGGCACTATTGGTGGCGCCGAGACCATACTCCTGACCACTGTAGCCCGAAAACACCATCACATATTTGTTGCCTACCTTGCGTATGCTGCTGGCCTCGAAGAAATTGAAGTCGAGCGGGTTCTGTCCTTCATACAGGGCCTTATACACCGAGCCTTCCTTGTCGAGCAATTTTCCGTCGCGGCTGCTGGCCGGAATGAAGGGGTCTATCAGTTCGGTGCCAGGACGCTTCGAGTACATCGTCTTGGGGTCCAGCTCACAGGCCGTGGAATGTTGGAAGCCGTAGAACACATAGGCACGGTAGCCGGTGTTGTAATCCTTGTCTTTCTTGTCGTTCACTGGCTCGATGAACACCGAAGGGTCAAAGTCTATGAGCGACCCGTCAAGACACTTCGTCCCGTCCGTCGTCAGGTTCACGGGCGTAAAGGGTCCATCTGGCCGGTCGCCCTTGCAGACGGTCCCCACTCGCTGATATCCGCGACTATGGGGGTAGAGCCAGTAGGTCTTCTTACCCGTCTGCCGGTCTATGGTCTCTACCAAATCGGGGGCATACATCGTGTCCCACTGTCCGTTGACGAACCAAGTGAAGATAGGCCCTTCGTCGCGCCACTGCGTCAGGTCTTCCACCGGAGCCGACCACATACGTATGTCGGGACCACAGTATTTATTATAGTGCACATCGTGCGAACCTATGAGGTAGGCACGCATCTTGCCCGGCTGGTCGGGATCTTCAAACACGCGTGGTTCTCCGTCGGGTACGTGTTCCCATAGTGGCAGATAGGGGTTCTGCGCCGCCACGCTGCCCATGAACAAAGGTGAGACGAGCAGCGAAAAACTTAGGATAGCTTTTTTCATTGTCTTTCAGTTTTATAAATCGGTTTTCTCTTTAGTGATTTCTCAGATTCCATTTGGCATTGTCGCTGCCGAAATCCCATTCTGCCAGTGTGGGGGTGCTGTCGGCCGCACTGTAGAGGCACATTCGGCTGTTCAGTTGCTGTTCACCAGGTATGCGCTTGGGCATCAGCCGGAAAGTTCCATCGGTGGCCTGCTCTATTCGCCAGAGCTGCTCGTCGTCTCCCGTAAACTGCGGCACGGTGGTCAGCTCCCGGTCGGCCGTGGCAGCCAGGGCGCGGTTGGTTCCCTCTATCACGATTTTGTAGTATGGTCCGCCCAGGTATCCGCCTTGCTGCGCGTCGCTGATGGTCCATCGCTGGTGCGGGCGGAACATATAGTCGCCACAGCGCACGTCGATGTCGCCCTTGGGCCACGTGTCTTGCACCTCTTGCAGTGTCTGGCTGGGCAACGCCTTCACCGGCTCGTTGGGGTCGATGCGCCAGAAGGCCTGCCGCTCCTGCTTCATTCTCACGAAGTCTACGGCCAGCTCCAGCGCATAGCCCCGCCGCTCGCTCTCTATCTCAAACGTTCCGCCATGGAAGCGTTCTCCCGCCACGGGCCAGTCGTTTTTCCACAGCAGGGGGCGCAGTCCCAGCACCGAGCGGCCACTGCGGTCGAGGTCGGCCTCGTAGTGGCACGACATCACCTCTATGCCCTCGTCGACGATGGTGCGTCCGAAGTGTCCTGGCCCGCACACGCGGTCGCCGGCGGCTACGACCATGCGGCCGCCGCCTTGCAGCATGTCGCGCCCCACATTGTCTATATAGGGGCCCTCTACCGAGCGCGAACGTCCCACCACGATGTTATAGGTAGAGTTCACGCCGTCGCAGCAGGTGCCGTGGGTGCCCAGCAGGTAGTACCATCCATTGCGATAGACGAGGTCGGTGGCCTCGCAGTCTATGGCGATGTCCTTTTCCTTATTGCCCGCCACGCGCATGCCAGTCTTAGGATCCAGTTCGATGAGGCGTATGAATCCGAAGTAGGTGCCATAGCTTACCCACAGGCGCCCCGTGGTGGGGTCGAGCAGCAAGCCCGGGTCTATGGCGTCCTGGTCTTCCAGCCCGTCGCTGTAGCACACCTCAATGGGGGCGGTAAAACGGAACTCGCTGCTATTCGGGTCGAGCGTCTTGTTCCACATCGTCAGTATGCGGCCATTATGTCCACCGCCCAGGCCACCGCCAGTGGCACCATATATCACAAGGTAGCGGTTGCCTATCTTCAGCACGTCGGGAGCCGCGCCGCCACCGGGGCGTTCAGCCCCTCCGTGCCACGTCCAGCCATCGTCGCTGATGAGTCCTCCCCCACCCGTTCCGAAGGTATAGTACTTGCCATCGCACTCGGCAATGGTCGATGGGTCGTGAATGTATGGCTGACCCACTTGTGCCGCCACACGGACAGCGGAGAAATGACAAAGGACAAACGAAAAGGCTATCAGTAATCGTTTCATTGCTATTGTATTGTCAGGTTGGTAATCGGGTTTCCTTTCTCGTCGACAAAACGGGCACACATATCGCTCATGCCCGGCCCGTTGATGACGGCACAGCGCAGCACATTGCGCCCCTTGCGGAGCATGAGCCTGCCCGACACGCCATCGTCGCGCACCATCCGGCGGTCGCCGCTGAGCAGCAGCACCTCGTCGTCGTTGAGCCACCACATCGATGCGCCATTAGAACCGGCTGCCAGCCGCACGCCAGACAGCTCCTCAGGACTGTCAACGACGGTCTCCACCCAGAACAGGTTGCCGTATAGCTGCTTACCCCATTGCTCTGCCACGTGGAAGAGCTTCAGGTTGTAGCCCTCGGCATCGAGGGTGTGCCATTTCTTCTTTGGCTGTTTTGGCAACTGTGCCAGTGCCTCGGCAAAAGTCTTGCGAAGCCAGGTGTCGGTAAACACCACATTGGAGCGAATGTCCTGTGCAATGGGTTCCAGCACGTTCCACCGGCGAAGGAATCCGTCGTTGTCGGGCTGCGACGGTGCCACGCCACTGTTCACCACCGAGAAATACTGAGGGCGGTTTTTGAACTGCAGCCAGTCGATGCTTACGGCAACGGCGCCGTCGTTCTCTATGTACAGGTCGTCGGTGCCCTGTGGCAATAGCGCCAGTGGGGCGGTGACGGTCATCCACTGGTTGGTCATGTCGCGCCGTTGGCGGCCCTCGCCCGTCACCGTCACGCCGAGCAGCGCCAGCCGCTTACCCTTGGCGGTCTTGATGGCGAAGCCCGTGTTGGCAGCGGCCCGCACCTTAGCCACGACGTAGGCGCCCTTCTGCAGCGACGAGAAATCGACATCGTTGTAACGCAAGCTGGCTTTCGCCGGTATCGTGGCGTGCCAGCCCCGGAAGGGAGCGAGGCTGTCGTTATAAGAGGCGATGATATCGCCGCCTACCGGACAACTGGCAGCGCTGTAGCGGTCGATATCGATGCGATGGGTGGCGGGCATCGTGCCTACGCCCCGCATGGTGGGCTTTACCTCCTGTATGGTGCCGTCGGCATTGAAGAAGAGGCGGTCTATGCAGGCCGAGCGGTTCTTGTCGAAGCGTGGCGAGTAGTCGTTATGATGGTAGAACAGCAGCCACTGCCCCTTATACTCCACGATGCTGTGGTGGTTGGTCCAGCAGCCGTTGGCGTGCTCGGCCATGATGATTCCCTTAAACTGCCAGGGGCCCAGCGGGCTCTTCGACATGGCGTAGGCCAGCGTCTCGGTGGGGTTGTTCTCTTCTGTCTTCTTGCCGCGCACCCAGGGAAAGGTGAGGTAGTACCAGCCCTTGCGCTGAAAGACGAAGGGGCCTTCCTTGAAACCGTCGGGCAGGCCCTCCATCTGTACGGCCTCTCCGTCTATCTCCTTCATATTGCCCTTCAGTCTGGCTCCTCTTATGCCCATGCCACTCCAGTAGATATAGGCATCGTTGCCATCTACCAACACGCAGGGGTCTATGCCCATCACGCCTTTGATGGGTTCGGCCTCCGGGGCGAAGGGGCCTTCTGGAGCGTCGGCTGTTGCCACGCCGATGGCAAAGCCCCGCCCTTCGCGCGGGGCATTGGGATAGTAGAAGTAGTAGCGGCCGTTGCGCTCCACGCAGTCGGGAGCCCACATCGAGTAGGCATCGGCCTTGCCCCAGGGCACCTGCTCCTGCGATAGGATCACGCCATGGTCGAGCCAGTCGACGAGGTTCTCCGACGAGAACACATGGTAGTCTTCCATGCAGAACCAGTCTTTCCGTTCGTATGCCTCCGGCGCAGGTATATCGTGAGAGGGATACAGATACACCTTATTATTAAATACGCGCGCAGTAGGGTCGGCCGTAAACTGGTCGCCGATGATGGGGTTCTGAGCTTCAACGGAACCGAAGGGCACCCCACTTATTGCCACGCACATCGTCAATGAAAAAAATATTTTCTTCATACCGTCATTGGGGTTGTTTTCAATGATGCAAAAATACAAAAAGAATTCAGAACCGCAACGTCTTCCTGTCTCGTTATTGTCAACAGGCAACAAAGAGGAAAGCATCTGCAACAAGTCGACAAGGCCGAATGCGGTTTTCTGCGTAATTTTGCAGCAAAAACCGATAAATTAATATTTTTCCTATATGAAACATTTACAATTCACCCTCCCCTTATTCATTTTCTCGTTTTTCTTCAGCAGCGCGGCCGCACAGCCCCTCCCCTATCAGAACCCGCAACTCTCGGCCCGTGAGCGTGCCACCGACCTGTGCTCTCGCCTCACCCTTGAAGAGAAAGCCCAACTGATGCTCGACGAGAGTCCGGCCATTCCCCGCTTAGGCATCAAGAAGTTCTTCTGGTGGAGCGAGGCCCTGCACGGTGCCGCCTATATGGGCAACGTGACGGTGTTTCCCGAACCCGTGGCCATGGCGGCCTCATGGAACGACGCCCTGGTGGAGCGGGCCTTCGACGTGGCCTCGACCGAGATGCGTGCCCAGTACAACCACCGGCTCTACGACCTGAAGGGCGAGGACGAGAAGTTCCACAGCCTCTCGGTGTGGACGCCCAACGTGAACATCTTCCGCGACCCGCGCTGGGGGCGCGGCCAGGAGACCTACGGCGAAGACCCCTACCTGACCAGCCGGATGGGGCAGGCCGTAGTGCGCGGACTGCAAGGTCCCGAGGATGCCAAATACCGCAAGCTGTGGGCCTGCGCCAAGCACTACGCCGTGCACAGCGGTCCGGAATACACCCGCCACACGGCCAACCTGACCGACGTGCAGCCGCGCGACCTCTGGGAGACCTACCTACCTGCCTTCAAGTCGATGGTGCAGGATGCCAAGGTGCGCGAGGTGATGTGCGCCTACCAGCGGCTCGACGACGACCCCTGCTGCGGCTCGCAGCGGCTGTTGCAGCAGATTCTGCGCGACGAATGGGGATTCCAGTATCTGGTGGTGAGCGACTGCGGTGCCGTTTCCGACTTCTACACCTCCCATAAGTCATCGTCCGATGCTGCCCACGCCTCGGCCAAGGCCACGCTGGCCGGCACCGACGTGGAGTGTGGCTACGGCTATGCCTACAAAAGCATTCCCGAGGCCGTGCGCCGGGGCTTCATCAGCGAGCAGGAGGTAGACAAGCACGTGGTGCGCCTGCTCGAAGGCCGCTTCGACCTGGGCGAGATGGACGCCCCGGAGCTGGTGGAGTGGTCGCGCATACCCTACTCTATCATGGACTGCAAGGAGCATCGCCAGCTGGCCCTCGACGTGGCCCGCCAGACCATCGTGCTGCTGAAGAACGAGCAAGTGCTCCCCCTGAAGAAAAACGACGGGAAAATAGCCGTCATAGGCCCCAACGCCGACGACGAGCCGCTCCTATGGGGCAACTACTGCGGCACGCCCAACCACACGGTGACCATTCTCGACGGCATCAAGGCGAAGCAGAAGAAGCTGTACTACGAGCAGGGCTGCGACCTGACCTACGACCGCGTGATGGACTGTCTGCTCGGCACACAGTGCAGCCACGACGGCAAGCGCGGACTGAAGGGCACCTTCTGGGCCAACACCGCCATGGAGGGCAAGCCCCTCACCACCCAGCAATACACCTCGCCCCTGGCCGTGACCACGGCGGGCATGCACCAGTTTGCCCCCGGCGTACCCCTTGAGGACTTCTCGGCCCGCTACGAGACTACCTTCACGCCGAAGGCTTCGGGCGAATACGTGGTCAACGTGGAAGGTTGCGGACACTTCGAGCTGTTCATCAACGGCGAGCAGAAGCAGCGTTTCCACACCTGGCGCACCACGCCCACCCGCACCGTCATCAATGCCGAGGCCGGCAAGAGCTACGAGATAGAGGTGCGCTTCCAGTTTGTGAAGACCTGGGGAGCCAACCTCAAGATTAACGTGTCCCGCGAGTTGCCCATCGACTACCAGGCCGTCATCGACCGGCTGAAGGGCATCGACAAGGTGATCTTCGTGGGTGGCATCTCGGCTGCGCTCGAGGGCGAGGAAATGCCCGTCGACATCGAGGGCTTCAAGGGCGGCGACCGCACGTCGATAGAGCTGCCCCGCGTGCAGCGCGACTTCCTCCGGGCACTGAAGGCTGCTGGCAAGACGGTCGTCTTCGTGTGCTGCTCGGGCTCGGCCATCGCCCTGGAGCCAGAGATGCAGTCGTGCGACGCCATCGTGCAGGCCTGGTATCCCGGTCAGGAGGGCGGCACGGCCGTGGCCGACGTGCTCTTCGGCGACGTGAACCCCAGCGGCAAGCTGCCCGTGACGTTCTACCGAAACGACTCGCAGCTGCCCGACTACGAAGACTACTCCATGCGCGGCCGCACCTACCGCTATTTCAGCGACCCGCTCTTCGCCTTCGGCTATGGACTCAGCTATACCACCTTCCGCTTCGGTCAGGCCCGACTACAGACCGCCGATGACCGTATGCTCGTGAGCGTGCCCGTGACCAATGCCGGCAACCGTGAGGGCACTGAGGTGGTGCAGCTCTACGTGCGAAACCTGCAGGACCCCGACGGTCCACTGAAGTCGCTGCGTGCCTTCCAGCGCGTGAGCCTGAAGGCCGGACAGACGCAGACAGTCACGCTGACGCTCTCGCCCAGATCGTTTGAGTTCTGGGACCCCGAGACCAACACTATGCGCACCAAGCCCGGAGAGTATGAGCTGCTCATAGGCAACAGCTCGCGTGACGAAGACCTGCAGCGACTGCCTTGCAGACTGTAGCCTGGATTTCTATACCGCAAATTGGATCTACAAAAACAAAGAAGGACCATTCAAGGCACCAGATGAATTATATTTATGCATCGCCATGTTGCATAAGTATCCAGCGAAAACCGCTGAGATTTAAAAATTCGGAAGCACGCCGCTCCTCGCCCGAAATTTCAAAATCTCAGCAGTTTTCGCAAACAATTGATAGCCAAACAATTACAAACTCAAGAATAAGTCAAATTGCAATTCAGCCTGTTTTGGGTAACAATTCAGCCCGTTTTGGGTGGCAGTTCAGCCTGTTTTGAGTGGCAACTCAGTCTGTTTTGCACCCCAAAACAGGCAGAACAAGGGGGGCACCCAGCATCGGGGAGCCACCACGATGGCGCAACGGAGGCTAAACTGCGTCGCCGACAGCCTTCGAAGGCGTTGGCAGGGAGGCCGTGGCGGCTTCCCGCCGTTCTAAAACACAATTTTTGCTTGTCTTGAAAATCGAAAAACAGGATGCATATTCATACAGTTTGGCGATAAAGAAATGAACTTGTCACGGATGAAAAAAGAATTCATACCACAAAACGATATACCCCAAAATACATGAATAATGCGAGCAAAACATGCAACAGAAGTCTCATCCTGTTTTTGAAATTGATTCAAAATTTTTGCTAATGGGATAGCAAAAGGCACACAAGTACAAAAATGATACAAACTATAAAACTTATGATACACGTTTATAATATATGTTGCAAAAAAAATGATAATTTTGCATTGAATTATTGAAAAACAGCGCACACCAATTGTGACAAAACACAAAAAACCATAGTAAAAGTTAGTTAGTATTGATTGTGAATCTTTGCCATTAGAACAACCCGAGACCAAGGCACTGCCCCCCGGCAGTGCTTTACTCTCTGGAGGGGACGGTAGCAATGAAAAAACTGCGCCCCATAAGGACGAAACTATAATACATCAAATAAAAATAGCTTAATATCAATTATTATGAACAAGAACCAAAAACAAAAAAGATGAAACAGTTGAGTATTTTATGCACGCAAGCTGGTCTCTTTGGCTCTGCCCTGCCGCACCGCCTGTCGGTATTGTGGCTACTGTTGCTATGCAACCTCACGATGTGGGCCCAAGGCGGCATCAGCGTGAAAGGCACGGTGAGCGATGCAAACGGCGAGGCTCTTATTGGAGCCTCGGTCGTAGTGAAGGGAAATGCCGGACACGGTGTGGTGACCGACTTCGATGGCAACTACGTACTGAAGGTGCCCTCGGAACAGACCACCCTGGTGTTCAGCTATGTAGGTATGAACACCAGAGAGATTAAAGTTGGCAGCCAGCGCACGATCAACGTGACACTCACCGACAACACCCAGCTGAACGAGGTGGTGGTGGTGGGCTACGGCCAGCAGAAGAAAGCCTCGGTGGTGGGTGCTATCACGCAGACCACGGGAGAGGTGCTGGAACGTGCCGCCGGTGTGAACGACATCGGCTCGGCCCTGACGGGCAACCTGCCAGGTGTCACCACGATGGCCTCGAGCGGCGTGCCCGGCGAGGAGGAGCCTCAGATCATCATCCGGAGCCCATCGTCGTGGAACAACTCGTCGCCACTGGTGCTCGTCGACG
Source organism: uncultured Prevotellaceae bacterium (assembly GCA_946406555.1). Lineage (GTDB taxonomy): Bacteria > Bacteroidota > Bacteroidia > Bacteroidales > Bacteroidaceae > Prevotella. The sequence continues at coordinate 12,593 of CAMJLB010000041.1, read as the reverse complement.
GCATCGAGCGACCCATGTCGAGCGTCGACATGCAGTCGGTGGCAACCATCTCGGTGCTCAAGGATGCCTCGGCTACGGCCGTCTACGGTGTGAAGGGTGCCAACGGTGTCATCCTCATCACCACCAAGCGCGGACAGGAGGGAAAGGCACAAATTTCGGTGTCGGCCAACGCCATTATGAAGATTCCTTCGAAACTGCCCGACAAATACGACTCCTACGCTGCGCTCGTGGCACGCAACACCGCCATAGAGCACGAACTGAACCTGGCTCCCGATGCCTTTGCCTATATGAAGCCGATGAGCTTCATCGAGAACTATCGCAACCAGACCACCATTGAGCAGCAGGAGCGCTACCCCAACGTAGACTGGCAAGACGCGCTGTTCAAGGACTACACCATGTCGTACAACGCCAACCTGAACGTGGCTGGCGGCACGTCGTTCGTGAAATATTATGCCGGCGTGGACTTTGTGAAGGAGGGCGACCTGTTTCGCGACTTCGGCAATGGCCGTGACTACAACACCGGATATGGCTACAACCGCGTGAGCGTGCGCTCGAACCTCGACTTCAACATCACTAAGACCACGGTGTTCAAGGTAAACATCTCGGGTACCAACGGCAAGCAGACCACCCCCTGGGCCTTGAACGCCTGGAGCGACTGGCAGATGTCGCAGATGTGGGCCGGCGTGTACAACATCTCGCCCGACGCCTTCCTGCCTAAGTACAGCGACGGCTCGTGGGGCTACCTGCCCGGCTCTACCAACGTGAGCAACTCGGCCGAGACGGTAGCACTGGGCGGCACGCAGGAAATCACCACGACCCGCATCAACACCGACTTCGTGCTTGAGCAGAAGCTCGACTTCATCACCAAGGGCCTGTCTGCCAGGGGCATGATAGCCTGGGACAACGTGTTCCGCGAAAACCAGCGAGGCGCCAACGACCTGTACAACGACCCACAGGAGAAATACATCTATCCCGAGACGGGCGAGGTGAGCTACAAGCAGCCCTACGAGCCCTACGACCGCTTCGACTACACCATGGGCAACAAATGGAGCATCATGGGCGGCGAGGTGAACAACTGGGCCACCCAGCGCAACCTGAACTACCAGCTGCAGCTGAACTGGGCACGCGAGTTCGGCAAGCACGACGTGACGGCCATGGGCGTGTTTGCCCGTCAGGAATATGCCCAGGGTTCTATGATTCCCAACTATCGCGAAGACTGGGTGTTCCGTGCCACCTATGGCTTCAACCGCCGCTACTTCATAGAGTACAACGGTGCCTACAACGGCTCGGAACGCTTCTCGCGCGACAACCGCTTTGCCTTCTTCAGCTCGGGAGCCATCGGCTGGATGGTCACCGAAGAACCGTTCATGAAGTACCTCGTAGACAAGAAAATCATCGACATGCTGAAAATCCGTGCCAGCTACGGCGAGATAGGAGATGACAACGTGGGCGAACGCTTCCTCTACATGACGCAATGGGCCTACGGCGGCAACACGCGCCTCGGACCCACCCACAACGACGATGCCTCCAACTCGCCCTACACCTGGTATCGCGAGGCCACAGTGGGCAACGAAGAAGTGCACTGGGAGAAGGTGAAAAAGTTCAACCTCGGCGTAGACTATGCCTTCCTCGACGGTCTGATTGCCGGTTCGTTCGAGTGGTTCCGCGACCAGCGCACTGACATTCTGGTGAATGGCAACGAGCGCGCCGTGCCCTCCTACTTCGGACAGCGTGCCGCAACGGCCAACCTGGGCAAGGTAAACACCAACGGTTTTGAACTTGAAATCCGGTTCAACAAGGTGTTTGCCAACAAGATGCGCCTATGGGCCAACATGAGCATGACCCACGCCATCAACAAGGTGAAGGAGAAGGACGACTCGCCACTGCTGCCCAGCTACCGCAAGCAGGCGGGCTATGCCATCAACCAGACCCATGCCTACCTCGACCGTGGAATGATGCAGACCTACGACGACCTGTATGGCTCGCCACGCCACGACTCTAACGATGACCAGAAGCTGCCTGGCGACTACTACATCGTCGACTTCAACGGCGACGGACAGATAGACGCGGCCAACGACTTCGTGCCCTACGGCTACAGCAATATTCCCGAAAACACCTACAATGCCACCATCGGATTCGAATGGAAGGGATTCTCGTGCTTCGCTCAGTTCTACGGCGTGACCAACGTGACGCGCGACGTGACGATGATCAGCCTGGCCGACCCCATGCTGGCCAACGTCTACGACCAGGGCACATGGTGGAGCTACGACCACATGGGAGCCGACGTGGTGACGCCACGATTCAAGTCGCAGCCCACCTATTATTACGGCACGCAGTACCTGTGCGACGGAAGCTATATCCGCCTGAAAAACGTAGAGATTGCCTACACCTTCAATCAGCCATGGGTCAAGAAGATTGGCGTGAAGGACCTCAAGGTGTTTGTTAGCGGCAACAACCTCTGGCTCTGGACCCGACTGCCCGACGACCGAGAGTCGAACTTCTCGAGCTCGGGTGGTGCCACTGGTGCCTATCCCACGATGAAACGCATCAACTTCGGACTGAAATTCAACCTTTAACAGATTGAAGATCGAAAATTGAACATTGAAAATTGAACACATTATGAATACACATATATTATATAGGATGAAGAAGAGAGCGTTCTACCTGCTGCTCACTCCCTTTCTCATCGCCCCTATGGCAAGCTGCACCGACTATCTGGACAAGGAGCCCGACTCGGACGTGAGCGCCGAAGAGGCCTTCAAGAACTTCACCAACTTCCAGGGCTTCGTAGAAGAGGTCTACAACTGCATACCCAACAAGGAGTCGAACTGGTGGTGCACCACATTCAACTGGGGCGAAGACGAGCTGATGAACACCGGCGGCGGCGATGCCCACACCTCGAGCCACTTCGACCTGGGCGACTACCGCTACTGGTACACCGACAACAGCCAGAATTTCCTGCACCGTCCGGCCAACGATCTCGACCCCACCAAGACCGACAAGTTCGCCCACTCATTAGAGCACGGCTGGTACTGCATACGCAAAATGAACCTCGGCTTGGAGAATCTGGACAAGCTGACCGATGCCACGACCGAGGAACGCAACATCATCAAGGGCCAGCTGCTCTTCTTCCGCGCCTGGTGGCACGAAGAGATGATGGCATTCTTCGGCGGCCTGCCCTACATAGACCGCGTGCTGCCAGCCAACGAGGTGCTCACCCTTCCACGCCTGTCGTTCAAGGAATGCGCCGAGCTGTGTGCCAAGGACTTCCGCGAGGCTGCCAGCCTGCTGCCCAGCAACTGGGACAACACCGCCATTGGCCGCAAGACGCTGGGCAAGAACGACCTGCGCATCACCAAGGCCGTAGCCCTGGGCTATTTGGGAAAAGTGCTGCTCTGGGCTGCCTCGCCACTGAACAACGAGGCCAACGGCGGCGCACAGACGGGTGCCTCGAAAAACGGCAAGACTTACGCCTACGACACTGCACTGGCCACACAGGCGGCCGACGCTCTGGCAGAATGCATCGCCGACATCGAGAGCGGAGCCTCGCCCTATGCGCTGGCCGAATACAATTACGACAACATCTATGACCACGTGGCTGCAGCAGGCTCTTCGACCAACTTCAGCGACATCTTCCGCACCACCGGACAGAACTGGAAGATGCCAGGGTCGTGTGAGGCCATGATGCGCGGACCCGTGTTCGACGTGAACGGATCGAACTGGAACTTTGCCAAGCTCTGGGGACCCAAGGTGAACAACCTCGTGGAGCACGACGCCATCATACACATGCCCACGGCCAACTACATCAACCACGCCTACGGCATGGCCAACGGACTGCCCCTCGACGACCCCGACTCGGGCTTCGACCCCACACACCCGTTCAAGGACCGCGACCCGCGCTTCTACCACGACATCATCTTCGACGGATTCAAGTTCCTCAACACCACGCCATCGGCCTCCGACAAGGACTTCCAGTACATGCAGATGTATACCGGCGGCAACATGCGGCCATCGGGCGACCCGGCTCGCAGTGCCGACGGCAGCCGGACGGGCTATTTCTGCCAGAAGCTGGTGCCCCACCAGTGCAACAAATACGACGGAATGTACAACTGGGGCGGTGCCCTGGAATGCTACCTGCCCTATATGCGCGTGGCCGACATCTACCTGATGTATGCCGAGGCTGGGGCTGCCGTTCAGGGAGCAGGCTTTAAGAGCAACAAGTGCCGCCACACTGCCGTAGAGGCCATCAACGTGCTGCGCGACCGTGTGGGCGCAGGCCATGTGGCCGACAAGCTGCAGAACGACAAAAACAAGTTTATGGACGAGGTGCGACGAGAGCGTGCCTGCGAGCTGGCCTTCGAAGGCTTCCGATGGAACGACCTGCAGCGCTGGCTGCTGCTCACCGAATATCCCTACAACGTCAAAAACTCGCAGGAGTTCAGCCGAGTGGGCAACTACGATTTCGCTAAACAAGACCCACGCGATGCCGAGGTGACCAACTGGCACGAAGAGGTAATCGTGGAGCGCAACTTCTCGGCGAAACACTATCTGCTGCCATTCAAAGAGGCCGACGTGTACCTCTACAAGGAATTCAGCCAGAACCCGGGATGGTAAAGAAAATTGAAAACAGAAAAAAATGAAAATTGACAATTATGATTACCTATAATATTAAGTATGCCTACATGTTCTTTTGCCTGACAGCCGCTCTGCCGGCCACTGCACAGACCGAGACGGCAGAAGACAGCCTCGTCAGCGTGGCCTTCCGCAAGATAGCCAAGCAAGACCTGACAGGTGGCGTCTCGACCGTGAACTACCGGGAGCTGACAGACAAGAACTACAACACCTACAGCCTTGACAACATGCAGGGCTACGTGCCGGGCTTCAACGGTGCCGGCATGTGGGGATTCACCGACCAACTGGTGCTCATCGACGGCGTGCCCCGCGCCGCCGACAACGTGAAGCCCGACGAGATAGCCGAAATAACCTTCCTGAAGGGGGCGCAGGCCGTGGTGCTCTATGGCAGCCGTGCCGCACGCGGAGCCGTGCTCATCACCACCAAGCGTGGCCGAAAGAGCGACGGGCTGAGCGTCAGCGTGAGGGCCAACACAGGCTGGAACGTAGCCAAGTCGTTTCCCGAATACCTGGGATCGGCAGAATACATGACCCTCTACAACGAGGCACGCGCCAACGACGGGCTGGCACCGCTCTACACGCAGGACCAGATTTACAACTACGCCAGCCGGCAGAACCCCTATCGCTACCCTAGCGTAGACTTCTACTCGTCAGACTATGTGAAGAAGGCCTACAACCGCACCGATGCCACGGTGGAGATTGAAGGCGGCAACGACCGCGCACGCTTCTACTCGAACGTGAGCTACTACCGGCAGGGCGACTTCCTGAACTTCGGCGAAGCCAAGGACAACTACACCGACCGGTTCAACGTGCGAGGCAACGTAGACATCAAGCTCAACGACTTCATCACGGCCTACGTCAATGCCAACGCTTCCTATTACAACTCTCGCTCGGCAAACTCTACCCAGGCCGACGGCAATTACTGGGAGGTGGCAGCCTCCTGGCGACCCAACCGCATCAGTCCGCTCATTCCGCTGTCATACCTCGACCCGAACGCCGTACAGCCCAGAGTGCTCGTGGGCACGTCGAGCAACATCATCGACGGCAGCTATTTCCTGGGAGGCACGCAGACCGACATGAGCAACATCATTGCCGACTACTATGCAGCTGGATATAGCACATGGACCAGCAGGCAGTTCCAGTTCGACGCAGGCATCAACATCGACCTCGACAAGGTGCTGAAAGGCCTATCCTTCCACGCACTCGTAGGCGTAGACTATGCCACGAGCTACTCTACCTCGTTCAACAACAGCTATGCCACCTATGAGCCCACCTGGAGCAACTATGGCGGCCGAGATGCCATCGTGGCCCTCGACAACCACGGGCTGGTAGACAAGAAGTCGGGACTGCAGAACATCTCCGGCTCTGCCGACAACCAGACCATCGCCTTCAGCGCACACTTCGACTGGAACCGCACGCTGGCCGACAAGCACAACCTGAGCGCCATACTCGTGGCCAACGGCTATCAGCAGACCTTCTCGGGCGAGTATCACAAGACGAGCAACGCCAACCTGGGCCTGCAGCTGAACTACGACTTCGCCAAGAAATACTATGCCAACCTGGCCGTGGCCACCCCATGGTCGGCACGCCTGCCAGCAGGCAAGCGCCTGGGATTCTCGCCCTCGATAACAGCCGGCTGGAGGCTCACCAAGGAGAAGTTTATGCAGAACACCCCCTTCAACGACCTCACCGTGAGCGTCAGCCTGAGCAACCTGAAGACCGACCTCGGCATCGACAACTACTACATGTACCAGGCCACCTTCCAAAACGGAGGCTGGTGGGACTGGAACGGCGGCTCTGGCCACTCGTCGGTACAGTCGGTGCGCGGCGGCAACGACGACCTCACCTTCCTGCAGCGAAAGGAAATATCGGCCTCGGTACACGCCGAGCTGCTGGAACGCTCACTCAGCATCGACGCTGCCTTCTTCACCAGCAAGATGAAGGGAGGCGTCATCGCCGCCACCAACCAGGTGCCCAGCTACTTCTCGTCGTGGCATATCGGCTCGCAGACAGGCTTCGTGCCCAATCTGAACTACAACGACGACACGCGCACGGGTTTCGAGCTGGGAGCAACCTACAAGAAACAGCTGGGAGAAGTGAACCTACAGGCAGGGGCCAGCATGACCTACTATGCCACCAATGCCAGCAAGCGCGACGACACCAACTATGCCGACAGCTACCAGTACCGCCAGGGCCAGCCGCTCGATGCCATCTGGGGATATGAGTGCCTGGGCTTCTTCCAGAATCAGGCCGACATAGACAACTCGCCCGCACAGATACTGGGCGGAACCATCCGTCCGGGCGACCTGAAGTACAAGGACCAGAACGGCGATGGCGTCATCGACACCAAGGACCAGGTGAACCTGGGCAAGGGTGGCTGGTATGGCAGTCCCATGACGCTGGGCATCAACCTCACGCTGAAATACCGCGACTTCACGCTCTTCCTCCTCGGCGTGGGTGGATTTGGCGGCAACGGCGTAAAGAACAGCAGCTACTGGTGGATAAGCGGCGAGAACAAATACTCGTCGGTGGTGCGCAACCGATGGACGGCAGCCACCGCTGAGAGTGCCGACTACCCGAGGCTGACCACACAGGCAGGCACCAACAACCTGCAGACCAGTGACTTCTGGATGTACTCCACCTCGCGCTTCGACCTGGCAAAAGTGCAGCTCACCTACGACTTCCCCAAGACCATCATCGGGCAGGGCATCGTGAAAGGGCTGGCGGTATACCTGAGCGGCAGCAATCTGCTCACTCTGGCCAAAGAGCGAGAAATACTGGAACTCAACGTGGGCAGCGCCCCACAGACCCGCTTCTACAATATTGGTGCAAAAGTTTCGTTTTAATTGAAGATAGAAGATTATGAATAATAAATTTATCAAATATGTATGCGCCTTCTGCATCGGAGTGGCCTTCACCTCGTGCGACGACCTGTTTGAGCCGGCCGTAGAGAACAACCTGGAACTCGACCAGATGTACTCCGACCCCACCTTTGCCCGTGGCCTGCTCGACAATGCCTACCTGCTGCTGTCTTACGACAACAACCCGTCGACCGACGTGGCCACCGACGATGCCGTGACCAACAACAACGACGACGACTACAAGCGCATGGCAACAGGCTCGTGGTCGGCAACCCTCAACCCCGTCAGCCAGTGGGTGCGCTACCACGCCATACAGTACTGCAACCTGATGCTTGAGAACTGCGACAAGGTGGAGTGGTCGTACACGAGCAAGTCGCTCAAAAAGATGTATGAAGACAACTACCGGGGCAATGCATACGCACTGAGAGCCCTGCACATGTACTACCTGCTGCGGGCCCATGCCGGCAAAGTAGGCGGCCAGCTCATGGGCGTGCCCATACACCTGCAGTCGGAAACGCCGGAGAGCGACTTCAACGTGCCCCGCAGCACCTTCAAGGAATGTGTAGACCAGATTATGGCCGACCTCGACAAGGCGCTTGAGTATCTGCCCGAGCAGTATGGCGACGTGAGCAGCGATGCCGTGCCAGCCAAGTACAAGAGCGAGGGAGGCAACGATGCCGAATACAACCGCGCCTTCGGCAACAACCACCGTGGAAAGATCGACGGGCGCATCATTGCTGCCCTGAAGGCACAGGTGGCCATCTTTGCCGCCTCGCCGGCCTATGCTTCGGCCGAGGCCATGACCTACGCCCAGGCTGCACAGCTGGCGGCAGCCAGCCTGAAATACTGCGGCGGCATCAGCGGTCTCTCGCAAGACGGATGGAAATGGTATGCCTCGGCTGCCATCGAGAACATGGGCGCCACCGACCCCAACCCCGCGGAACTGGTGTGGCGCGGTAACGTGGAGGAGAACCACAACCTGGAGACCAACAACTATCCGCCCTCGCTCTACGGCAACGGACGGGTGAACCCCACGCAAAACCTGGTAGATGCCTTCCCCATGGCCAACGGCTATCCCATCACCGCCACGGCCTCGGGCTATGATGCCACCCGTCCCTACGAGGGGCGCGACCCAAGGCTGAAGACCTATATCCTCGTGAACGGAGAGACGCAGGGGGCCGCCGGAGCAGCCATCAACACCGCTACAGATGCCACCACGCTCGACGGGCTGAACCGTGAGAACGGACGCTCTACCACCACCGGCTACTACCTGCGCAAGCTGCTGCGCAGCGACATCAACCTCGACCCCTCGAGCACCACATCGAAGAAACACCTGCCGGCCCGTATTCGCTACACCGAGATCTTCCTCGACTATGCCGAGGCTGCCAACGAGGCAGAAGGGCCAAAGGCCAACGTGGGCGGTGCCGACTTCTCGGCCTACGATGTCATCAAGGCTATCCGCCACCGTGCAGGAATAGGCGGAGCCGACGACCCCAACTACGACCCCTATCTGGACGAATGTGCCGAGTCGAAGGAAAAGATGCGCGAGCTCATTCGCAACGAGCGGCGCTTAGAGCTTTGCTTCGAGAACCACCGCTTCTGGGACCTGCGCCGCTGGAATGCCTCGCTCACAGAGCCTGCCTACGGCATCAGCATCAAGACCGACGCCACGGGCGGCGTGACCTACACCAAATTCGAGGCCGAAAAGCGCAGCTATCAAGACTATATGAACTATGGCCCCATACCCTACACTGAGGTGCAGAAATACAGCAACCTGCAGCAAAACGAGGGGTGGAAGTGATTGAAAAACAGAAAAAACTGAAAAAAGAAGATTATGAATACAAAAGGATTGAAGCATAAGTTTCTCACGATGATGTGTGCGGGCTGCGGCCTGGCCGCATTCCTCACCTCTTGCGAGAACGGCAACAAAGAGTTTGACGACTATGAGGGCGGCACCACGGTCTATTTTGCCTACCAAACCCCCGTGCGCACCATCGTCCTGGGCGACGACGACTACGACCTGACGCTCGACCACGCTCATAAGTGCCAGATACAGGCCACCTTCGGCGGCTCCTACAATGGCAGCGACGGCATGGTAGTGATTGCCGTGGACCCCACCCTGGTCAACAACCTCACCTTCGCCGACGGATCGGCCGTAAAAGCCATGCCCACGAGCTACTATCAGCTGTCGGGCAATACGCTGTCTTTCAACGGATCGTTCAAGGGCACCACGGAAGTACAGCTGACCGATGCATTCTTCAACGATCCCGATGCCGTGAAGAACACCTACGTCATTCCCGTGGTAATGACCAGCCAGACAGGTTTCGGCAAGATTCTTTCCGGCACAGCCAAAGAGGGCGGGTCGGGAGTGCGCACCGACGAGACGGCCTGGGACGTACAGCCCAAGGACTACATGCTCTACTGCGTGAAGTTCCAGAACAAATACTCGGGATGGTGGCTCACCAACGGCAACACCTCGACCGCCAACATCGAGAAGGCATCGACCGTGCAGCTTACCACGCTCTCGCTCAACACCTGCAAGTACACCGTGGCTTACACCAGAGACTACCACGCCAAGACCTACGATGCCGCCGGCAATGAGGTGGAGAAGGTGGAGAAGCGCGTCCTCAGCTGCGACCTCCTGCTCACCTTCGATGCCAACGAGAAGTGCACCATCAGTTCACTCACCCCTGGCTACACTGCCTCCGGCACTGGCCAGTGGGCCGACGACAGCGAGAAGAAGGCATGGAACAACAAAGACCGCGACGGACTGGAACTGAACTACACGGTCGACTTTGGCACAGACGACTATGGCAACGCCATCGACAAGGGCAGCACACACGAAAAAATGGTGTGGGAACGCAGCGGGGTGAGCTTTGAGGAATTCACCCCAGTCTATAACAATTGAAGATTGAAAACTGAAAATTGAAGATTGAAGATTATGACTACCTTTAGAAACATAAACACTCCACTGATGGCTTTCGCCGTGGGCTGTGGCCTGACAGCACTGACCTCCTGTGCCGACCAGTTCGACCAGGAATACAGCGTAGACCGCCCGGCGCTCAAGGGCGAATATGCCTATCTGAACGACTATAAGCCGCTTAAGGAGTATCTTGGCAACCCCAACGTGAAACTCGGCGTGGGCACCGACGCCAGGGAGTATCTGCAGCAGCAACTGGTCTATGCTCTCACCAACTCCAACTTCAACGAGACCGTGTCGGGCAACGACATGAAGATGGCGTCGTGCGTGAACGACAAGGGCGAAATGAACTTCGGCACCGTGTCGGAGTATGTCTCTGCCGCTACCGATGCCGGCTTATCCGTCTATGGCCACACGCTGGCCTGGCACTCGCAGCAGCCTGTGAAATATCTCAGCTCGCTGCTCAAGGACAAGGAACTCGACATAGACCCCGATGCCAAAGAAGAGAAGGAAGAGTACAAGATGGACTGGGCAGCAGCCACGGCATACACCATGTGGGGACAGTTCCCCGACATTGCCACGGTCAGCACCAACGGGGCACTCACCATCACCACTACCGGCACCATCGCCAATTTCTGGGAACTGCAATATATGGTGGCCGACGGCATTTCGCTGCAGGCTGGCAAGGAGTACGTGATGCGCCTCGAGCTGAAGGGTTCGCCCGCCAGCGAGAACCTGCACTACGTCATCGGTCCATGGGGAGCTGACATCAAGGCCGGCGTGCTCGACTTCACCACCGACTGGGAAACACGCGACATCGCCTTCACCGCACCCAACGATGCATCGGGCGTGCACATGCTGCTGCAGTCGGGCGACTATGAGGGAGAGTATTCCATCAAAAGCGTGACCCTCTACTTACTCGAGGCACCGGTGGTAGAAGTGCCCTCCTACATCTACGAGAACGACTTTTCCGGTTCCGACGTTCCCGGCGGTTGGGGCAACAACTCCACACGTACCATCGAAGACGGCGTGCTGCACGTCAACAATCCCAGCACCACCGACTTCTGGGCTGCACAGATGGCTATCGATGGATACCAGTTCGAGCAGGGCGTAACCTACTACATGAGCCTCAAGATCAAGGGCAGCGGCAATGGCGTATGGCGGTCGGGGGCCCAGGTCACTTCCGACTATTCCTCGGCAGGCGACTTCCCCAACATTGAGTTTGGCACGGAATGGAAGGACTTCACCGTGAAGTTCACCTGCAACAAGGAGGGAGCCACCCGCTGGATTCACAGCTTTGGCGATTTCGCAGGCGACATCTACATCGATGACCTGAAGCTCTACGTGATGAAGTCGATGAACGCCATCCCTCTGACCGAGCAGGAAAAGAAAGACACCCTGACCTGGGCCATGGCCAACTGGATAGAAGGCATGATGAATGCCTGCGACGGCAAGGTGAAAGCCTGGGACGTGGTCAACGAGGCCATCTCGGGTGCCGACACCGACGGAGACGGCTTCTACGACCTGCAGCACGGCTCGGAAGGCAACACCACCGATTTCTTCTGGCAAGACTATCTCGGCGACATCGACTATGTGCGCACGGCCGTGCGTCTGGCCCGCCAGTACGGACCCGAAGACGTGAAGCTGTTCATCAACGACTACAACCTGGAAAGCGACTGGGACGACAACAAGAAGCTGAAGAGCCTCATCGAGTGGATTGACCGCTGGGAGGCCGACGGCGTGACCAAGATAGACGGCATCGGCTCGCAGATGCACATCTCATGCTATATGAACGCCAACGTGCAGGAGAAGAAGAAGAAGGCCATCGAGAATATGTTCCGGCTGATGGCCCAGACAGGCAAGCTTGTTCGCGTGAGCGAGCTCGACATGGGACTGGTAGACGAAAACGGCAACGACGTGCAGACGGCTAACGCCACCGAGGCACAACTGCACGAAATGGCCGACCTCTACAAGTTCGTCGTCAGCAAGTACTTCGAGATTGTGCCTGCTGCACAGCAGTGGGGCATCTGCCAGTGGGCTGCCACCGACAGCCCGGCCAACAGCGGCTGGCGGCCTAACAGTCCGCTCGGACTATGGGACCTGAACTACAACCGCAAGCACGCCTACGCCGGCTTTGCCGACGGCTTGCAGAGCAAATAAGACGCTCGCTGACACACGGG
>CAMJLB010000040.1 GCA_946406555.1 uncultured Prevotellaceae bacterium | reverse complement strand
CATTATGGTATCAGCACATCAAACGCCCACCCGTAACACATTGATAATCAATAAAGGCAAAATATAATTCTGGCTCAACCGTGGAAATTAATAGAACCCAGCTTAAAGGAACCTAATATATATAAAAAAAAGGAGTACCGCTGTACTCCAACCTTTGTTAACCTTAAATCTAATACTATGAAAAACACATTGCAAAATTATGCAATTTATTTTAAACTGCAATGGATTTGAGCGAAAAACTTTCAGTTTACAACATTTCTTAACTAAAAACGTTGAATTTCATTCAATATTTCACTCACCTCGGCGTAGCTCGAACAAGTTCGGTCTCTGCGCTCGGGCTTCACAAAACATTCAATTTTAAGCCGTCGTAAGCTAATTTTACGTCGTCTGGAAGTTGAGCGTCGACTTCTGCTTGCAGCCCGATGTCGTGGCAGACGTGGGTGAGCCATGTCTGTCGGGCCCCTACCCTATGCGCAAAGTCGATGGCCTGGTCGACCATTTGATGAGAGTGATGGTCTGGCTTGAAACGCAAGGCATTGACTACGAGCACCTCTACCCCCTGGAGCAACGTTAATTGGTCGTTGTCGATGGTTTTCATGTCGGTGATATAGGCAAAACGGCCAAAGCGATAGCCGAGGATTGGCAGCTTGCCATGCATCACACGCAAAGGCATGATGTCGATGTCGCCAATCGTGAAGGGCTCGCCGGCACGAATCTCGTGCAAGCCAATGGCGGGCACGCCAGGATAGCGATGCTCGGCAAAGCAATATGGCAACATCTGGAGCATGGCCTGGCGGGCTATGGGGTCGGCATAGACGCAGATTTCGCCAAACTGGCAATAAGGTCTGATATCGTCGAGCCCGCCCACATGATCGTAGTGGGAATGGGTGATGAGAATACCATCAATACGGCGAAAGGGCTGCGGAAGGATTTGCTCTCGGAAATCGGGTCCACAGTCGACGAGCAGTCGTGTCTGCGGCGTTTCAACAAGGATGCTGCAGCGCAAGCGCCGGTCGTGGGAATCGGCACTCTGGCATACAGGGCACTGGCACCCTATCACGGGGACGCCGCAAGAGGTACCTGTTCCTAAAAATGTTATCTGCATGGTAGATGAATTAGATGATATTCACTTCGGGTTGTATTTCTATTCCAAATTTCTGCAGCACATCGCGACGCACAGCCTGGCAGAGTGCCACGATGTCGTGGCCCGTAGCCCCGCCGCGGTTGACGAGCACGAGTGCCTGCTTGTCGTGAACGCCGGCACGCCCCAGGCTGCGCCCGCGCCAGCCACACTGGTCGATGAGCCAGCCGGCGGGAATCTTCTCGTGAGCATCGTCTACAGGATAATGAGGCATTTGCGGATAGAAGGCCAACAGCTGATGAAACTTGTCGATGGCGACCACGGGGTTCATGAAAAAGCTGCCTGCATTACCCTCGACTTTCGTGTCGGGCAGCTTGGCTTGGCGAATGTCGATGATGACCTGTCGCAGTTCGGCGGGTGTCGGTTCGGTTATGCCACGCCGGGCCAACTCTGCCTGAATATTGCCGTAGTCGGTATGGGGGCTGAAACGCTCACTTAGTCGGAACACCACATGGGTAATGAGATACTTGTTTTTCCACTGCTGCTTGAAACGGCTCTGGCGGTAGCCATAGTGGCACTCGCCGGCAGGAATGACGACCTTCCGCCCAGTAGCTATTTCCACTGCCTCCACTTCATAGACGATGCTGCTTGCCTCGGCACCATAAGCGCCGATGTTCTGCACTGCGGCGGCTCCCACCTCGCCAGGAATGAGCGAAAGATTTTCGGCTCCATACCAGCCATGCCGGAGAAAATACTCTACCGTCTCGTCCCAGATTTCGCCACTACCCACGCGCACCAGCACCTGACCGGCATGATGATCGGTGAAGGACTGTTGTATGCCTTTTATTGCCGAATGTACCACCGTACCAGGGTAGTCGGCAGTAAGCAGCAGATTGCTGCCCCCGCCTATCACTAAAAAAGGACTCTGCTCTTGTGCCAGGATACTGGCCACCTGTACGGCTTCTTCCTCAGAGGCGTACTCCAGGAAGCGCTTACACTGGGCATCGATGCCAAAAGTATTGTGAGACAGCAGACTGTAGTTGGAAAGGTCTTTCATCTATGTTGTGAGTTTTACAAGTTTCCAGCGGCCATGCTGCAACTGGAAGGTAACTTCGACTTCAAGGCCATTGGCAATGCCCCGGAGCACAAGAATTTTCTGCCCCGTGGGGCTTTGGGGGTGCCCGTAGACAATATTGTAGAGCATGCCCATGGGGAAATCGGGACGGAAGGCATCCCAAAAGTCAGGAGTGATCATCCCCTCTATCTGCTGAAAATCATCGTCGGGATCGGGACCAGAGAAATCGATCTGCGCTGCCAGACTTTCATGCTGAAACAGCGAGTCGGCGACGAACTGCTTGTAGAATGCCAGAAAGGCGGCGTTAGGATTTCGAGGCAGCAGCTGGTCGCGTATTTCATAGAGCATCCAGCGGCCCGAGCGACGGCTGAAGTGATACTGCCGCACGAGGTCATCGTCGAGGAAAATCTTCTCGACGACAGCCTCCTGCAAGGACGTGTCGTTCAGCTGCTCCATCTCTTGCTGCGACTGGAAGATAAGCGTGTAATAGTCTTGCTTCATGAAGAAGTATTCCATTTTCCATTTCGAGCGGGAAATACTGTCGGTCTTGTCGCCAGCAATGACCATTAATGGAAACTTTATGCGCTCCATCTGCAACCGCCTGTTTGAGGCAAAGTTGAAAATGAAGTCATCAAACAATTCGTCGACGGCCTCCGACATCGGTTCGCCGGCTATCAGCTCATCTTGCAGACTTGCACTATCGGCAGAAACGTTGGTCGTGTCAGTCTCTTCCCCAAGATGGATGGGCAAAGACATCTTGCCGCCATCGGAGCAACTGGCCAGAAGACCTGCTGCAAACATAAAAGCGATGAAGCACCTCTTCATTTCTGTAATCAGAATTTCTATACCTCTATAATTTGGGGTGCAAAGGTAATAATAATTCCGAAACCGACCTCACAAAACAGGCTAAATTATTCTTCATACCCAAATTTTTGTTTGTTTTCCGACATACTTCAGCCTTTCGAGGATAAGAAAACCAGCGAATTAAAGTGTCACGAATTGTAGGCATGCCCACTCCCCATCGGCCGACTGTGCCTGCAGGCTCAGCCCCTGTTGTCGGGCTGTCTCGACAAGCTGTGGTGCATCAGACAGATAGAAGCCACTAAGCAGCAACCTGCCTCCAGGAAGCATGCGACTGCGGAAAACAGGCAGGTCGGACAATAGTATGTTGCGGTTGATGTTTGCCAATACCACATGGAATTGTTCGTTGAGCGATTCGGCCACACGCGCATCGCCCAACAAGGCGGTATATTGGTTGTCGACACCGTTGATAATGGCATTATGGCGCGCGTTGTCGGCACTCCACTCATCAATGTCGTAGCCCACGGCCTGTGCCGCCCCAGCTTTTAGAGCGGCAATGCCCAGGATACCCGTGCCACAGCCACAGTCGAGCACGCGCAGGCCTTGGAGTGGCAGGGAGAGCAAAGCATCCAACATAAGACGGGTGGTCTCGTGAGTGCCAGTGCCAAAGGCCAGATGGGCATCGATCTCAATGGCTATTCCATAGTGGGAAAGGCATACGCCATCGAGATGCCGGCCATCATGAACAACGCAACGGTCGCCAACCACAATAGGGGCGAATCCCTCTTGCTCCCATTGCTCGTTCCAGTCTTTGTCGGCGGCTTCGGCCACGGTGTAGTTTACCGTCGTGTCGTCAAACGGCATGAAAGCCAGCTGGCCTTTAAGCACATTGTCGTCGAAAACCGACTGTTGCACATAACCTTTCAACCCTGTGGGTGTTTCTTCGAACGTCTCGAAGCCTGCTTCGCCAGCCAGGGCTGAGAGAACGTCGCACACGTCGCCAAAAAGAGATTCTGGACAAGAGATACTGAAATTTACTTCGTAATACTTCATATAAGGTGTTAAATTTTGGTGCAAAATTAAAAAAAATAGGGGAAATCCTACTATTGTTTAGGGTTTTTCCGTAATTTTGCACTGTAATATTGTGTATTTTTGCATCGTGAATAAAACAAAGAAGAGAGAAATATGAAAAAATCATTTCTTTTTGCAACCATTTTGCTGGCTCTACCCCTATCCATGGTAGCGCAAGACGATGACGACATGTACTTCGTTCCTACAAAAAAGAATGTTGAGAAGGCTAACGCCCGTTACGGCTTGCCCGAGGAAACATACTATAGCGGTTCGACACGCGACGTGGATGAGTACAACCGCAGGCCAGGCAGCTACTATCAAGCCATACCTGGCGACTCGACCATGAGCGACGTGATTGACTTCTCGGGTGAAGTTGGGGTATACCCCGACTCTGTGAGCGACTACCAGCTATCCCGGAAAATGCAGCGATGGGAAGGCTACGAACCCTCACAAGCCTACTGGGACGGCTATCAGCAGGGGCGCAACGACGAGTGGGTTGCCAGCACGTGGCACTCGCCCTGGTACTACTCAACATACTATCCTTGGTACGATCCTTGGTACGATCCTTGGTACTATAGCTGGGATCCATGGTACTATCGCCATAACTTCTATTATAGTGGATACTATGGTGGATATTATGGAGGCTATTACGGCGGCTATTATGGCTGGCGCCACGTAGGCCCCCACTACTATGGCGGACGCACCTATGTGGGCAATAAGACCGTGGCGGGAACCAACAACCGTGCTTACAATCGCACAAGGCCTCGCCTGTCTGGTGGGCGGACTGCTAATGGCTCACGCACGGTGGCCGGTACCAACAACCGTTCAACGAACCGTAGCAGCTGGGCACCGGCAAACAGCCGGACATCGTCGAGCACGTCGAGCACGTCGAGAAGTTCGTATACCCCCCGCTCATCGAGCAGCTCGTCGTCGAGCTATACCCCCCGCTCATCGAGCAGTTCGTCCTACACTCCGCGTTCGTCGGGCGGTGGCACGCGCAGCTTTGGCGGTGGCGGCGGTTTCGGTGGCGGTTCGCGTAGCGGCGCCATGGGCGGTGGCAGCATGGGAGGACGCCGTAGATAACGCCACTGTGCCACTAAAATAAATAAAAAGTAAAGTAATACTATAATTTCGACAGACATGACAAACAGATATGGAATGATAGCCACACTGGCCCTCACATCGCTAACAGCAACGGCACAGGATGCCTACGACGCTGGAAACTTGCTTCAGGAAGACCTGAACGGAACGGCACGATACGTGGGCATGGGCGGTGCGCTCGACGCACTGGGAGCCGACCTCTCGACGATAAGCACCAATCCTGCAGGCATGGGCCTGTTTCGCCATAGCGAGGCTTCGCTCTCATTCGGACTGGTATCGCAGCAAAACGCCGTGAAGTTTGGGGGCGTCGGAGCCACGAATATGTCGTTCGACCAGGTAGGATTCGTATATTCTACGCAAACCAGCAACCGCAACTTCGTCAACGTAGCATTCAACTTCCACAAAAACCGCAACTTCGACCAGATACTCTCGGCCGCCAACAATTTCGCACCAAGCACCCGCGAGGTTGACCAGGCCACTGGCAATTTAGTAGACCTGAGAGGCTCCGGACTGTCGCTACCTACCAACATGAAAGGATTGGCAGGATTACTGGACAAGTCAAACGAGGATGCCAACGGCATGAACTATTATGAGAGCGAGGTAGACTACAAGATGAGTAATCTCTTGCTCTTCGACATAGGCTATGTGCCCCTCACGGCAGCGGGATTTGGCTACAACCGTGGCACGTCGGGATACATTGGCGAATATGATTTCAATGTAAGCGGAAACTCTAAAGACCGCGTCTACTGGGGCGTCACCATGGGAATACACGACGTGCGCTACGAGGCTTTCACCGGCTATGTGGAGGCATTGGAAAACGGACAGAAACTACCTAACGGCACGGAGGTAAGCCAATTGAGACTGGATGACGAGCGCAGCATAAAAGGCACGGGATTCGACATTAAGGCAGGCATCATCATCAGGCCTATTGATGAATCGCCTTTCAGGGTGGGACTCTCCATCGCTTCGCCCACATGGTACTCTCTTACCACCAACAACTATACCACGCTTGCCATCGACCAGGAAGACCATAACCCGGGCGAGAGCTACGACTTCAAGTTCTACACCCCCTGGAAGTTTGGCGTCAGCCTGGGACACACCATAGGAAAGAGTTTTGCTTTGGGTGCAGGCTATGAATTCTCCGACTTCAGTTCTGCCGACATGCGCTATATAACCTACTCGGGCTATGATGGCAGCTCAAGCCGAAGCGACAAAGACATGAATACTGAAATCGGAGCTGTGCTAAAAGGCGTACACACCTTGAAGGCTGGCGTAGAGCTGAAGCCCGACCCTGCCGTGGCCGTGCGCCTGGGCTACAACTACGTGAGTGCCATCTATGCCAGCGACGGCTGGAGAAACCAGACAATCTATTCGCCTGGCGTGTGCTATGCCTCCACCACCGACTACACAAACTGGAAGGGCACCCATCGCATCACTGCCGGCATAGGCACCCGCATCAATAAGCTGAAGCTCGACCTGGCCTATCAGTACAGCATGACCAAAGGCGACTTCTACCCCTTCACAGACTATCAGAACTATGAAGAGGCTGGCGGCTTCTACATGGAGAACAAGTGTTCGGCCACACCCGTAGACTTCAAGCGCCATCAGGTGCTGCTCACACTGGGATACATCTTCTGAATATCATAAAATAGTAAACTGCTAAATCATAAATAACAACAGATGGACAACCGCTATATGATGCGTGGCGTGAGTGCTGCCAAGGAAGACGTGCACAACGCCATCAAGAACATCGACAAGGGAATATTCCCACAGGCTTTCTGCAAGATCATACCCGACGTGCTGGGAGGCGATCCCGACTACTGCAACATTATGCATGCCGACGGTGCAGGAACGAAATCGAGCCTGGCCTACATGTACTGGAAAGAGACCGGCGACCTGAGCGTGTGGAAAGGTATTGCCCAGGATGCCATTGTGATGAACACCGACGACCTGCTGTGTGTAGGAGCTGTAGACAACATTCTTGTGTCGAGCACTATCGGGCGCAACAAGATGCTGGTGCCAGGAGAGGTGATTTCGGCCATTATCAACGGCACCGACGAATTGCTGGCCGAATTGCGGCAGATGGGCATTGGCATCTATCCCACCGGTGGCGAAACCGCCGACGTAGGTGACCTGGTGAGAACCATCATCGTAGACAGCACCGTGACCTGCCGCATGAAACGTAGCGACGTGATAGATAATGCCAACATACGGCCGGGCGACGTAATCGTGGGACTGTCGTCGACGGGACAGGCCACCTACGAGCACCGCTACAACGGCGGCATGGGCAGCAATGGCCTGACATCGGCGCGACACGATGTCTTCGAAAAATACTTAGCCGGAAAATATCCTGAGAGCTACGACCACAACGTGCCAGAGGAGCTGGTCTATAGCGGAAAGCATCAGCTCACCGAACAGTTGCCACAGCTTTCGCTCACCGTGGGGCAGCTGGTGCTCTCGCCTACTCGCACCTATGCACCGGTCATCAAGCGACTGCTCGACGAACTGCGGCCTGAGATTCATGGCATGGTGCACTGCACGGGCGGTGCACAGACCAAGGTACTGCACTTTGTGGGTGAGAACTGCCGCGTAATAAAAGACAACATGTTTCCCGTACCGCCGCTGTTCCAGATTATACACGACTGTTCGGGAACCGATTGGCGTGAGATGTATCAGGTGTTCAACATGGGGCATCGCATGGAGATATACGTGCGCCCGGAGATTGCCGAAAAAGTGGTGGCACTCTCGAAGTCGTTCAACATCGATGCACAGGTGGTAGGCCGCATAGAAGAAGGTAAGCGCAGCCTGACCATCAAGAGTGAATACGGTACGTTTGAGTATTGATTTTTTAGGAGTTAGGAGCAAAAAGCTCCTAACTCCTAAATTTTATAATGTTTGGGTGATGCCTTGCTCACGATGGCAGAGGCGAACTTCTATGCCAAACTTACGGTGGATATGCTCGGCCAGATGCTGTGCCGAATAGACAGAACGATGCTGACCACCAGTGCAACCAAAAGAAAACATGAGCGACGTGAAGCCCCGCTCCATATAGCGGGCCACATGGGCATCGGCCAGCCTATAGACACTGTCGAGGAAGGTGAGTATCTCGCCATCCTCCTCCAGGAAACGAATGACGGGTTCATCGAGACCCGTCATTTTTTTATAGGGTTCGTAGCGTCCGGGGTTGTGGGTAGAACGGCAGTCGAACACATAGCCGCCCCCATTGCCGCTCTCGTCTTCGGGAATGCCTTTCTTGTAAGAAAAGCTATACACCCTGACCACGAGTGGTGACTTGGTGCCGTTCTCCGTGCTAATAAGGGAGCGCCCACTGCTGGCAGGCAAGAACTGCGGGAGAGCCGCCAGCCGTTGCAACACATCGGTAAGACAGGGATAGGCCTGCAGCACGCTGGTGGCGAGCAGTTGGCGAAGATTTTGAATAGCAGGCGGGACAGAGTCGATGAAATGCTTCTTTCGCTCGAAATATCCACGGAAGCCATAAGCTCCCAGCACTTGCAGCGTGCGGAAGGCCACAAACAGGCGTAGCCTTTGGTCGAAATGCTCACGTGCGGGCATCGTGGCATACTTTTGAGCCGTTTCATAATATTCATCGACTAGTGCATGGCGCAGTTCCGTCGGATATTTTGCCGATGCCTGCCACAAAAACGAGGCGATGTCGTAATATAAAGGTCCTCGCCTGCCACCTTGAAAATCGATGAAGTAAGGCTCGCCACCTGCCAGCATCACGTTGCGTGCCTGAAAATCGCGGTAGAGGAAGCCATCGGACGGTTCCCGCAACAAATCGGCGGCCAGCGCCCGGAAGTCGGCCTGAAGCTTCACTTCGTGGAAGTCGATGCCCGTAGCCTTCAGAAAACAATACTTGAAATAGTTCAGATCGAAGAAAATGCCCTCTTCGTCGAATGCTGGCTGCGGATAGCACTGCGCAAAGTCGAGCCCTCTGGCACCAAGGAACTGCAGGCGCGGCAGTTCGCGCATGGTGCGGCGCAAGAGCATCTGCTCTTGTTCCGAATACTGTCCGCCAGCCTCTCTGCCCCCTTTTATGGCTTCGAAGAGCGACGTGCTGCCCAGGTCGGTCTGCAAATAGCGCTGCGCATCATCGCTCACAGCCAGCACCTCGGGCACTGGCAATCCACATGCACGGAAATGATTCGAAAGATAGATGAAGGCACGATTCTCGTCTGTACTGGTGCCTACCACTCCTATGGCAGTCTGTCCATCGGAGTTCCGCAGGCGATAATACACCCGGTTGCTGCCTGCCCCCGGCAAGCGCTCTATGGAGGCCGCCTTCTGGCCACACCACTTTATATATAGTTCCTGCAGCTGTTGCATCGCTTAGAATTCGGAGGTGAAATGGAACTGAATATGCTCGAAGTCTTGCTGGGCCATGGAGAGCACGTAGCCGCTGTCGGCCAGGAACACGTCGCGGCCTTCCTTGTCTTTGGCCATGTACTGATACTTGCGCTTCTTAAAGGCATCGAGCTCTTTCTCGTCGTCGCTGCTTATCCAGCAAGCCTTGTACAGGTGCACCGGCTCCCAACGGCAGCGGGCGTTGTATTCATTCTCTAAGCGGTATTGTATCACCTCAAACTGCAGCTGCCCCACGGTGCCGATGATCTTACGGCCATTAAACTGGTTGACAAACAGCTGTGCCACACCCTCGTCCATGAGCTGATCGATGCCCTTCTGCAGTTGCTTGGCCTTCATGGGATCGTCGTTCTCTATATATTTGAAAAGCTCTGGCGAGAACGATGGCAGTCCACGGAAATGCAGTTGTTCTCCCTCGGTGAGGGTGTCGCCAATCTTGAAGAGGCCTCCAGTGTCGGGCAGTCCCACGATGTCGCCCGGCCAAGCTTCGTCGATGGTGCTCTTTCGCTGGGCCATAAACTGCGTGGGCGAAGTGAAGCGCAGCGTCTTTCCCTGCCGCACATGCAGATAGGGCTGGTTACGCTGAAATTTTCCTGAACACACCTTGCAGAAAGCAATGCAGGAGCGGTGGTTGGGGTCAATGTTTGCCGTGATCTTGAAGATGAAGCCCGTGAACCGTGGCTCCTCTGGCTGCACCATTCGTTCCTCGGCCTTCGTGGGACGGGGCGAAGGTGCTATCTCTACAAAGCAGTTCAGCAGTTCCTGGACGCCGAAGTTGTTCAGTGCCGATCCGAAGAACACGGGTGCCACCTCGGCCTCACGGTAGGTTTCCACCTCAAAGTCCGGATACACACCGTCGATAAGCTCCAGGTCTTCGCGCAGTTTCTGGGCATCCTGTTCGCCTACCCTGTCTTCAAGCTCGGCAGAATCGAGCTCTACGCTTACTTTTTCGGTCACACGCTGCTTGTCGGGAGTGAAAAGGTCGAGCTTCTGTTCATATATGTTATATACTCCTTTGAACTTTGCGCCCTGATTGATGGGCCAGCTGAGGGGGCGCACCTTAATCTCCAGTTCCTGTTCCAGCTCGTCGAGCAAATCAAAAGGGTCGCGGCCCTCGCGATCCATCTTATTAATAAAGATGATGACGGGTGTCTTCCTCATGCGGCAAACGGTCATGAGCTTGCGTGTCTGCGTCTCAACGCCCTTGGCACCGTCTACCACGATAATGGCCGAATCGACGGCGGTGAGTGTTCGGAAGGTGTCTTCGGCAAAGTCCTGGTGACCCGGCGTGTCGAGAATATTCACCTTGTACTCCACGTCCTTGCCGTCAGGGCAATAGTCGAACTCCATCACCGAGGTGGAGACAGATATGCCGCGCTGCTTCTCGATCTCCATCCAGTCGCTGGTGGCCGTCTTCTTTATTTTGTTGTTCTTCACTGCGCCTGCCACCTGAATCTGTCCGCCGAAAAGCAGGAACTTTTCGGTGAGTGTGGTCTTACCGGCATCCGGGTGCGAGATAATCGCAAACGTTCTTCTGCGTGCTATTTCTTCCATGTAAAAATCGAATATTCAAAAAGTGGGAAGCAAAGGTACGATTTTTTAGCGAATTATCAAAACAAAAACGAGCTATTTAGGCTGTTTTTGCAGAAGTGTAATTTTGATACCAATTTTTAACATTTCACAAAACGTTGATTATTAGCATCTTGCAAAAAAGTTACAAAACAAAGCAAAAAAAAATGCAAAAAAAAGTATCAACGTATTGAAAAAATGTATACCTTTGCAGCGTTTTAATTAACAAATGATTGTTTTACAGAATTTTTAAAAAAGCAAAGAAATGAAAAAGATTGCATTTATGTTCGTTGCAGCTGCCCTGTTCGCAGCTTGCGGTCAGAAGCAGGCTCCTGCTCAGGAGGCTGAGGTAGCTGAGGTTGAAGAGGCTGTTGTAGAGGAAGTGATTGACTCTGCTGCTGCTTGGGAGCTGGTAGGCGATACCGTTGGCATGCCCGCTGACACCATCGCTGCTAAGTTCGCTGCTGCCGTTGACACGCTGAAGGCCCGCGCCGCTGCTGTTGTCGAGGAAGCTCCTGTTGCTGAAGAGACTCCCGCTGAGTAATTCTGTCGTACAAACGAACTAAATTGAGAGAAAAGTACCGCTGAACGAGAGTTCAGCGGTATTTTTTCAATCCCCCAAAAAGGCAAGCACAAAATTCTTTCATTTATCAAAACAACCATGACAGGACAATACATTTTGAGCATCTTTATCGCCGCTATGCTGGGCGGTGCCATAGGTTTAGAACGCGAGTACCGGTCAAAGGAGGCTGGTTTCCGCACCCACTTTCTTGTAGGGCTGGGCAGTGCCCTGTTTATGGTGCTGTCTATGCATGGCTTCGACGATTTCGTGGGGCCTCCGGGGGTGATCATCCAGCGTGATCCTGCACGTATGGCTGCCCAGGTGGTGAGCGGCATCGGCTTCATAGGTGCCGGCACAATCATTTTTCAGAAAAACGTGGTGAAGGGTCTTACCACCGCCGCTGGCCTTTGGGTAACCTCGGCCATTGGCATGGCGGCCGGCGTGGGCATGTATGCTCTTGCAGCGGCTGCCACCGTCATGGTCCTCATCTGCCTGGAACTCATGAACTTCCTGCACCACAACATCTTCAAGCATCCTCACCGCGAGTACGATGCCGACGAGCAAGACCCCACCTCAGAATAAAGGTTAGAAATTGGCAAACTGGGGGCTGGCGATGGACTTTACGGCCATGCACTCCATCTCGACAAGCCAACCGGGACGGCACACCGGAGCATGGACGATAACAAGGGGCTTCTCGGGGAAACGCTCCCGATAGAGCTGGTCCACGACGGCATAGTCGGAAGGGTCGCGCAGATAGACAATCATCTGTGCCACTTCGTCGAAGGTGCATGAGGCTTCGGCAAGCAGAGCCTCGACATTCTGCCACACGCGCTGGGTCTGTCGCACCACGTCACCTGGGAATACTATTTGTCCTTTATTGTCGATGCTGGCAGTGCCAGATATGAACACGTGGCGGCGGTCGCCATAATCAATATATGTGCCCCGCTCAAAGCTTACGCCATAGTCGCTTGTGCGGTTGAGATGGGTGGGTGCATATAGATAATGCACTTGGTCTGGGCTGATGCCCGCTATGGCATAGTTGTCCATCTGTGTGAGCACGCAAGGGTCTTGTGCCCTGGCACCTATACCTGTAGAGGCGATGAAATGAGTTTCGTGAGTAAGTCCCTGGGTGAAGAACACTTGATTCCGTGCGCGCACCACCCCACCATAATTCAGGTCGATGTCGCTTACGAACAGCCACGTGCGCATACAGTTGTCGCGCAGGGTGCAGCCCTCTTGTGCCAACTGCATGACATATTCATTAAAGAGCAAGCGCGCCTGATATTCTGAATTGGCCGCAAGGTTATGGGCCGAGGCATTCCACAAATGCCGATAGGCCCCATGAGCCACTTCATAAAGTCCGCTTTCGGTGAAGCGAGTAGCTACACCCGTGAGCATATAGACCCATAGGGCAACTTTGGTGCCGTTTAGTGGCGGCTGCTGCACAATGCTCTTCGGGCAGTCGCTGGCATCGGCAGCCGTCACGGCATCGGCCTGGTTGGCCGCGTCGCTGAGGAAATAGCGTTTCAGAATGGCCACACTGCCGGGAAGTGAACTTTCGAGAATCTGCTGATAGGCATTGAGAATAGCATCGAGCTGCCTGTCAAAAGGCAACATGGGATTAGTGCATTCAAGCATGAGGTGATGTTCCTCTACAAGTCCCGTGCCTGCAAATGTAAAGCTGCAGGCACGGGCATTTTCGAAGTATTGTGTCTTATTCATTACGTCATCGATGTTTTTCTGCGCAAAGTTACTAAAAATAATTGACATTCGGAAAGGATGCAATGTAATAACAATTTTTCTTAACAAATAGCGCACTGAAAAGATACTATGCGTATGAATGCATGCCGCCCAGGAAATAGTTTACTCCGAAATAGGTCATCAGAATGGTAAGGAAGGCCAGCGTGACATAGAGGTGATAGGCCACAGGGCGCTGAAAGAGAGGGAAGGAGCGCTGGTGCACGGCTACGGCATAGACCATGAACGTGATAAGTGCCCAAACCTCTTTGGGGTCCCACGACCAGTAGGTGCCCCATGAGATATTGGCCCAGATGGCTCCTATGAAGATGCCAAGTCCCAACGTGGTGAGCGCAGGATAGAGGAATACACGTGAGAGCATGGCCAGCGACTCGATGGAACGTGTCTCTCTCTTCGAGGCATACAGTCCCAGTGCTGTGAGTCCGCAGATAAACGTGAGGCTGAGCAGTGCAAACGACATCATGATGATGCTGACATGAAGCGTGAGCAGCGGCGAGCGCAACACAGGCATCAGCCGCCCTATCTGCGGGTCCATCTGTGAGATATGGCTGACCAGAAGGAAGAAGCCCGATAGCAGGAAGCCAAAGCAGAGCAGGATACGGAAGCGACGGCAGAGCAGCAGCGTGATGAGCAAGATGAACCAAGCCATGAGCAGCATGGTCTCGTAGCCATTTGTCATGGGTATGTTGCCGCTGATAATCCAGCGCAGGGCCTCGCAGAAGGTGAGGGCGACAAACGAAAGGAGGCACACCACATAGAACAGTCTTGGGAGGAACGTGTAAACTCGTCGGGTGGCCACCATCTGCCAGATGAAGAACGCCAGTGCAAGGAAGCCCATGGTAAGGTTGAGCATGAAAAGAATGGTGGCGAAAGGCACGGCATTGTAGGCATGCTCGGCCCAGAGTACGCGTTCGGTAGGCAACGAGTTGCCGGCATGCTCGCGCTGGTGCTTCTGCATGAGGCTTATATATTCGTCGACCTTGGCGAAATTGCCATCCAGTACTTCTTGGTAGAGCAAAGTGAAGATTTCGCCGATGTATTGCCGCTGACTGGCAGGTACCTTCAAGGTATCGAGCCGATCGGTAGGTGCATACCACGTGGTAGTACCCTGATGGTTATAGGGAAAGAGCTTCAGTGGCGTTCCCCGCTGCAACTCCATAATTAGCATGAGCTGGTCGTCGACCTTGGCCACCTGTTTGTGGAAACCATCGTGCCTGCCTCCCTGATAGTACTCCTGCACATAGGGACCAAGCACGTAGCCCACGCCTGGACGGAAGAAATCGTTCAGCGTACAGTAGTCGGACAACTGGCGTGCCTCCTTCAGCTCGCCACCCTTGATGCGAATGATGGGTTGTTGGTTCCACTCGTCGCTGAAGAAAATAAAACTGGTAAGCACTTGGCAGGCAGTGTAGTCGCCATAATGGCGCTTACCATAGAGTTTTTTGGTAAAGTCGAGGGCGTAGGTCTCAACCGGACAAATGCGCCCATTGTAGAGCATGAGCAACTGGCCAAAATGTTCAGCAGTCTCTTTAGGCAAGGCTTGGGGTGCGGCAGCAATACGACCACAAACAGAGCAAAATAAAAAGAGCAAGAAAGCTCCTTTCTTCAATAGCGGCGATCGCAACACCTGACGATATTGTCCACGGGGGTCGACCAGCATCCATATCAAAGAGATAAAGAGCAGGGCATAGCCCACGTAAGTGACAGTAATGCCCCATGGGTCGCGGTTGACGGCGAGCACCGTTCCACGGCCGTCATCATCGTAGCTGCTCTGATACAGACGGACGGAATGGCTGCTGCCAATCTTATTCATCGACACCATCTGAGCATGCTGTCCACCGTCGTCGCCGATGGTAAGATACGACTCATAGTCGGCTGCAGTCGTGGTGCCTGCATGGTAGCGAACAATGAAGCTGTCGAGACGGAGCGTAAAGGGAAGATTGCGAATAAGGCCATCAGCCGTAGTGTATTGCCGAGTAGTCTCGCCCGTTCTGAGGTGAATGGCACCACTGCTGGCAGTGAGATGAGTGAGCAAGGCTCCCAGCAGAATGAGCAAGAAGGAGAGATGAAGTGCCACCACCGACAGTCGCCGCACGCGGCGCTTCAGGAAATAGACTATGGCCACGGCAGCAAGCAAAGCCCAAAGCACCGTGAACCACCACGCATCGTAGAGTCGCAAGCCGCTGGCATGTTCAACAAATGTGGCGATGGCCATGACGGCCACCACCACAATATATAACAAATTGAGTGTTTTTTTCAACATAGCAGCTGCTTAGATGGCACGCAGGAACTTTACCACGGCATCGCGGTCGGCCTTGGGTAGATTGAAGAACTTAACGGTGTGCTGGTAGGCATCCGATTGCTTAGAATAGCCGTGCCACATGATGGCCTCGACCTCGTTGCGTGCTCTACAGTCGTGCAGCCGGTCTTCGGCTCCCGTAAGCTGCAGCGAGAGGCCCCTGCCCCAAAGCGGCGTGGTGCGACACCAGCCTGTGCGAATATCGTTGATCATGAACAGTCGATGCTGCACCATATCGGTGTAAGGCCATATAGTCTGGTTGGGATACTTGGGCAGCATCTTGGTGTAGTCGCCATCCTTGACCATGCCGTTGGCATCGGCATAGGCTCGGGTCGAAGCATCTACCCACATATTGTCGTCGCGTGTTTGCCACGAGGGGCGGTGGCACTGCGTACATCCCATCTGCGCGAACAACTGCTTGCCACGCTTCACGTCGGCATCGTTGAGATTGCGTGCAGCAGGCACGGCCAGGCCACGATGCCATACCATGAAGTCGTAGTAGTCGAGGTCGCTCATCTCTTCCTTGCCATTATAGGGAGCCGCATTGAACAGATAGCGGTCGAAGGTAGCCTTTTTGGCAATCGAGCTAGTGCTCAGAATATCGTAGATGCGTTCGCGTATGCCTTCGTCGGTGCCATCGGCATAATAGGGATAGAGCAGGCTGGCGGCATTGTTGCCGTTGGCCTTGATGTAGTCGACGACCTCCTGATCTTCACTCTGCGCCTTTGCCCAGGCTGGCGTAGAGTAGAGCCAGTGGCGGTCGGAGCGGGTCACGTTGGTAATGTTCCATATAGCATTGGCACCAGCACCGTCCTGCAGCGAGCCACGGGTCATGGCGTATGTGAACTTCTTCACCGGTCCGTGGGTGCCATGGAAGGTGCCAAGGTCGTTGTAAGGAGCCGAATAATAGGCCGAAGCGGCAAAATCGTTGGCTTCTTTATCCCACATAGCGGGATTCAGCTCTACGTGCTGGGCTTCCAGACGATACTGCTCGCGCATGTCATCGTCGCTGATGGCATCGATAAGACCGGTGCCATAGACACCGATGGTCGATTCGAGGCGTACCTCGTAGTCGGTGGGCCGTGGACTGGTATTGAAGGCTGTGACGGGAATGGTGATATCGGGATAGATCAGCTCGTAGGTCTCGCCATCGGCAAACTGCAATGGCAGGCCGCTGGGCATTTGCTGCACTTTCTTCCATTCAATGCTGATTTGGTCTTCGTCGATGGGAGCCTTGAAAGGGGTCATGGCCTTGGTCTGGGGCATGCCCGTGACTTCAGTGATATAGCTCGATGGAGCGGTGGTGTAGCGCACGCCATCTTCGGTGGTTGCAGCCGTAGGATGGTAGACCACAAGCAAATAGCCGTTGCCAAAGTCATTGGCACGATAGCGATCCTGGCGCTTGCCATGCCCGTAGCTGGGATGACAGTGAATGCAACTACTGCGCACCCAGGCTGGGCCGAGGCCTTTGCGAGGCTCGGTGTTAAGAGTATATACGTGCTCGAAGAAATCTTCGCCGTGCTTGAAGCGGGCCTGCCCATTGTCGACGGCATCAACGGCTGGAGTCGGAGCAGAATAGCTCTGGCCAAGGGTTGTGCCCAACTTACCTCCAGGATACCACTCATCGGCGGTGAACACATCGTTGGCCTTTCCAAACTCGTCATCGGCAGGCACCAGGGGACCTAACGGATCGACATTTGCAGTCTCGTTGTCGTCGCTGCTACAAGCTGTCAGAAGCGGAAAGACAGCACATGCAAACAGCAAACTTTTAGACAGATAACATACTTTTTTCATATTGCATTAATGGGTTTAATACTTTTACCGATGAAGCGTCCTACGTACAAGACCTTGTACGAAGGGCGCCTTTTTCATTACTTCTATGCAAAGCAAGACCTATTCTTCTATTTCGACGACGGGATCGTCTTCGAACGACTTATTCCACAGAACGCTAACATATTTCACAAACGGATAGGGCATGCCGCCTACTTTCTGGATAGCAGTGGCAATAGACTCTTCTACGTCCTTGGCAACTGTTGGAGCCACAGCCGTGAAAAACTTATGCAGACTATGATCAGCCATGCCGTTGACACCCTTGGGGTTGCCATACCAGACGTTGGCAATAGAGCGTATGTTGTTGCGGAAGTCGACGATAGAATTATAGCTGTAGGGCGACTCTACATAGAAAATGTAGCCAGCTTCAAATGGGTGTCCGATCTTGCCAGTACCCACCTCGTCGGCAATGGCGGCACAGCTGCCTTCGTCGGCATTCAGCAACTGTTGCAGAGCATCTGTGAGACTGCTGAAGGTACTATTGGCATCGCCAGCATACATCAGGTTCCAGCCGAACGACTTGCCCTTTGTGGTCTGATATTTAAGGCCGGCAGCTTTCACAGCGTCCAGACGGTTCTGGTCGGGCTTGAGCTGCCACGATACTTGCAACTGATAGCAACGGTTGACAAGCTCTTTGGCTACTGCCTGTGCATACTTCAGCTCCTCGGCGGCAGGCACGTCGGTAAAGCCTTTATAGGTGTCGTTCTTCTGGAAGTCGGCTACGGTGCGGTTCTTGCCATCTCTGAAGAGTACGAACTCCAGGGCATGGAAGCCCAGGATAGAGCAGTCTTCGAGTGCCTCTTCGCTATAGGCACCGGTGGTGAAATAACTGTGAAGCAGGTCGCGGTTCAGTGGCCATGAGTCGATGGTGGGGTCGATGTCAAAATCGCTGGCAGCACCACCAAGGAAGGCTTCGCTCATCTCCCACCAGGCGCGTGCCTCCTTGAATGCAGCACAGGCCTTGTCGATATTGGCCTGAGTGATGGCTGAGGCCGACACGTTGCCCAAGGCGGCCTGCAACTGCTCGGCAGCATCGGCCAGCTTCGTATAGGTAGGAATGATGACGTTGTTGACCGTAGCGGCTACAGAGAGGCGCAGCTCACTCTCCTGGGCTGCAGTAAGCTTGGCTTTCAGCACGGCGTCGGTGGCAGTGGTCAATTCGGCAATCACGTCATCACACGACTCCATGGCCTCATCGCCATATTCATCTTTACGATAATCGGCCTCGGCCCAGCTTTTAGAACTCACATCATTGTCGTCGGCAGCGTTGTAGGAAGCCGGCGTTGCAGAACCAGTCTGGTCTTCCAAGGCTTTGGTTTCAGGCGTCTTCTCTGGTTGTGGCGTGTTGTCATCGTCGTCATCTCCACAGGCTGTTAGCCCGAGTGTCAATGTGCCTGCCATGGCAAACAGCATTGCATAATAATAGATTTTTTTCATTGATTTAAATTAAAGTTTGTGTTATATATTTGTTTACAAAAAGAATCCCTCGTAGACCACGCCGAGATTGAGCGAAGGCTCGTCATTATACTGGCTTTTGAGGAAGCGGTGTGAATATTCCGCTTTGATTCCCACCTGCTTGATAGGATAGTAGTTCAGGCCCAGTGCCATACGCTTCACGTCGGTATACTGATAACTGTTGGCCCCCATCTGTGAAGCATAGGGATTGTACTGCTCGTAGCGGCCAAAGAGGAAGAGCCTGTGCTTCTTTTCACGCAATGTCTTTATTTGCGAGAAAACATCGTAGCCGGCCTCGATACCCACGGCATAGGCATGGCTGCTCACATTGTTCATGGAGCTGCTATGATGGAAAGGCGACTTTTTGTTGGTGCGGTTATAAATGCTCGAAAGCTGAGTGGCATCGCCCAGATAACCGTAGTCGGCCTGGGCTCGCACGATCCAATTGAAGCGGTTCAGCGTGAGGTCGATGCTGCCAATAGCCACGACACCCTTATAGTCGGCAGTGGTGCCCGAGGCCTCGCGAGGACTGCTGTTGCCAATGCTGTGACCATAATAGCCACTAAGACCGATGCGCAAGCCGGGCACGCTGTAGTTGTCTACCCGGGCTGCCACGCCAAACTTATTGGCCACCTCATACTCTGTGGGCGACTTTGCACCGTTCTTAATCCAATAACTGCGCGAAAACTGGTCGCTGTTCAGACCGGCCAGCAACTGCAGCTCGTAGCGGAAGTCTTTGTGGCGACCCCAGAACGAAACACCCGTCTGATGCCAGGTGCAGGGCATGATGGTGTTCTCGCCTTCTGGGCGATAGACGGTGAAAAACTGCAAAGGCTCGTGGTGGGCATTGGTAAGCCCCACGGGCACCACGATATGCCCTGCCTTGACATTGGCCCACTTTGCAAACGACTTCTGAATCCAGAATTGCTCAAGTTCGACCTCACCGCCCTTCTCGGTCTCTTGCTCCCATTCGCCAAACTCGTCGGCCTCGAGTTCCTCAGCCGAACCTGTACCGCCGTGCTCAAACTCTATCTCTGTGCCAAAAGTCCATCCTTTGCCAAAGTCATAACTCATATAGATAACGGCGTGGGGAATGTCGAAACGCCCATGCGAGGGGTCGTTCTTATGCTCGTCGGCATGGCTATAGCGAAACTCGCTGTCGCTATAATAATTACGGCTATAGGCCACCTCGCCATAACCACCTATACTAAAACGATGACCCTTCGCATGGGTCATCACGCTGTCTCCGGCATTCTCTTGAGCCAGAGCAGGGGTTGCAGCCATCAAGGCTGCAACCAATAAAAGACTGAACACATTCTTTTTCATATAGTTTGAATTGCTATTTCTGTTTTTGCGGTGCAAAAGTACATGGTTTGCCTGAGAGGCACAATACCCAAAAGTAGTGAATTTGTCGCTGGATTATTGCAAATCTCGCTGAAAATATCTACTTTTGCAACCGAAAAGCTAAATAAAAAAAGGTATGAAGTATCAAAAGACGTATGAGGCCGATGACAAGATGATTTCGCTGATACGCGACAACTACGACCTGTTGCAAATGTTGGGGTCGTTCGGCATCAACTTGGGGTTTGGCGACAAGACCGTGGAAGAGACCTGCCGCGACAATAATGTAGACACATACACCTTCCTGGCCGTGGTGAATTACACGATAAATGGTTTTGGCGACCACGAGGACGACGAACAGCTCTCGGTGCCCACCCTGATGCACTATTTGGAAGCCAGCCATGCCTACTACCTGGATTTTCAGCTGCCCTTTATCAAGCGCGAACTGCAAGATTGCCTAAACACCGACGATTCGCTCGGACAACTCATTCTTCGCTTCTACGATGAATACGCCCATGAGATACGTCGGCACATGATGTATGAACAGAAAACGCTCTTCCCTTACGTTCAGTCGCTATTAGACGGGAAACCATCGGGCGAGTACAGCATCGAAACCTTCTCGCGACACCACAAGGAAGCCGACAAAAAGTTGCGGGAGCTGAAGCTGCTCATCATAAAATATCTGCCTGGCGACGTGCTACACAACAACATGCTTACAGCCACACTTCATGACATATACGACAACGAGGAATGGCTGCGACAACACTCGATGGTGGAAGACCACATTTTCGTACCTGCCATACGACGCATGGAGCAGCTGATAAAACAAAACGACGTGACCAAAAACATCAGTAACATGGTGTTCAGAAACGCTTCTGCACAAAACATTGAAGCCTTGAGCGAACGCGAGAAAGACGTGATTGTGGCGTTAGTGCAGGGTATGTCGAACAAAGAAATTGCCGACCACCTTTTTATATCAACGAACACGGTGATTACGCACCGAAGAAATATCGCACGCAAACTGCAGATACACTCGCCAGCCGGACTCACCATCTATGCCATCGTGAATGGGCTGGTAGACATATCGAGCGTGAAACTGTAGGTTTGTCAGGAAGCACAATCGGGAGAAACGAGAGCTTTAAGAATGTTTAACCATAAAAACAGCCTGAAAAAAAACTCTTTTCAGTTTTTTTTTGTAATTTTGCAGCGAAAATAAGGTATTTTACAGACATTTGTCTGAGACACAGACAGTTAGCTAACAAACAATTAAGGTAATAGTAGGATGAGACAACTTAAAATTCAGAAAAGTATCACAAATCGTTCGAGCGAGGCACTTGACAAGTATCTTGTAGAAATTGGACGTGCCCCTCTTATCAGCATTGATGAAGAGATAGAGCTGGCACAGAAAATTCGCAAGGGTGGCCCCGAGGGCGAACGGGCAAAAGACAAGCTGGTGACAGCCAATCTGCGCTTCGTGGTATCGGTAGCCAAACAATATCAGCACCAAGGTCTCACATTGACAGACCTTATCGACGAGGGTAACATAGGGCTCATTAAAGCCGCACAGAAATTCGACGAAACCCGGGGCTTCAAATTCATCAGTTATGCAGTATGGTGGATCCGGCAAAGCATCCTACAGGCCATTGCCGAGCAGAGCCGTATCGTGCGTCTGCCTCTGAATCAGGTAGGCTCTCTAAATAAGATAAGCCACGAAATCAACAAGTTTGAGCAGGAGAACCAGCGACACCCATCGGTGAGCGAGCTGGCTGAAATGACCGACATGGACGAGGAGAAGATAGGACAGTCGATGATGGCCGACGGCCACCACGTCTCGATAGACGCTCCCTTCCAGGATGGCGAAGACAACTGTATGCTCGACGTAATGGCCAGTGGCGAAGACAGCAGAACAGACCGACACGTAGACCATGAGTCGATGGCGCAAGAGCTGAACAGCGTGCTGAACAAAGTGCTCAAGGAGCGAGAGATAACCATCATCCGCGAGTGCTTCGGCATAGGTTGCCATGAAAAAGGTCTCGAGGAAATAGGCGACCAACTGGGATTGACACGTGAGCGCGTGCGCCAAATTCGAGAGAAGAGCATCGCCAAACTGCGCGATTCGGGCAACGCCAGAATACTGATGAAATATCTGGGATAGAAACTTATGAAATGATTTGAATAAACACCGGCAGCCTTCGCTTACTGAGCGAGGCTGTTTTTTTTCTTTAAAAGAAATTTGGCCATTCGTGTTTTTTTTCGTATTTTTGCCGCCAAACGAAACACAACGGCCATGAAAAAAGACGTCTTCAGAGAGAGAATGAGACATAGTCCGAGAATGAAACACTTCTTGGACATGATTATCATGAACCAAACCCAAACACGACCGCGATGGTATGTGCGCATGCTGGCACCACTCTTCCAGCACCGAGGAAGGGGGGCAATCATCCATTCTTCGGTGCGCATGGACACCCCACCCTATCGTAATTTCTCCATTGGCTGCAAAAGCGTGATAGAATCGTTTGCCTGTATCAATAATGCCATGGGCGACGTGGTCATAGGCGACCACACACGCATAGGACTGCACAATACCATCATCGGGCCGGTAAAAATAGGAAGCCACGTAAACCTTGCACAGGGCATCACGGTAACGGCTCTCAACCATAACTTTGACAACGAAGAGCTGCGAATAGACCAACAAGGCGTTTCTACACGAGGTGTCACCATCGACGACGACGTGTGGATAGGTGCCAACGCCGTGGTATTGCCTGGCGTAAACATAGGCAGACATTCGGTAGTTGCAGCGGGAGCTGTGGTAAACAAAGACGTACCCCCATACTCGCTCGTTGCAGGTGTACCTGCAAAAATAATTAAATCATTGAGAAACAATAAACACAACCAATAACATCCACAACCATGAGAATAGGAATAGAGGCACAGCGAATATTCCGCACCAACAAACATGGCATGGACTATGTGGTGCTGCAGGAAATTCTGCAACTGCAACAATTAGATCATCAGAACGAATATTTCGTGTTTGTGAAGCCCGGACCCGACCACTGCGTTACCGATACGCAGAACATGCACGTCATAGAGATTTCCATGCCATCGTATCCGCTTTGGGAGCAGATTGCACTGCCCAAGGCGGCCAGTGAATCGAGAGTCGACATACTGCATTGCACCAGCAACACTGCCCCCATCAGGTGCAGCATTCCCTTGATACTCACATTGCACGACATCATTTTTCTTGAACCACGCGACAAGCAGAACAAGTCGCTATATCAGAACATGGGATGGCTCTACAGACGACTGGTGGTGCCACGAATTCTGGAAAAATGCCAGCGTATCATCACGGTGAGCGACTTCGAGCTCCACAACATCATTGGCAAGCTACATATTCCAGAGACCAAGATGGCCATGATTTACAATGGCTACAATGAGTGGTTCTATGAGCAAGAAGACTACAACGAAGTCTACAAGAAATATATCGACGACAAGGGGTTCTTGTTCTTCTTAGGTAACACTGACCCCAAGAAAAACACCGAGCGAACCCTGATAGCTTATGCCAAATACTTGGAAAATTCTTGTGTGAAAAGAAAATTGCTCATGGCTGACCTCGACCAGCAATATCTTAGCGATATATTGCAAAGAAACCAAATAGAGCATATTCGCAGCAATATTGTCATGCCAGGCTATATCAAGAATAGCGACCTGCCATTTATCTACAATGCAGCCTTTGCCTTCCTTTACACTTCTCTACGAGAAAGTTTTGGCATACCGTTGCTCGAGGCTATGGCCTGCGGCACTCCTGTAGTGACGAGCAACACCTCGTCGATGCCCGAGATAGCCGGGCCTCAGGCTATTCTCGTGAACCCAGAAAGTGCTGACGAGATAGCAGAACAACTGCTAAAGCTCGAAACGGACAACAGTTTCTATAACAGACAGAAAGAAATAGGGTTGGAGCGTGCAGGGCTTTTCTCGTGGAAGAAAACCACCGAAAAACTATTGGAAGTATACAAAGAAGTGTATCAAGAGCAACATAGTTATTGAGAAATATTATGTAATTCAAATTTCGCCTGTCAAGAGCTTCTTAGGCCGAAAGACCGATAACTACTTAACTTCATCGCCGACCTCAGGTCGCTTCGCTTGCGAAGAACTTCCAAAATATAAATGTATAGTTTATGTTTATGCAATCCCTTGCAGCATAAATATCCGGTGAAAAGTAACCATCCCAAATAAGACGTATTTT
>CAMJLB010000039.1 GCA_946406555.1 uncultured Prevotellaceae bacterium | reverse complement strand
TGGGCTGCTCCTCGTAGTCGATGTAGGTCTCGGGGATGATGTTGTCCTCTTCGTGGCCTGATACCAGGTCGATGTGCTTCTCGCCGTTGTCGTTGACCGAAGCCTTCAGGCGCAACTGCTTGTCGACGGCTTTCTCGAAGGTCTCGCGGAAGTCGGGCACCTCCTTGATGAACTTAATCAGCTCCTTCAGCTTCAGACCGAGAAACACCGTGGGTGTGATGGCGCGGACGCTGACGGTCGACTCCTGCTCGTCCAGCAGGTCGGCCTCGCCGAAATATTCGCCGTCGCCAAGAAGGGCTATCCGCAGGTCCTCGCCGTGCGGCCCCTTGCTGATGACCTCTGCCTGACCGTTGGCCACGATGAAGAATCGCTGCTTGTCCTTGCCCTCCTCTACGAAGAGATTATCGACGTCCACCTCCTGCGTCTCGAAGGCACTCACCAGTCTGGCGAGTATCTCGTCGTCAAACTCAGAGAACAGCGGTATCGCCTTCAGGTTCTTGGCCGTGAACGACGGTTTGCCGCCCACATACCGGATGGGCAGGCGGTCGTTCTTGCGGAGTTCCACCTTCGTGCGGTTCACGCGGAAGGTGCCTCCCGATACCTGCACCCAAGGTAGCAGTTTCAGCAATAGTCTCGGAGTAATCGACCCCATCTGCGGGGCTGTCTTGGTGGTGGTCGCCAGCCGTCTGGCGGTGGCAGTGGTCACACTGCGCTGAAGATTTGAATCTGCCATAATCGTAATGTTTTTATTGTGTATATTCCTTATTATTTTTTAATCGTCACCTTATGTGTCGTACCCTCCACGTGCTCCACGGAGAGCACGTCGTAGCCCTGCTCGCGGGCGTTGCGGGGCACGTTGTCGAGGGGTTCGCCCTCGCTGAGCAGCACTTCAAGGATGTCGCCCGGCAGGAGCTTTGAGAGCTCGATCTTGGTCTTGACGAAGGTCATCGGGCAGTGCTCCTTCGTGATGTCTAATGTCTTTGTTGCCATAATTGTCAGTTTTCAATTATCAATTAGATAAACAGCGTCTGTCCGCCTTCTGAGAGCTCGCCCGCCAGTGCCTCGAGTTGCCGGAAATCAAGCGCGTAAACTATACTGGTTTGGAGGACAACCCCTTCCACGAATTGTCCACGAGCCAGTTTGGCCCCCTGCCGGGTGCAGTTTTCACTATTGACCTTGCCTCGAAGGAAGCCGCCTGGGCCTTCATCGACCGCCTGCAGGTCATCCGTCGCGCCACCAACCTCTTCGACCGCAAGTCGCTGGCCATCCATCCCGCCTCCACCATCTTCGGCCTTTTCACCCCCGAGCAGTGTGCAGAGATGTCAGTCCCCGACACCACCGTCCGCCTCAGCATCGGTCTCGAAGCCAGAGAGGACTTGCTGGAGGATATCAAACAAAGCCTTGAAAAGTGAAGAGCGAAAAGTTATGAGTAATTATGGGCAATTACGGGAATTCGTTTCTCTTGGAAAGAAATAACCAACAATGGGAAATAATCTCATTCAACAATAAGAAATAATCATAATTTCTTCTCATTCTTGGAACAGATTTATCCTCATTGTTGCTGATTTCTTTCAAAAAAAACGTTCAGATGATTTTAGGAAACGAATGGCCGTAATTGTTCCACTAATTTTTAGGTAACTATGTTTAGTTACTTATAGTAAACGACTAAAATAATTGTTTATATATTTTGTTCATTCAACATTAATTGCTACCTTTGCAAAAAAGTAGCATAATGAGGAAGAAGGTATTCAGAAGCGATATAGGTAAGCTGAGGGAAGAAGGGCTAAGGATAGTACAGGAAAACGGCGTTTCTCGTTATTATTTCAGGGTATCTGCTGTAAACGCAGTCCTTTCAGGGCAGTCTTCTCTTCAGGTGTGCGAATGGTTTGGCATATCCAGTCGTTCACTAAATGGTTGGGTAAAGAAAGTTGATGAGCAAGGATTTTAGTCGCTTGAAGACAAGCCTCGTCCAGGCCCCCCCTCTAAGCTCAACAAAGAGCAACTTGCAGAGATTGACAAAATGATTCAGTCTTCTCCTGAGGATTACGGCATTAAAGTCTGGGATGGCCCCAGTCTATCATCCGTTATAAAGCAGCATTTCAACATAGAATTAGGAGTAAGACAATGTCAAAGGCTGTTTCATAAACTTGACTTCTCCAAAATTCGCCCTCAAACATACCCGAGCAAGGATGCTGAGCACACGGAAGAGCGCGAGGCTTTCCAAAAAAAAGAGCAAAAATAGAGGACGACCCAAAATTCATTCCTGTATATCAGGACGAAGTCCATTTTCAGGCGCAGGCAACAATTACTGCATCGTGGTATAAGAAAGGTCGCACCACAGGTGAAGTCACTTCCAGGAAATCACGAAGTATCCTACAGTGGCTTTGTCAGACCAGACACGGGGGTATTATTCGTGTCCGCTCCAGAATGGTTCACATTCAACACAACTATTGAGAGTTTCAGAGAGTTTATCAAGTCCAATCCAATAGAAGAAGGAAAGATGTTCGCCATTATAGTGGAAATGCCCCGTGGCACAAAAAAGCAGTAAGGCTCATCGAGGACGAGAAGAATATCGAATATGAGGACATCAGAGCGAAAGCTATCTTTGGCAAATTGCCTCCATACTCACCAGACCTTAATCCCATAGAACAAGTGTGGCGCATCACAAGACGTGAAAACACCCACAACAAATTTTTCAGAAGCAAGCAAGCATTGAAGGAAACGGTTGATGAGGCATTTTCACAATGGGCCGTACCAAATGAGCAGTTGCGTTCACTTTGTTCATTTAAAAGACAGAAATAATGTCGTTTACTATAACTATCTAAAAAATCAACAACTTACAAAGCCGTTTAAATTTCAGGATTTTACACACAATTTTTTTTCGTCGCAGAATTATGAAAACTGGGCGACTTTCACCTAATAAATTGCAAGACGAGAACGCATGAAAATTCTTTTTCGTTGTTAATATCAAAATAAATGTACATCATATTAAACGCTCTATCATAAAAAAAAGCATTTTTTCAAAGTTTTTTATCAAAAAATTTGTTGGTGATGTTTTTTTTTGTAATTTTGCAGGCGATAGAGCCAGTCATGCCGAGCCGATGCGGACAGAAAAGACCGAAGGCAGACGGGACTGGTAAAAACAAACATTGATGGAACCCAGAGGCCGAGAGCACCATTTGTAAGGTCAGCCGAAGGGAGAGGACGTTTTCTGAACGTTACCTGCCTGTGATATCAAATCTCGCAAGTTTGAATCTTTGCACAGCGGTAATGCATCGAGGCGTTCGCGTGGGGGTATTACATCTGGCTGCACCGTAGCCACATAAGTATTATTCCTTTGTCAAACCAAAACAATGCCACATTCACGCGAGGCGGCCTACTATGCTTATTATGGCATTTGATGACAAAGAGTTTGATTGACAGGGAAGGGCACGTAGAAACGAGCTTCCACGTCTTTTGTTGACATTTCTACCAAAACCATAAAAGCGAACACAGAACTGGGAGAGGAAAATGTAATATAATAGATTATGACAACGCAATCTTATCCAGAAAGAGAGAAAACATATTCTCTGCAGAGGCCACGAGGGGGCATCGTTGACAACTGGTGCCTCAAGCGGTCCAGGCTGATACACAAATTAGTGTCTAAATGGACGCGTGGCGACGTCAAGATCAACATTGCCATGCGATGCCGGGAGGACACTTGGGCCGACTGGGGCCATGCCTGGGTGACCTATAATGGCATCCCGATTATGGAATTCAAACGCAGGCTCATAAACAAGCCGAAAGAAAAGATTGCAGAATCTGGAAAATACATTTACTGGTTATATAAATAATTACGATGGCAAACCTTTATCTTACTCATAAATGCAAGCGCGGCTGCCCCTTCTGCTTTGCGAGGAAAGTATTGAAAGCGGCCGACGACGTCGACGAGGTGCTGACGCTGGAGGAAATAGAGACA
The DNA here is from genome assembly GCA_946406555.1 of uncultured Prevotellaceae bacterium. Lineage (GTDB taxonomy): Bacteria > Bacteroidota > Bacteroidia > Bacteroidales > Bacteroidaceae > Prevotella. The sequence goes on along the minus strand of CAMJLB010000039.1, from coordinate 20,796 downwards.
TTCCTGAACCACTTCAGCGGCAGCCGTATCAAGCAGCTGGGGCTGCTGGGCGGCGAGCCTTTTCAGTATGCGCAGCTGTGCGATGCTATTCAGCTGCTCAAGAGGCATCACGTGCACGCCAAGATTTTCACCAGTGCCACCGACCCGCTGCCCGAGGGGCTGGAAGATTTCGACATCTCGTGTGACGACATCAACTTCATAGTCAACGTAGGCGACCGCAGCACATACAACGACAGGCAGTTTGCCAATCTGGAGCATTTCTTCGGCAAGTTTCATGCCATATCATCGCTGTCGTACACGATTTTCGACCTGGAGAGAGACAACCCGGAATTCCTGTTCGACATGATAGACCGCTACGGCCTGGTACGCAACATACGCACAGGCATAGCCCTGCCTATATATAAAGGTGGCAACCAGTATATCAGGCTGGAAGACTACCAGAGGGCCGGTGCCTACTTTGTGAGTTGTGCCGAGCAAGCCGGCAAGCGCCACATCACCATGTCGATGGACTGCGGTTTCCAGGCCTGCATGTTCAATGACGCGCAAATAGGGCGGCTGACACGTCTGGGGTCAGACATCAATTTCATGTGTGGCTCGGCACTCGACATCGGCCCCGGCCTGCAGGCATGGAACTGCTTCCCCCTGTTTCAGTTGGGCAGGGTCAATGCCTTGGATGCCAGCACGCTGGAAGAGCTGTCGGGCATGCTCAAGGAGAAGCTCGACGAAGTGCTTGGCAAACAGCCAGGCGTGCTGCCCGAGTGCAAGGACTGCGACCTGTTTGTGCGCAGACGGTGTGAGGGTGGCTGCAAGAGTTTTAAATCAATCAAAGCATCATAAAGACTATGGAAATCAACAAGAACGTAACTTGGAAACCGCTTGGCGAGAAAATCGTGGCCGTCAAGGTTGAGACGGGCGACTACTACACCATGAACGAGGTATCGTCTCTGATCTGGCGGGCCATCAACGACGGCAAGGCCGTTGAAGACATCTGCGAGCAGATTGTCAAGGAGTACGACAACGACGACAAAGCTTCCATCCGTCAGGATGTAGAAGAGCAAATAAGTGAGTGGAAACAAGAATTATTAATCCTTTAAAAAAACAACATGACTATGGTAAGGAAAACTTACTTGAAGCCTGCTACGAAGAAGCACGCTTCCATGGATGTGGTACAGGGCTCGGGCCTTTATTACACGACGCTCTACTACACCACCCTGTACTACACATCGTTGTATTACACTACCCTGTATTATTCTCGTTAAACAATGGAGTTAACGCACACTGTCAAGGTAACGGTTGCAGGTGTCAGGATTCTGTTCTCGTCTGATTCGGAAGCCGACATCTACGACCTTACTACCCTTTTCAAGTATCACCTCTCCGACGACATAGGCGACTACTATCCGGTAGAAATCTGTGCCGCCACGAAAAACGACATACCCTCAGACGCCAAAAGAGTATGGAAAGGCTACTATCATGGCATAGGCAAGCCAAGAGACGGTCTTCATAACGCAGTGTACAAATATGTCGCTGCCGATGGCGAGAAAGAATACTTCCTTACCGACAGCGGCGAGTGTGTCTGCAATAATCTGGCAAGAGGCCGTACCGTCTGCACCGTCATCAATAAATACAGCATGTTAAGGCACCGATGGGAGCGTTCGTGCATCGGAAACATTATCAATCTGCTTGTGCATATCGTGATGGCCCGCCATCGCAGATACTCGCTGCACGCCTCGGCAGTTGTCTGGAGAGGAAGGGCAATTGTGTTTACCGGCCTCAGCGGGCAAGGCAAGAGCACGATTTGTTCCGACCTGGTGGCGCAAGGGGCCGGATTCATGGGCGACGACATCGTCTTCCTCTACCAGGAAGCGGGGGTTCCGCGTGTCGCTTCCCTGCTCTTCGATGCCAAGCTGTTTGAGAGCAGCACGAAAGACAAGGATTTTATTGACATGCTGGAACGTTATCACTGCCAAAAGGTCGACAGTGTTCCCCTGCAGGCCATAGCGGTGATTCGCCAGACCCGCACCGGCGAGTCGACCGTTGAAAGAGAGGCCGATGACGACAAGATGCTGTCAACCATTCTGATAGCATCAAACAACATCGCCCTGCAATACGACCGTGAAGACTGGATGACCCTGTGTGTGTCTGTCATGTCTCTCCACGATCTGTTTACATTTTATTATGGCGACCGAAAGCTGCTGAAAGCAGATATACTCAATCAATTCTACGCCCAGGAATGAAACAGCACGCCCCCCCCCTCCGGCACTTGGAGCGCATCTGGCAGAAGTTGCTGATGCGCTATCTGCTTCCTGGCAAGCTCCGCCATCTGCCCCACACGCTGACCATCGAGCTTACCAATCGGTGCACGCTGGCCTGCTCATGCTGCCCGAACGGTTGCGACAATGCTCACCACAGGCCTTTTCACACGCTGACGGCCACAGAGTTCGGGCAGCTGCTGAAACAGGTCGACGTTCCCTTTACCCGAGTGTTCCTCCATCTGCATGGCGAGCCATTCCTTGTAAGGGATCTGCCCGGGATAGCTGCCATGCTCATAGACCGAGGTGCCGACGAGCTTTCTATTTTCAGCAATGCATACCATATTGACCTCGACATTCTTGACAAGCTGCTCACGGCGACCGACGGGCACAAGCTGAACATCTGTTTCTCTGCCGAACTCTACGACCGCCATACCTACGAGCACATACGCTGCCCTGGGCATTTCGATGCCATCTGGCAGTCGATGGAGCAGATTGACGCAGTGATGGCGCGCCACGAGAAAGGCTATTCGGTAAATGCCATCATCGTGCCCGAGGCTATCGACAGTCTCAAAGACACCATCCCCCCAATCTTCCATCGGCTGAGGCAGCTGAAGGATATTCACCTGAGCAGTGCGTTCCCATGGCCCCATCACCCCCAAACGGGCGACATTGCCGGCCATCTGAGCCCTCGTCGCAGTATATGCAGCCAGCCATGGCAATTGCCCCCCATCCTATCGTCAGGAGAAGTCACGATGTGCAGCAGTGACTATCGTGGAGAGTGTGTCATCGGGTCGTTGTGGCAAGAAAAATACAGCGAGCTGGTAAACAACGCCGAGGCTCGCCGGTTCCGGCGGAACATAGCCATGCGCAAGGCGCAGCTCAACCCGCTGTGTGGCGACTGTCTCATCGACCGCCATCAGCAGCTTTCGCGAACGGTGAAGAGAGCGCTTATAGAAAAGGCCAGTGAGGCGCAATTAGAGAATTATTTCAGGAAGTTTCATTCTTACTACGACCTGGACCATGCATCGGTTTGAGAAACTACAACGCGAATTCGAAGTCTTGCAAACAGTGTGGCAGAATGCCCATGGGCAGCATCTCAGGCTCGTCTTGGCCATGCTGCTCGAATTGTTTTTCGGCTTGGTGGCACCGTCGGCCGTCTTTGTGCTGCAGAAGGCCGTAGGCGTGAAGAGCGGCAGTCTTGAATCCTTGCTCACGCAGTCGAATGTTATCCTGGTGCTGCTTGTCTATTTCGTCTATCTGGCACTGAAGAAGGTGTCGCGCGTCATGACTGACTACTCTGTAGTGGAAGTAGAATACAACATGCGCCGGCAGTTTGTAAGCAACCTGAAAAACATGTCGTATGCCGATGTGACCACCAAGATCGGCCTTCAGTCGTCGAACGGGCTGACACAGGAAATATCGATGGCGAGCGGCCTCATTCCGATGGTGTATCGCTCGTTTATTCGCGCCACGGTGACCATTGTGGCGTTCTGCGTCCTTACGTTTGTCGTGTCGCCCTATTTCTTCTTTATAGTCGTGCTCCTTACCACATCCGTCGTGGTGGCAATAACCATCCTGCGCGAGCGCATCAAGCATATACACAAGGTTCTCTTCACCTGCATCAGCTCGCTCTACCAGTTGTTTGGCGAATGGCTCAACGGCTACAGGGTGTTCCGTGTCTATGACAGCATGGACTTTGCCGCCAACCGCATGGACGAGGTGTTTCTGTCTATACGCAACATTTCGCGACGCCTCACGCTCATGGCAAATGGCCAGAAAGTGCTGGCAGAGATGATCACCTACTGCGTGGCAGCCATCATCATCGTTATGATGCCCACAGATAATGGGGTCATCAACCTGGGCATACTCATTTCCTACCCAGCCGCCATTCTGTTTATACGTGGCGAGCTCATGGTGCTCATCAGTGGCTACCAGGAGCTGGCCAATACGGAGAGCAGCGTGAAGCGCCTGTTTCAAATTCTCAACGCGCCGTCTTCTGCCGAGAGAGAGACGAGAACCGTTGGCGAGGTTGCCGGGATGACCTTAGACCACGTCACTTACGCCTACCGTCTAGGAGACGCCGGAACAGCAATTCTGAACAATGCCGATGCGCATTTTGAGCGAGGCAGGCTCAATGTTGTCATCGGCCAGAGCGGCATTGGCAAAAGCACTACGTTGAACCTATTGCTGGGGCTGTTGCAGCCTCAGCAGGGCCAGGTGCTGATCACCCATCGCCAAGACGAAACGGCCGGCCTCAAAGGCATGGCATTGGTGGAGCAGGAGCCCTTCTTCTTCGATGGCTCCCTGTACGACAACATCTGCTTGGGGCGCTGTGGCATTGCCAAGGCCGACATCTGCCACTATCTGGCCATTCTGCAGATGAGCCATCTGTTTCCCACAGAAGAGAGCATTACCGAGACAACAGAGATGCTCAGCCGCAGGCTCTCGACAGGCGAGAAACAGCGGCTGGCACTCATCCGCGCCTTGGTGGGCAAGCCATCGGTGCTCGTTGTCGACGAGGTGACAAGCAACATCGACCAAGAAACCTCGGGCCTTATCATCAATTATCTGCATGAATTGTCACAACAGATATTGGTCATTGCCGTCAGCCACGACCCCGCATTTATCAACATGGCCGACGTCGTCTATCAGATAAGCAACAACAAAATAACGCAAAAAAAACAGAAAGTACTATGCCAAACTTAATGCTTACTAACTATTGCAATTATCATTGTCCCTATTGCTTCGGCATGGACATGATGGCCCCTAAGAAGGAACGCGCGCTGATGAGCCGCGAAACCTTCACCGGTATCATTGACTGGCTGGAGCGCAAGCCCTACGACCGCGTAATCCATCTGATGGGAGGCGAGCCTACCCTGCACCCCGACATAGAATGGATGACAGACTACCTGCTGGAGCACGACCTGCATATCACCATCTTCAGCAACATGGCAACCAAGCAGGCTGCGGCACTGGCAGAGAAGCTGTCGGCACTGCCCATCAGCTGGGTGGCCAATGTCAACAATCCTGCCAAGTGGAACAAGGCCCAGCGCGAGAACATCGAGAGGGGCTTGCAGGCGGCCGGGCCGAAGGCATCGCTCACCTTCAACATCATTCCCGAGGAGCCCGACGAGCTTTGGGCGCTCCATCTGATCAGGCAGTTCAACCTGGCACGTAATATCAAGGTGGGCTTCGTGCTGCCTACGCTCACCTCGTCGAACATGGCGCTGACCGACAACGAGTATGGCATTGTGGCCCGGCGCGTCGTCGACCTGCTGAAAGCAGGCGAGCCTCTCGGTGTCACCATCGATTATGAGTGTGGCGTTCCCTACTGTGCGTTCAGCGACGAGCAGCTGGGCTTTCTCTGGCGCCACAACTCAGAAGTGCGTTCTGGTTGCTCATCGCGATTAGACATCACCCCGCTTGGCGAGGTCATCTACTGTCTGCCACTGGCCACGGCCGGCCTGCGCCACTATACCACCTTCGACAGTTATCCAGAATGTCGCGAATGGTTTGAACGCCGCTTCCTGCCCTACCGCATGCTAGGCAATAACATCATGTGTGCCGAATGTGCGCTGAACAATCCGCTGAAGTGCAATGGTGCCTGTCTGGCCAGAAACATGATAGGGGCACACAATGTTCAGATAGCAGGAAAAGCCCAATAGCAGCCACTTGGTGTCATGTATAGTACCTTACGTTCGCAGAAGGCCGTCTTCTTGGCTCTGCTGTTCATAGCGGTGGCCTTCTGGCTGCTTAACCGCATGACCTGGCTCTATGCCGACGACTACAGCTACGCTTTCGCCTTCGGCCCCAATGGCGGCATCGACCTGCAAGCACCTGTCAGCCTGGACAATCTGCTCGGCTCTCAGTATAACCACTATCTTTCAAAAAACGGGCGCAGCATAGCTCATGGCCTGGCACACCTGTTTCTCTGCTTCCACCACAAGTGGCTCTTCGACATCTGCAACACGCTGGTGTTTGCCGCCTTCATGTACATGCTGCAAGTGGTCAGCAAGAAGAGAGACTGGCGCTTCACGTTGCTCACCGCCACGCTGCTTATCCTGCTGGCGCGCTCCTTCGGCCAGGTGTTCCTCTGGCAGCTGGGCGCGCTCAACTACCTCTGGGCAGGGTTCTTCAATCTTTTGCTCCTGTGGGCTTTCTGGCACCATCGCCGGCATTGCCGGTGGCATGTTGCCATGCTGCTGGCACTGTCGGCCGTACTCGTGGGCTGGATCAACGAGGCGGTGTCCGTGGGCGTGCTCACCATGCTGGCAGCCACCACCATCGGCGACTGGCTGAAGAGCCGACGGCTGCCGTGGGTGCCACTGCTCATCACGCTGGCCTATCTTTGCGGCACATTGCTCATCATACTCTCGCCAGGCACAATGCGCAGGGCTGCCGCAGCGGGCATCGACACGCACTACATGCTCACCCATCTGGGCTTTGGCACCCTAAACATACTGGCCAACCTGCGCTTTTTCTGGCTTACCGCGACGGTGGCCGTCGTTCTCTTGGCACACCGAAAGGCAACCCTGGCCGGCTTCTGCTCACAAGAAGGCAAATGGCTTTTAGCCATCCTGGCGCAGACACTGTTTCTCATTCCCCTGGGGCATGTCGTCGAGCCGCGCGCCCTTTTTGGCATTGAGATGTTCTCGCTGATCATTCTGCTGCACCTGCTGCCCCTGCCTTCAAAAGCATGGAGCGCCCCCGTGGTCTTGGCGAGCATAGCCGTTTATATGCCCGTCTGGCATGTGGTGCAGGAGAACCACTGCGACACGCTGGCGTTTCACAACGAGATGTCGCGCTACGACGAGGTGGTGTTTTTCGACAATCCCACGTATGCCGGTCTTAAGCGTCACTACGTAGGCTCGCGTGTAGACCTCGACCATCACCGCACGGCCTTCAACAAGGAGTTTGCCACCTATCATCACAAGAAGGGGCTGCTCGTGCTTCCCGCCCGCTTTCGCCAGGAGCTGTATCACACATCACATTTCCTCACAACGGCCGATGCCACCCCCGACGGTGGATATACTGCCGACGACATCACGTTTATTGTCTATCCCATTCCTCACAGACAGCCACTGCCGCCGTCTACCATCGACCATGAATACGTAAGCTTCCCCTCGGGATGCTACTTGCTGAAAGACAAGTTTCCCTTCGTGCATGACGGCAATGTGCAGAAACGGGCTATCGTCAGGAAAAGAAAATAAGTAACCGAAAAAACAACCACAACAGCCGATGCCCATGACAAACAAAAATGAAACCATCGATGCCCAGCTCCTGCAACAAGAAAAGGAGCTGGCACGCAACCTGCTCATTCTCAGCAACTATGAATGGATACAGCAACAGGCAGAGAAGGCCCGGGTTTCCATTGTGCCGCTAAAAGGCATTGACTTGCTGCTGACCCTTTATGCAGACACGCTGCAACGACACGTAACCGACATTGACATACTTTGCAAAACCGATGCCGACTGCAGGGCGCTTGTCGCCCAGCTGTGCCAGGAGGAATACCGGCTGGAATTTCCCTTTGCCCTGCGGCCGGAAGTGCTGGCATCGAAAAAGAAGGTGTCGCTGCTGTCATGCAACACGACGAAGGTCAACGTAGACGTTCACACCACATTTGTCACCAAGAAATTCTTCTCACAGAGCATCGGTTCATTCAACACCGATGCCCTGCAACGATGCAAGGACGCAAGGATGGAAACGACAGACCAATGGCTGTTTCTTGCGCAGCATGCCGCCTTCCATGGTTTCTCTAACCCGAAATGGGCCATCGACTTAAAACTGCTGTACCAGGGGCTGCAGGAAGACCAGAAAGGCGCGTTGGCGCAAAAAGCCAACACATACGGCTTCAGGCGCGTCGTGGTAGCAGCGCTGTATCATATCACGAAAGAAACCCCCGGAGCCTTGCGGCAAGAACAGGCCCGCCTGGTCCTCACTGCACCGGAGCGCCGATTCCTCTATTTCATAAAGGTATTCGACCGGCCGTTTTCACGGAGCCTTGCCGACAGGCTGGTCACTGCCTACTGGGAGTTTACTTTCATTTCAAGCAGGCGCCATCGCTCACGGGCATGGCTACGACTGCTGTTCCCCACAAAAGGGCTGCTGACCAACATATACAGAATAAAGAGCACCAGGAGCATCTTGTTCTTCTATCCGCTGAACCTCATCGTCTCGGCACTTACAAGCAGCTTTTTCGGCCTGCTGTATCTCGCAGTCGGCATCAAGAAAACTTTTGCGCATGAGTAAAGCCGCACTGTTTGTCGCACATATACTGGCCTGCCTGCCACTGGAAGTTTTACACCTGCTGTCAGACGCCTTGCTCTACCCTGTCGTGAGGCATGTGATACGATACCGGCGCGACGTGGTGGAGAAAAACCTGGCCTTGGCCTTTCCGCAGAAGAGCGATGAGGAAAGGCAGGAAATAGAAAGGCGTTTCTACCATTTCCTGTGCGACGTGGTTGTGGAAACAGCCAAAATGGAACGAATGTCGGAAGAAGAACTCAAGAGGCGATTCGCCTGGGAAAACATTGACGAGGTGATGCGCTCGCCCACCGACGAAAAGCCGTTCACCCTCTGCCTCTTTGCCCACTATGGCAACTGGGAATGGTCGATAGCCAGCTTCTTGTCGGGCAACGACAATCTGTCGGCTTTCTTCTATCAACCCCTGCACAACAAGGCCTTCAATGAATTTACCCTCAAGAACCGCACAAGACACGGGGTCTTGGCCATAGAGGCCCCGTCGGTATCGGGCACGCTGGAATCGTTACGCACGAACGGACAGAGATGCATCGTCAACGTGGCGCCCGACCAGCTGCCCAAGGAGCAATATGTAAGGCACTTTTGCCAGTTTATGGGCATAAAGACAAAGGTGATCACAGGAACGGAAAGCCTCATCTGCAGATACAACATGAATGTATACATCTGCAGGGTGGCACGCATAAAAAGGGGGGTTTATTCTTGCCGCGCAGAACGCCTCGATTATTCGCCTGGCAGCGGGAATGGGCAATGGCCTGTAACTGACGCCTATTTCGAACATCTGCAACGCCAAATAGGAAACCAGCCGGAGCTGTGGCTGTGGTCGCACGACAGATGGCGCAGATAAGGTTATTAGGATCAAGGGGACAGGTTTTTGAATGGATTCGTGGAATCCATTCAAAAACCTGTCCCCTTGATCCTAATAAAGCATGCCGAAAAGCTAAAGAGGTATCTTCCTATATCTATCTTGTCTGCAACAATGTAACTGTTTTCTATGCCCTTTATCTGTGAGAATCCCTTGTTCTTTCCACCGGCCTCGAAAAACCATCTGCCATCAGCAACCAAATCTCCCTGACTGGGCATACTAAGTTTATGAGCAACCGCCAACTGGGAGGCCAGGAATGTCTCACGCATTGTTCCATCATCGGCTCTGGGTGTCAGACAACACATCAGGTTGGTGTTGGCAAACAACACCTTCTCTGGTTTTGTCAGCATATTCATTCCGCTGTCCGCGGAATAAAGTCTACGCACTAATGCGGCTTTGTCCATCAAGTCAAAAAGTTTATGACATTATTGCGTGAAGCCTGGAGTGTGTTGCACAATCCGGATATATTCAGCGTGTAAGGAGAACTTTCTGCCAGCACAGCCAGCAGGAGTTTGGCTTTATAGATAGAATCATACTCTATATTACTTACTGATGGCATCTCCGTGTTGATGATGGTATCTATTACCTGCTGCAAGCGATCGTAGAACCCGTCGCCCTCCTCACGATAAAAAGGATAATAGCCTGAATTATTCATAGCACAAAAAAGATCAGAATTTCTTCTCATTCTTGGAACAGATTTATCCTCATTGTTGCTGATTTCTTTCAAAAAAACGTTCAGATGATTTTAGGAAATGAATGGCCGTAATTGTTCCACTATTTTTTAGGTAACTATGTTTAGTTACTTAGCATAAAAAAAGAATATATGCTCCAATTCACACTAAAATGAGGCAACGCTTGGCTGTATAAGGAATTTTATGTATTTTTGCATCGAAATTCCGAAAACACCATATTGTAAAATGAAGACAACCATCGACGTGTTCCTGCGCTGCGACGACGTGGCGGTGGCACACACTACGATAGAACAACTGGAGAAAAGCATCGCCGTGAGCGGCATCACCCTGCTCGCCGACGGCCAGACAGACAGCAGCTACCCATGGCTGCAGATAGAAGGAACGCTCCGCTCAAGCCAGACCCTGCAAAAGGTGGCGAGGCGGTCGCAGGCCGACTACGTGGCCCTGGTGCTGAAGCCCACCCCGCTCACCCTGGGCGAGGGCGCACTGGAGCGCATGGCGCGGGCCGCCACCGACAGCGGCGCAGCCATGGTATATGCCGACCACTGGGAGAAGAGTGGCAAGGGCGAGGGCGAATGGAGGGTGGAGAAGCACCCCACCATAGACTACCAGACAGGCTCGGTGCGCGACGACTTCGACTTCGGCTCGCTGCTGCTCGTCCGTGGCAGCCTGCTGCGCGAATGGGCCACGGCCACGGCAGAGGCCAGCTACCGGTACGCCGGACTATACGACCTGCGGCTATACCTGAGCCGGCGGGGCGAGCTGCTGCACCTGAACGAGCTGTTATACACCGAGATAGAGATGGACACACGCGCCTCGGGCGAGAAGCAGTTCGACTACGTGAACCCAGCCAACCGCGACGTGCAGATAGAGATGGAGCAGGTCGCCACGGCTCACCTCAAGGAAATAGGTGCTCTGGTAGACACCTCGGCCTATGCCGACATAGACTTCGACGAACAGGACTTCCCCGTAGAGGCATCGGTCATCATCCCCGTCTTCAACCGAGAGAAGACCATCGTCGATGCCGTGAAGAGTGCACTGAGCCAGAAGACCACCTTCAAATATAATGTGATCGTGGTAGACAATCACTCTACCGACAAAACGGGAGAGCTGCTCGGAAGCCTGCAGCAAGAAGAGGAAGTATCGCTCATTGTCATCACCCCCGGGCGCACCGACCTGGGCATTGGCGGCTGCTGGAACGAGGCCGTGAACGACCCGCGCTGCGGGCGCTTTGCCGTGCAGCTGGACAGCGACGACCTCTATTCCTCGCCCCAGACGCTGCAGACCATCGTCGATGCCTTCCGACGGCAACGGGCGGCCATGATGGTGGGAGCCTACCGCATGTGCGACTTCGAGCTGAAGACGCTGCCGCCAGGGCTCATTGCCCACCGGGAATGGACCGACGAGAACGGACCCAACAACGCCCTGCGCATAAACGGGCTGGGGGCTCCACGCGCCTTCTTCACACCGCTGCTGCGCGACATTCAGCTGCCCAACACCAGCTACGGCGAAGACTATGCCATGGGCCTCGCCTTCTCGCGACGATACCGCATAGGCCGCATCTACGACGAGCTGTACCTCTGCCGACGGTGGGGAGGCAACAGCGACGCCGCCCTCAGCATAGACCGCATCAACGCCAACAACCTGTACAAAGACCGGCTGCGCACCATCGAGATCAAGGCCCGCCAACGGCAAAACGCCCTTAGCTCGCCACTCGACCGATACTTCGACCGGCAGCTGAAGGTATGGGACGATGCCCGCCGACGCTACCGACAGCTCGCCGGCGTAGAGACCCGCTTCCTGACGACCGAGACCATCACCCTGCGAGCACAGCACAACCCCGCGCGCATCGTCTCGACCGGAGCCGCCATCAGCAAGAAGGCCATCAGCGAGCGTCCCTGTTTCCTGTGCGAGCCACAACGGCCACAAGAGCAGATGCACAAGACCATCGACACGCGCTACGAGCTGCTGGTGAACCCCTACCCCATTCTGCCCATGCACTTCACCATACCCACCCGCCGCCACCAGCCACAGGCCATCCGCCCCATGTACGGCGAGATGCTGCGACTGGCGGCCGCCTACCCACAGCTCACCGTCTTCTACAACGGGCCACGCTGCGGCGCCTCGGCACCCGACCATGCACACCTGCAGGCTGGTGCTACCAGACAGCTGCCCATACAGGCGGAATGGCAGCGGCTGAGCCGCTCGGCCACCACGCTGAACAAACTGGGCGACGATGCACAAATCTGCGCTATCGACGACTACCCTGCGGCAGCCCTCGCCGTCAAGAGCAAAACGGCAGCGGCCAGCGAACAGCTGTTCAAGGCGCTCTACAAATGCATGAACATAGCTCCGGGCGACACCGAGCCGATGATGAACATCGTGGCATGGCGACAGGCCGACGAGCTAATCACCGTGGTATTCCCACGCGCCAAGCACCGCCCCGACTGCTATTATAAGGAAGACGACGCACGACTGCTCGTGAGCCCAGGCGCTCTTGACATGGCCGGCCTCATCATCACCCCACGGCGGGAAGACTTCATGAAGCTCACGCCCGCCATGGCCACGGGCATACTGCAGGAGTGCAGCATGCAGCGCGAGGATTTCGAACAGCTGAAAGAACGCATCGCACAGACGAAACTGGCAGCGCAGGCACAGGAAGCGTTCAGCAACCAGGAGCCCTGCATCGCCGTGGGCATCATGAGCGCACAGCGGATAGACTTCGCCCTCAACGCGCCCTACGCGGCCAAGGGCGAGACCATCAGCGGACAGCAGACCGTGGAACTGGCCGAAGGCGGACTGCGCTGGCACGGGCAGCAATACCGTGAGCTGCGCTTCACGCCGATGGCCGACGAGGCCACCTTCTCGCTGAGCAACGTCACCATCGGCATAGACTTCCACTGGCAGCGGCAGCAGGTGCAGACCTTCCGGGGCACCCTCAGGCTGGTGGTCGACGCCGACCGCGTGGTGGCCATCAACGAGCTGCCCATGGAGCAATACCTGGAAAGCGTTATTCAGAGCGAGATGAGCGCCACCTCATCGGCTGAGCTGCTCAAGGCCCATGCCGTAATCTCGCGCTCATGGGTGCTGGCACAGATGCAACGACGGCGGCAGAGCAAGGGTGAGAACAGCTTCTTCGCGTTTGTGAAGAAAGACAACGAGCTCATTCGCTGGCACGACCGCGAAGACCACTCGCTCTTCGACGTATGTGCCGACGACCACTGCCAGCGATACCAGGGCATAGGCGTGCAGCCTTCGGCGCCCGAAGCCCGGCAGGCAGTGCATGCCACGCGCGGCCAGGTGCTCACCTATGGCGACGAGCTGTGCGACGCCCGCTTCTCGAAGTGCTGCGGAGGCAAGACCGAGGAATTTCAGTATTGCTGGGAAGACACGCCGAAACCTTATCTCACGTCGGTAGACGACCCCTTCTGCAACACCCGCGACGAGCGCATACTGCGACAGGTGCTGAAAGACTACGACCAGGAGACGCACGACTTCTACCGCTGGACGGTGGAATACTCGCAGCAGGAGCTGTCGGAGCTGGTAGAAAGGAAACTGAAGCTGGGGCTGGGCACCATCGAGGATCTCATTCCCTTGGAGCGGGGCAAGAGCGGGCGCATCTGGAAACTGCAGCTCGTGGGCACCAAGCGCACCTTCACCATAGGCAAGGAGCTCGAGATTCGCCGTGCGCTCAGCGACACCCATCTGCTCAGCTCGGCCTTCGACATCGAACGAAGAACAGACGGTGGCTTCACCCTGCATGGCAAGGGCTGGGGCCACGGCGTGGGCCTCTGCCAGATAGGCGCCGCCGTCATGGGCGAGCAAGGCTACAGTTACGACGAAATACTGCTCTACTATTACCGCGGGGCAGAAATTAAACGAATATACAAATAAAAGAATAATGGAAAAACAACGCAACCCGTGGGCATGGATACCCACATTATACATAGCCGAGGGCCTGCCCAACGTGGTGGTGATGACGGTGGCAGTAGTGATGTATATGCAGATGGGCATGACCGATACCGACATTGCCCTCTACACAGGATGGCTCGGACTGCCTTGGGTGATCAAGCCGATATGGAGCCCCTTCGTCGACCTGTACAAGACCAAGCGGTGGTGGGTGCTGGCCATGCAGCTGCTCTTAGGCTCGTCGCTGGCGGGCGTGGCCTTCACGCTGAATGCCCCTTTCTGGTTTCAGGGCACGATGGCCTTCTTCTTCCTCATGGCCTTCAGCAGTGCCACCCACGACATTGCCGCCGACGGATACTACATGCTCGCCCTGAACGACCACGAACAGGTGTGGTTCGTGGGCATTCGCAACACGTTCTACCGTCTGGCCGTGATCTTCGGCAACGGCGTGCTCATACCCGTGGCAGGCATGCTGCAGCTGGTGTTCCGCAACCAGGTGGCCTTCACGTGGAGCCTCGTGTTCTTCGGACTGGCCGGACTGTTCCTCGCCATCTGGCTCTACCACTGCTACATCATGCCCAAGGCCGATGCCGACGCCCCTCACAAGACAAGCGCCAGCGAGGTGGCCCGGGGCGTGCTGACGGCCTTCCGCACCTTCTTCACCAAACTGCCTCCCAAGGAGATGATGTATGCCCTGCTCTTCCTGCTGTTCTACCGGTTCCCCGAGGCGCTGCTCACGAAGATGAGCGTCACCTTCCTCATGCGCCCCAACTCGGCCGGCGGACTGGGCATGTCGCCACAGGAGTTCGGACTGGCCAGCGGCACCGTGGGCGTCATCGGCCTCACCCTGGGCGGCATTCTCGGAGGCATGCTCGCCGGGCGCGACGGCTTCAAACGGTGGCTATGGCCCATGGTCTGCGCCATCACCCTGCCCGACGTGGTCTACGTCTACATGAGCTATGCCATGCCTTCCAACCTGCTGCTCATCAGCTCCTGCCTCTTCATCGAGCAATTCGGCTACGGACTGGGCTTCACCGCCCTCACCCTCTACATGCTCTACTTCGCCAAGGGCAGCTTCCAGACCTCCCACTACGCCTTCTGCACGGCCATCAGCTATCTGGGCTTGATGCTGCCTGGCATGGTGTCGGGCTACCTGAAAGACGCCATGGGCTACCGCTCGTTCTTCCTGATGGTCATGGCGCTCTGTGCCATCACCTTCGTGGTGGCAGCCCTCATCAAGGTAGACCCCGAGTTTGGAAAGAAAAAACAAGAATAGGCAGCATTGGGACGAATGGCAGAAAATAGGCGATTCCCTACGTCAAAATAGGAGAATTCTCTTGGGCTGCCAAAGAAAATGTGATATATTTGCAACCAGAAACAAAAAAACGACAGGACATGAAAAGAATCTTTACCCAAGCAAAAGCCATGTTCATAGCCCTCGTGGCTGTGCTGGCACTTGCCAGCTGCAACAGCGACCAGCAACTGGCCTACGACCTCGACGGCGTGTGGCAAGGCTCCATAGCCAGTGAATATTTCTCTTACCGATTCGGTCGCACCATGGAGTATACCGATGCCGAGATATGCTTCAGCCAGCGAGGAGCCTGGGAAGCCGGCGGCACAGGCTACGAAATAGACTGGTATGGCCGCAGCTACACGAAGTCGTATTTCCACTGGTCGGTGCGCAACGGCCGCATCTATATAGACTACGACGATGCCACCTATACCGTGGTGGTACGCGACTTCGACGTGTACTATCGCGGCGGGCAAAGATACTTCAACGGCTATTTCGACAATGAGCAGACTGGCGAGACGCTGGCTCACTTCGACCTTGTGAAAGTATCATCTAACAAGTATTATGAGAATCGCTACGGCTACTATTCACGACAGAAAGGTGAAGGAGAAGGTGCCGAAGCCGACAGCACGCTCACAGAAAAGCCTGCCAATCCTTAGAAGCAGGCCCTGCGAAACAGCAATAACAAAACGATGCTATCTTACGTATTTCCTTCCCCCGGCAATGTACAACCCTTTGCCGGGGTTTGTCTTTAGACGTCGGCCCTGCAGGTCGTAGATGCCATCCTGCGACGCATGCCCCAGTTCCCTTACGCCGCCGATGCTGGCAGTGGCATCTTCGTACTGGGCCACATCGGCCACGAAGCAGATGTCGTGAATCTCGCACGAGCCGTCGGCAGCCGACGAAGTAAGTCCGAAGATGGTCTGTCCCATGCACACGCTGGGCCGCTCGCCAGTGAAGTTCTCATAGATGCCGCTCGTGGTCATGTCCCAGGCTATGAGCGCCTGCTGCCCGCCGCTTACGGTGATGGTCTTCTGCACGGTGGGAGCCACTTGCGTGCCATGGTTTGAGCCGTTCAGCCACCACAGGTAGCTATAAGGACTGGTGGTACGCAGCTCTGTGCCGCGTACCACCATGTATTTTTGCTCTTTCGCAATGTCGTAGTCCAGCCCCTCATACCTCATCATGAGGGCGATGTTGTTGTTTCCTGTAGCCTTGGCCACAATCACGTTTCGCTCCGTGTCGTAAGAGATGCTCGTGGCCGGCAGGCGGTTGGCATCGCCCGTGGTCCAGTCTGTGGCGCGAAACTGGTAGGCATTGGCCTGCGGGTTGTAGTCTTTCATCAGCCGCAGGTAGTAGAGTCCGGGGTTCAGCGTGCCCTGGTCGGCACTGAGGCGCACCACAAATTTATCCTTGGCCTTGCCCCCCTTGGTGGCCACGCTGGCAGGCAGGGCATACTCTATGTTGTAGAACCCGTTCTGGTCGGCTCCCTTGGCAGTGGCTGGTATCACGATGTCGGCAATCTTCACGCCGTCGACCAAGAGCGAAGCCTTGCGCCCCTTATCGGCAGTGGTGAAGCGGCACATGATGGCGAGGCCTGTGGTCACGCCGCTATTGTTGTATAGTGCATACTCCACATATCCCCCCGACTGGGCATCGCGATAGCTCTCGCCGTTGTAGGTACCCTTACTCGAGTTGCTGCTGTAGTTATACTCATGCCCGGCCTCGCTCTGCTGCTCGCCTGGCACCACGAAGTCGAGCGTGCGTGCCAGCAGGGCTTCGTTGGCAGCCTCGGTCTGTGCCATCGAGCTGCTGGCAAAGGCTTCGGGCGTCTGCTGATACCAGTAGCACATGTAGCGGGCGTGGTGAATGCCGTAGAAGGGCACAAGCGTCAGCTCCTTCCATTTATAGCTTTCCACGCCGTCGCGGCTGGCATCGATGGTGAAGGTAAGCTTGCCCAGGTCGACCGGCTTGATGCGCTTCAGCACGTCGGCGCGCTGGCCGATGAGCAGTGGTGCCGAGAGCAGGTTCTTCTGCGATGCCTTCGAGCCGGGGGCATGGTCCATGCGGCCATCGCCGGCATACTCGTTCTGCAGCTGCTCGTATGCGAGACCGGTGGCCTGGGCATCGGCCTGAGACGTTGCCGTGGTCTGGGCACCCAGGAGTATGGGGCCGTAGGTGAAGGCGATGTAGTCGGTATAGTTGGGACATTCCAGATACTTCAGCTCCATGGGCAGGCTCACGGTGATCTTGTCGCCCTTTTTCCATGTGCGGTTCACGGTGACGTAGCTGGCCTCGCCCTGCTTCACGGCCTGGTTCACGGCCGAGCCGTTCACGCTCACCTGGTAGCCGCTGCCAGCCCAGGCGGGGTGGCGCAGGGCTATGGCATAGGTGCCGGCCTTGCCTATGGTGAGGGTGGTCTGTTGCTCGTAGGGGAAGCGGGTGTCTTGCGTCACGTCGAAAGCGTCGCTTTCCAGACGGCTGGGGGTGAAGAGGTTCACGTAGAGCGTCTGCTTGCCATCGTGGGTATAGACGAAATGGCCATACTTCGAGTGGTTCTCCATGCCCGTGCCCACGCAGCACCACATGCCCTGGTTGGGTTGCGAGTAGATGCGGTAGCCCTGTGGCCTGAGGGTGGTGAAATAGACGTAGCCGCCCGTCTGCGGGTCTTGCGTGGAGAGGATGTGGTTCCACATGGCATATTCATAGAAGTCGGCATAACGGGCGTCGGCGGTGCGGTCGGCCATCATCTCCGAGAGTTTCAGCATGTTGTTGGTGTTGCACGACTCGGGGCCATCCAGATGGTCTATGTATCGGTTCGAGTTGGCAGCGGCCAGGAAGTGCTCGCCCACCGAGTTGCCGCCGATGCATACGGTGCGGTTTTGTGCCACGTCGTTCCAGAAGTTCTCGGCAGCCGTCTTGTAGGCAGTAGCGGTGGCGTCTTCCTCGAAAATGCGCTCCATGCCTATGTACTTGGGCACCTGCGTGTTGGCGTGCTTGCCGTCGAGGAAGGTCTTGCTCGGTGTCTGCATGCCGTTGAGCATGGCCTTGTGGGTGTATTTCTTGGCTCCCGTGAGATATTTCTTGTCGCCAAAGAGCTGATAGGCATCGAGCAGGCTCTCGTTCATGCCGCCATGCTCACAGTTCAGGAATCCCTCGAAGGCATCGTCGCTCACCTTTGCCACAAGGTCGACGCTCCAGTCGGCCAGATTGCGGAACATCTCCTTGGCCTCGGTGCTGTTGCCATAGAGATAGGCATCGCGCAGTCCTGCAAGAATTTTGTGCTGGCAGTAGAAAGGCACCCAGCCCCAGTTGGCCTGTATCTTAGAGAGGTCGCCGCGGTAGAGCGCCTTCCACGATTCGTTGATGGGCTGTCCGCCGATAAAGCCGCGCAGCCCCTCGGTGTTCTTGTCGTACTGGTCCTGACAGTCTTTCATCACGCCGAGCATGTAGTCCATGCGCTGTTTCAGCTGTGCCTTCATCTGCGTGTCGTGGCAGGCGGCATAGCCCAGAGCCAGTGCCGAGAGATAGTGACCACCCACGTGGCCGCTCAGGTCGAAGCCGGCGTCGCCGCCCCAGTTCTTGAAGTTAGGGTGCTTCTGCTCCCACTGGTAGTAGGGGCTGTGGCTGTCGGTAGTGGCCGAAAGGCCGGACTGCCGCACGAAGGGAGTGAGCAGACGGTCGACGTCGTACTGCAACAGATGTTGCAGGTTCAGGTCCATGGCGGTCTTCATCGGACCGTCGAGCAGGGTCACCTGCTCCAGATCGAAGTGTTTGGGATACAGTTCGGTCTGGGCATTGGCCATACAAGCACTGGCTGCCAGCGCCGTGGCAAGAATAAATCTCAGGTTCATAATAAGTAAGTTTTTATGTTAACTATTTTCTGTCTGTGTCAGTTTTTGTTCGCCCGGTATGAGCAGCGACGAGTCGCCATAGCTCAGGAAGCGGAAGTCGTTGGCCAGGGCATAGTCGTAGATCTTATGCCAGTCGCCGCCCACGAAGGCGCTCACCAGCAGCAGCAGGGTGCTCTTGGGCTGGTGGAAATTGGTCACAAGCATCTTCACGATCTTGTAGTGGTAGCCCGGGGCGATGATGATCTGCGTGCTGCTGTGGAGCACGGCAAGGCGGTTGCGGTCCATCCAGCCGAGCAGCGCCTCGATGGCCGCCTGGCAGCTCGCCTCCTGACGCTGGTCGTCGTAAGGCTCCCACTGGGCCACGTGCAGCCCGTCTTCGGTCACATCGGGGTTGGCCAGCACCTTCAGGCCCATATAGTAGAGGCTCTCGAGCGTGCGCACGCTGGTGGTGCCCACGGCAATGGCCTGGCAATGATGGCGAAGCAGCTTCTCGAGGGTCTGCCTTCTCACGCTGATATACTCGGTGTGCATCTCATGGTCGGCAATCTCCTCGCTCTTCACGGGCTTGAAGGTGCCGGCACCCACATGCAGGGTGAGCTCTTCGCGGTCTATGCCATGCTCGTCGAGCGCCCGGAGTACGTCGGGGGTGAAGTGCAGTCCGGCCGTGGGGGCGGCCACACTGCCCTTTATCTTTGAGTAGACGGTCTGATAGGTGGTCTTGTCGCTCTCCTGTGTCTCGCGGTTCAGATAGGGGGGAATGGGCAACTCGCCCATCTGGTCGATAAGTTCGGCGAAGGAGGGCGTCCTTTCCCTGCAAGCATCCTCTGGCCGAGCGTGGTCGAGCGTGGCCGAGCGGAGGGCAGACCATTCGAAGTCTATGCGGTGGCTGGTGCCGTGCTGCGGCCCTCTCGTGGCAGATACCGTATAGGTAGTGCCGCCTATGCACACTTCGCGTTTCAGGGCTCCCTCGCGCCACTTCTTCAGGTTGCCCACCATGCAGTACCAGGCACAGCGGCCTGTGGTCTGAAACATCTGTTCGTAATCGCTGGGGTCGGCAGGCTCGAGCAGGAACACCTCTATCAGCGCACCCGTCTCCTTGCGGAAGTGCATGCGTGCCTGTATCACCTTCGTATTGTTCATCACCATCAAAGCCCCCTGGGGCAGATAGGCCGGCAGATTGGCAAAGATGTCGTGGCTCACCACGCCTCTGTTATAGACAAGCAGCTTCGAGTGGTCGCGCCGGTCCAGCGGAAACTTGGCAATGCGCTCGTCGGGAAGTGGATAGTCGTATTCGTCTATCCTTATGTGTTTTGTATCCATATACATCGAGATAGCATATCTTTTTGTGTGCAAATATACAAAACATTTTCCAATCACCACACAATTAATCCGCAAAATAAAGCATAAACCAGTAAAAAGGCATCGCTTTGGCCGCTTGCATTAGAAAGAAGAAACTTGAAAAAGAATCTTTTTTCCAATAACATCTGCATATCTGCAACACTCCCTGATTACCAGGCAGTTATACAGAAAACAGACAGGGAGCAGATACCAAAATCTGCTCCCTATCTGGTACACCCACAACTATCTGATTACCAAAAGGTTTCAAGATGGAGCAGAAGAAGCAGATGTTTTGAAAACTTTTTTGGTTCTGCGTCAATTTAGGTGGTAAATATTT
>CAMJLB010000038.1 GCA_946406555.1 uncultured Prevotellaceae bacterium | reverse complement strand
GGGCCTGCCCCTACAGTCGCACCTGCCACAGATGAAAATAATTATTATGTTTAAGCTTCCCACCGCTTCATCCGTGGTCGTAATATGGGGTGGGAAACTTAAATAAATCGTAAATTGTACATAGTCAAATCGTAAATAGTTTTTTTTATGTATCTTTGCACCGCAAAACTATAAAAAAGGAAAAAAAGAAAGATGAAAAAATGGAAATGGATGATGGCCGCCATCCTCTTCAGTGGCCACACAGTAGTGACGTCGTGCTCTTCTGACGACGACACTGCCAGCCCCGAGCCCCAGCACACGGGCATCAAACTGGCGAACCTCGACACGTCGGTGCGCCCAGGCGACGACTTCTACCAGTTTGCCTGCGGCGGCTGGATGAAAGCCAACCCGCTGCCTGCCGCCTACTCGCGCTACGGCTCCTTCGAACAGCTGCGCGATGCAAACAACAAGCGCCTGAAGACCCTGCTCGACGAGGTGCTGCATGGCAACTATGCCGCCGGCACCGACGAGCAGAAGCTCTCTGACCTCTACAAGCTGGCCATGGACGAGACGCGCCGCAACCAGCAGGGCGTGGAGCCCCTCATGCCCTACCTGCGACAGATAGAGCAGGCCACCACGCCGGAGGCACTGCTGCAGGTGCAGCTCGCCCTGGCTCCCCTGGACTACAGCGGCTGCATGGGGGTAAGATTAGATGCCGACGAGAAAAACTCCACACAGAACATTCTCAAGCTGGAGCAGGGCGGACTGGTGCTCAGTCAGAAAGAGTACTACGTAGACAGCGATGCCGCGACCATCGCCATCCGCGAGGCCTACCGCCAGCACATCGTGACGATGCTGCAGCGCTTCGGCTTCACTGCCGAGGCGGCCACGGCGAAGATGCAGCACATCGTGAGCATAGAGACGGCCCTGGCCCAGGCCAGCCGCTCCCGGAGCGAGCTGCGCGACCCGCAGGCCAACTACCACAAGATGACGCTGCAGCAGTTTGAAGCCGCCTATCCGCACCTGCAGCTTGAGAAGCTGATGAACGCGCGCGGCATTCCCTCGGCAGCGATGCAGGAGCTGGTGGTGGGTCAGCCCGACTTCTTTGCCAGGGCCGAGCAGGTGGCCGCCACGGCCACGCTCGCCGAGCAGCGCGACTACATGGAGTGGCTGCTGGTGAACATGTATGCACCCTATCTCGACGAGGCGACGCAGGCCACGAGGTTCGACTTCTTCGGCCGCGTGCTCTCGGGACGCAAGGAAGACTATCCGCTCTGGCGGCGCGCCACAGAGCAGATGGAAGCACTCATGGGCGAGGCCCTGGGCAAGCTCTACGTGGCGAAGTACTTCCCCGCCGCAGCCAAGGAGCGCATGGTGCAGCTGGTGGGCAACCTGCAGAAGGCCCTCGCCGAGCGCATCGACGCACAGCAGTGGATGAGTGCCGCCACCAAGGCACGGGCGCATGAGAAGCTCAGCTCGTTTATCGTGAAGGTGGGCTATCCCGACAAGTGGACCGACATGAGCCGCCTGGACATAGACCCCCAGAAGTCGTATCTGGAAAACGTCATGGCATGCCGCCGCTTCATCGTTGCCAACGACATTGAGCAGAGGGCCGGCAAGCCCGTGGACCGCTCTGTCTGGCTGATGACGCCGCAGACGGTGAACGCCTACTACAACCCCCCGACCAACGAGATCTGCTTCCCCGCCGGCATACTGCAGCCGCCCTTCTTCGACCTTGAGGCCGACGATGCCTTCAACTACGGTGCCATCGGCGTGGTGATAGGCCACGAGATGACCCACGGCTTCGACGACCAGGGCCGGCATTACGATAAGGACGGCAACATGCGTGACTGGTGGGAGCCGGCCGACGCACAGCAGTTCAAGGAGCGCGCCGACCTCTACGTCCGCTTCTTCTCAAACATCGAGGTGCTGCCCGGCCTGCATGCCAACGGGCAGATGACGCTGGGCGAGAACCTGGCCGACCACGGTGGCCTGCAGGTGGCCTGGACGGCCTTTAAGAACGTCACACGCAGCAACCCGCTGCCCGATAGCGACGGCTACACCGCCGACCAGCGCTTCTTCCTGGCCTACGGCGGCCTGTGGGCAGAGAACATCACCGACGAGGGGATACGCTACCGCACGATGAACGATGTGCACTCGCTGGGCCGCTTGCGCACGAACGCTGCGCTGCAACACATCGATGCCTGGTACGAGACATTCGGAGTGAAGGAGGGCGATAAGATGTTCGTGCCAAAGAAGGAGCGACTGGAGCTGTGGTAGTATTCGATAAATCCGTGGTCGTTATAAAGGGAGGGAAAGTTCAGTAAAAAACCTCCGGACAAGCAAAGAAAGAAAAAACCATGCGAAGCCTTTCGCATGGTTTTTTCTTTCTTTTTCAGTTTGTCTGCGGCCTGGCAGGCCGCTCAATAGACGAAAATGGCTACAGCTGCACGCCCGTCTGGGCCACACCCGATACTTCGACCGCTCACTAACTTTAAGACCGCGAAGGGGTGAGAGGCGGTTCAGATGGGCAGCGTCATGGTGAAGCGGGCGCCTGCGGCATAGCTGGTGTCGAGCACGAGGTCGCCTCCCATGCGGCGGGCGATGCTCCGGGCGATGGTGAGCCCCAGGCCTGAGCCGTCGAAATAGGTGTTCAGGCGGACGCCCTTCTCAAACACGCGTTCGGCATCGGCGGCGGGAATGCCCATGCCCGTGTCTTCGACGACGAAGATGAGCGTGGTGCCCTCGGTGTCGACGTTGACGCGGAGCGAGACGCGCCCCTCGGTGGTGAACTTCTGCGCGTTGTCGAGCAGCTCGGTGAGGGCATCGGCAGCCGCCTGCTGGTTGGTGAGCACCATCATCGAGGCGGCGTAGGGCGACACCTGCAGCTCGAACTTCAGGTAGTCTACGGTGTGAATGCCCGACTGCTCCACGGCCAGGGTAGCGATCTGCTCAGGCATGATGTTGTCTTCGCGTTCGATGGCGTCCTTGCTGTCCTTGTCTATCTGCGCGATGCCGGCGACCCTGGCCGCCAGCCGCGCCAGCCGGCCCATGGCCTTGCGGTCGGCACCGCCATGCTGCAGGAGTGTGGCCGTCTCTTTCTGCAGCGAAGCCACCACGGGGTCAAGGAGTTCCGAAGCCTTGCGTACCTGCTCTTCGAGGCGCGTCTTCTGCCTGAGCAGGTCGGCGTTCTGCTCCTCGAGCCGCTTGTTGGTGGTCTCGAGGTTGCGGGTGTTCTCTTCCATCTTGTCGTACATGAGCAGTGCCTGTTCGTAGCCTTCGCCCATGTTGTCGAAGTGCTTCTCGAGGTCGCGGTAGTCCGACTGTAGCTTCTCTTGCTCGTCGACGCGCTTCTGGTAGTCGTCGAGCAGCTTGCTGCCCTCTACCGACTGCTCCCTTGAGGCACGCATCTGCAGGTAGAGTGCCAGGGCAAGGCCGAGTGTGGTCAGCAAAAGAATGATTGTCAGGGTGTTCATGGTTCTGTCTGGGTTTTTATTTCTTCTTTTCTACCTTCATGAACTTTGTGAATCCCGTCATTTGCAGCACCTTGTAGATTTCGGGGCTCACGTTGGTGATTTTGAACTGTCCTTTCTGCTGCATCACGGTGCGCATGGTCTTCTGAATGATGCGCAGTCCCGAGCTGGCCATGTAGGTCAGGTTGGTGCAGTCCATTTCCAGGTCCACGCCTCCGTCGGCCAGTGCCGGCTCGATGTCTTTTTCAAACTGTGGGGCGTTGATGGTGTCGATGCGCTCTCCGGTCTTGATGATGGTCTTGCCACCTTCTTTCACAATCTGTGTCATAGTCGTTTGCTTTTTTATTATGATTATCAGTTATCTATTATCAGTTTCTTCATCGTGAGCAGGTTTCGTCCCTCGAGTCGCTGATAGGTCACCTGGTTCATGATGTTCTTCACGATGTAGATGCCCATTCCGCCGAGCCCCTCTCGTTCGATGGGGTTGACGTCGGGGTCGGCATCGTCTTTGAGTGTAGGGTCGAACTCGCGTCCCTGGTCGCTCAGCACGAAGGTCAGCTCCTTGTCGTTGCTCTCTGCGGCCAGCTCGATGGTGGCCTCGGTACCCTCGGGGTAGGCATAGAAGATGATGTTTGACACCATCTCTTCCATGACGAGGTTCAGGTTCATCTGCAGCTCCATGCTGAGTTGCAGCTCTTCGCCAATCTCTTCGACGAAACGAGCCACACGGGCCAGCTCGTCTACTTGATTTTTGATTTCTATTTCCTTTCTCATGGGCTATTAGGTTTTAGTGGTACAATTCTTTTTTTTATTTCCAGGCATAGCATGGTGAGGTCGTCGTTGGGCTCGGCCCCGTCGCGATGTTTTTCCACCTCGTTTTTCAGCATGTCTATGGTCTGGCGTGCGCTCACGAAGGGTGTCTGCTGGAGCAGCTCGAGCAGCCGGTCGTCGCCGAACTGCTCCTGCTGTTTGTTCTCGGCCTCGTTCAGCCCGTCGGTGTAGATGAGCATGGGCACGTCGGCGATGCTCTCTATCTGCTCGCCCTCGTAGTCGAGTCCCGGCCAGAGGCCTATGGGTGCGTTGGGTTCCATTTCCAGGAACAGTGCCTTTCCGTTCCTGATCAGCACGGGCGGGTTGTGGCCAGCGTTGCAGAAGTGCAGGTGGCCGGAATCGAGGTCTGCCAGGCCGATGAACATGGTGACGAACATGCCGTTGTCGTTGTTCTCGGTAAGCTCGTCATTGAGTCGCGTGGCAATCTCGGCCGGCATCAGCCCCTGCTTGGCCAGGGCGCGGAAGAGTCGCGTGGCCTGCGACATGAAGAGCGACGCTGGCACGCCCTTTCCGCTCACGTCGCCGAGGCAGAAGTATAGCTTGCGCGAGGCCGGGGTATCGGTTGCCGACTCGGCAAAGAGATAGTCGTAGAGGTCGCCTCCCACCTCCTTGGCCGGGGTCATCGATGCATAGAGGAAGAGGTCGGGCAGGGTGGGGAAGGTGGCGGGCACCATGCCCATCTGTATCTGTCGTGCTATGCGCAGTTCGCTCTCTATGCGCTCCTTGGCGGCGGTGGTCTGCTCTATCACCTCGTTGGCTGCCTGCAGGTCGGCGTAGGCCGTCTGCAGCTTGGCATGGGCCTGCTGCAATTTGCGGGCAGAGCGCATGCGGAAGAAGAGGATGACGCCCAGGGCCACGGCGATGATGGTCAGTGCGATGTAGATGAAGCGCATCTGGGCGCGCTCTTTCTCCATCTCCAGCTCGTTGACCTGGAAGATGGTGTTCATCTCGTTCAGCTGCGCCTTGGTGTCCTGGGCGTTGAGCGAGTCGTTCAGCAGGTAGATGCTGCGATAGAGTCGTGCCGCCTCTTCGTATCGGTGCAGCCGTTCCATGATTTCGGCGCGCTGCTGCCGCACCATCACCACCACCGACTGGTCGCTCTGCGTGGCCAGTTGCTCCAGTCGCAGGTTGTTGTAGGCCAGTGCCTTGTCGAAGCGCCCTGCCTGCAGGTTGAGCTGCGCGGTGTAGTAGAGCCACTTGCCGCCATGGAAGCTTTCGAGGGTGAGGATATGGGTGCGTGCCAGTGCGAGCTGCTCTTCGGCCTGCTCCAGCTTCTGCTGCCCCAGTGCGGCCTGCACGCAGGCCATGTGGTAGTAGGAAAGATAGACGTCGGCGATGGGGGTGTCCATCAGCTGGTGCTGTGCCATGAACCTGTCCAGGTCTTCCTTCCACCGGTAGGTGAGCCGTTGCAGCTCGTCGTAGGCCTTCATGTCGTTGAGGGCGTTGCCGAAATAGGCGTAGGTGTCGGGCAAGATGGGGGGCAGGGGGTCTTGGGAGGAGAGCAGGGCGAGGCTCTTCTGGAAGGCATCGATGCTCTGGTCGAAGCTGCGCAGGTTGGCATAGGCGGTGCCAATGATGCCGTAGGCAATGCCCATGCCGAAGGAATCGTCGTGGTTCTTGGCATCGTCGAACATGTTCATCGTCTCGTGTATGGCCAGGTTGTTCTGTCCGGCAAAGACGTAGGTGTTGGCAATGTGTGCCCATATTTCATAATACACCTGCCGGGTGTGCTTGTTGCCTAGTCCGAACGCCCTGATGCGTGCCAGGTCGGCTGGCAGCACCGCGAAAACCGAGTCGTTCATGTCGTTGTTGTAGTAGATGGTGGCGCGATGTGCCAGTGCGTTGGCCTCTTCCATCGCGTTGTGCTGGCGGCGGGCCTCGCCTATCAGCTCGTTGGCGCAGCGCAGCTGGTAGGCGGTGTCGTCGGTCTCGTAGCTCAGTTCCAGCAGCGTCTCGAGCGTCGTCAGCCGCTCGGCCTTGTCCATGTCGGGCAGCAGCCGCCGCAGTGAGTCGGCTTCGCTGGCTTGCAGGCCATGCATGCTTGCTATGACGGGCAAGAGCACAGCACAGCACGTGGATAAGATTCTATGGTTGCGCTTTGGCATAGGCAAGGCAATAATGGTAATACAGGCTACAAAGATACAATAAAAAACGACATTGCGCAAACCAATGTCGTTTTTTTTTGTTTTTCAGCCTAAATTACATTGTTCATGCATACTTATGGTAGGCGCCATGCTCCTTTTTGGCAGGCCGCCACCGCCCGGCAAAAGGGAAAACGGCCCTCGAAGGCAGTGCCTGAGAGCCGTTCTCGTATAGGAGATCAGTATGGGTCAGTATTTACTCGAACTTAGACTTGGTATATGCCTTCGAGCCGGGATACTTGAACCAGTCGGTGGCGTCGATGCGGTTGGCACCCCAGTTGTTGAACCTGCTGAAGACCGCGTTCACGCAGATGTACTCCTGCGGATACTGCCAGTCGTAGGGGATGAGAATGCCGTGAGGATCCTGGCCCTTCTCGGCCAGGCGCACGGTCTTGCCCTTGGTCTTGTTCTCGATGTAGATGGCCTTGCCCAGACCGCCGAAGCTAAAGTTGGCTGGCACGGTGACCAGCTCCTGAACGGCCTGCACGTGCTGCTCGGCCTCGACGGTGTTGACAAACTGCTTGGTGCTGCCCAGGCCGAAGAGCTGGTGCACCTCCTTGCTGCCGAGGGTGGCCAGCTGCAGCTTGCTGTCGCTGGTCTTGATGTAGAGCTCGTCGTAGGCACCGGTGGCCTCGAGGCTGAACTTCACCTGGGTGGCATTCTGGCGCTGGGCCTTGATCACCACGTCGTTCATGTCGTAGTCGCCATTCTCGGTGTCCTCGAAGGCGTAGGTATACACACCCTTGTCGAGGAACTGCTCCTCGTCGATGATCTCTATGCCGCCCTCGACCTGGAACACCACGTCGTTGAAGTCGTTGTCCTTCCAGTCTTCGAAGCCCACGTAGTTCTTGCCGTTGGCACCGTAGATGGCAGCACGGCTCATGTTCTTGCCCATCTGTGCCTCTGCCCATGCGCCGTAGAAGTTTATCTCGTTGTTCAGCAGCGGGTCGGAATACAGCTCCACGGCATTGGGATACTCGGTCCAGAGCATGAAGCCAATCTTGTAGCCGGCAGGGAAGGCATAGGTGCCCTGAGTGCCGTCGGCGGGAGCTTTCTCGTCGCCGAAGTAGGCCAGGGTGTATCTGAAGGCGCGCTTGGTGAACTGCCAGTGGCCAGAGGCGTGGGTGTCCTTACAGTTGATGAGGCAGTACTTGGGCAGCTGCTCCAGGTACTCAGTGCGCTGCTCGTCGTCCATGCCGGCCACGTCGGCGGGGTTATAATAATAGTAGTAGAGATGCTCCTTGTCGATGACCGAAGCACCGCTGTGTATGAAGGTCACCTTGATGGGCTTGGCCTCCTGAGTGGCGGTGAAGTAGTTTGAGGTCTCGATGTAGAACTCGCTCTGCTTGATAGAGTTGCGGTTGTCTACGGTCTCAGGAGTAAAGACGTCGATGATGCCGTTCACCTCGGCACGCTCTTCGGTAGTGAAGTCTTCCAGAGCCTCTACTGTAGCGGTCATGTCGTAGAGGCGGTCGTTCCAGTAAGAGTCCTTCCAATACACGTTGCCGGCCCATTTCGTATCGGTGCGTGCACCGTAGTTGTTCGACATTCTGCGGAACTTGCAGGTAGGCGTCTCCACCTCTGTGCCCGTGCTGGCCTCGTTGAAGTTGGCACGTGTGGTGGCGCGGGCCTTGGTGGGGTTGGCAATGAAGCTCACCTTGCTGTCGCCAATATTGAAGGCCTTCACGCGGTAGCGGTTGTCCTTGCTCACCACGGCGGCATAGAGCACTTCCTGATCGGCAGGGGCATCGAAGTAGAGGGTCTTCGTCTCGCCCTGGCTGGCGCTGGCTTCGTTGAGCACCACCACGTCGCTCTCATAGAACGGGTTGCCAGAGAGAATCTGAATCTTTGCCACTTCGAACTTGCCACTCTTGAAGCCTACGTAGCTCTCTACGTCGGCGGCAATCTCTACGCTGCCGCTCTTCAGCATGTCGTAGCTCTGGTTCACGTCGAAGGAGGTGCCAAGCAACTGCTTGGCATGCTCTTCAGCACTGGGCTGCTGCGGACCCTCGTAAAGATCCGTCTCGCGAGAGCAGCCTGCCACGGCAAGGGCTGCCAATGCAAAAAAAGTAATCTTTTTCATACCAAAAGTTTTTATGATTTAAGTTGATTTACGGGGCAAAGATATACATAATTTATCATAATTGAATATTTTTTACAACATCGTTCTACAAAAATATGCAATAATTAACCAAGTTTTACGATTTTTCATTTCATTAACATTCATTTTCTGCTTTTTGACCTTATATTTTGACTATATTTTGTAATTTTGCGGCAAACTAACGAAAACATCCTTACTATGAGACTACTTGCCAACATTTTGATGGCCATGGGGCTTGGTGTGCTCCCGGCCATAGGCTGTGCCCAGGACGACGGGCCACAGCCGGCTTCCAGCATCTTCATCTATTCGCCTGGCAGCGGGGCCGGCCTGCACGTGGCCAGTCGCGACAGCGCCGGGCCCTGGCAGCACCTGGGCCAGCTCTGCTCGAGCGACTACGGCACCTGGGGGGCCGAGAAGAAGATGCACCACCCCTCCGTCTGCAGGGCCAAGGACGGCACGTGGCGGCTGGTGTTCCAGGTCAACGACCGCTCGCCGGTGCTCGCCGTGGCCTATAGCCGCGACCTCATCAGCTGGAGGCCGCAAGACTATCCCATCATGAGCGACAGGCCCTGCCTGCAGCCGGTGGTGTTTGAAAACGACAACGGCTCCTTCGACATCTACTACCGTTCGCCCAAGGGCAAACGGTGGGTGCAGGCATCGGCCGACTTCCGCCGCTTCGCCCCCGACCAGCCCAGCCAGATAGCCGACGAGGCCTGGCTGCGCGACACCGCCACCATCGACCAGCACCGCTACGAGGGCACCCTCGTCCCTGTGGGTCGCGATTTTATCGCGGCACTGCAGCGCCACTTCCAGCAACAGCAGCACGACGCAAGCCTCAGCGCCGAGCGCATGCACGACGACCAACAGCGCTTCGCCACGCTGAAAGCTCCCGTATCGGCCACGCTGAAGATAGACCCCGCCCGGCAGAAACCCATCAGCGACAAGCTGCTGGGCATCTTCTTCGAAGACATCAGCTATGCAGCCGACGGCGGGCTCTATGCCGAGATGGTGCAGAACCGCGACTTCGAATACACACCGCGCGACCGCAATGGCTGGAACGCACAGACGGCCTGGCACAGCAACGGCACCATCAACATCGCGGAGGCCGAGCCGCTCTCGCAGAACAATCCCCACTACGCCGTGGTGACCGCCGACTCGCTCTGGAACGAGGGATGGGACGGAATGGCCGTCGAAACGGGAAAGAAATACGACTTCTCCATCTTCGTGAGGGGGCAGAAGAACTTCACCGTGCTGCTGCTCTCGGCCGGGGGAAAGACCATAGGCAAGGCCAAGATTAAGGCCAAGGGCAACGAGTGGAAACGCTACGAGGCCACCCTCACGGCCAAGGCCACCGACCCGCGGGCTCGACTGCTGCTCCTGCCGCAGGGCAAGCAGGAGGCGGCCATCGACATGGTGAGCCTCTTCCCGCAGGAGACCTTCATGGGTCGAAAGAACGGCCTCCGCAAAGACCTGGCCGAGACCATCGCACGGCTGAAGCCGAAGTTCGTGCGATTCCCCGGAGGCTGCATGAGCCACGGGCAGGGGCTCGACAACATCTACCACTGGAACGAGACCGTGGGACCGCTGCAGGACCGAAAGCCCGACATGAACATCTGGCACTACCACCAGACGCGCGGACTGGGCTTCTACGAGTATTTCCAGTTCTGCGAAGACATCGGGGCCGAACCGCTGCCCGTGCTCGCCGCTGGCGTGCCATGCCAGAACTCGCAGAACAACGCCGACGGGCTGGGCGGACAGCAGGGAGGCATACCTATGGCCGACATGCCTGCCTACATACAGGAGCTGCTCGACCTCATAGAATGGGCCAACGGAGACCCTGCCACCAGCAAATGGGCGAAGATGAGGGCCGACGCCGGACACCCGGAGCCCTTCAACCTTAAATATATAGGTATAGGCAACGAAGACATCATATCGACCGTGTTTGAGGAACGCTACGAGATGATCTGCCAGGCCATTCGCGAGAAATATCCCGACATCAAGATCTGCGGCACCGTGGGACCCTTCCACACACCCTCGGCCGACTATATCGAGGGCTGGGACTTCGCACGCCGCCACCCCGACCTGCAATACATGGTAGACGAGCACTACTACGAGTCGACGGGCTGGTTCCTCCATCACCGCGACTACTACGACAACTATCCGCGCGGCGGGGTGAAGGTGTACCTGGGCGAGTGGGCGGCTTCGACCAAGACCAAGCGGCCCAACGTGGAGACGGCACTGGCCGAGGCCCTCTACCTGACCGACGTGGAGCGAAACGCCGACGTGGTGGAGATGACCTCCTACGCCCCCATGCTGGCAAAGGACGGGCACCATAACTGGAACCCCGACATGATATACTTCTCGAACACCGACGTGCGTCCCACCCCGGCCTACGAGGTGCAGCGCCTCTTCGGCAACTATGGCGGCGACAGCTACGTCAGCTCGCAGTTCATCGTTCAGAACCAGGAGCTGGGCTACCGTCTCGGGGCCAGCGTGGTGAAGGACAGCAAGAGCGGGAAGACCCACGTGAAGCTGGTAAATGCCCTGCCTGTGGCCGTGAACCTCATCGTGGAAGGGCTCTCGCTCCGCGGTGCTAAGGGCGAAGGCTTCTGCGGAAAGCCCGAAGAGCAGAAAGTGACGATGGTGCCCCTCACGCTGGGAGAGCACATCACCCTGCCCCCCTATTCGCTCAGCGTAGTAACCTTATAGCCACCACCCCCACAAAACCCCACTCACAAAAAAACAAAAACCAATGAAACAATTCCTATCAACAACCCTCCTGGCAGCCATGACGCTGGCCGCACAGGCTCAAGTGAGCATCGACATCGATGCCCAGAACCGAGGGCCGAAGATCAGCCCCACCCACTACGGCATCTTCTTCGAAGACATCAACCACGCCGCCGACGGCGGCCTCTATGCCGAACTGCTGCGCAACCGCTCGTTTGAAGACGGGCCGAAGTTCGGCGCTCCCGCCGACATGCAGGGCTGGCAACTCTGGGCGGCCTTACCCTTGCAGCTGCGGGGGAGCCTGATACAGCCCTCGAAGAAGACCCCCCTGCTGAACGGCGCACAGCACAACGCCCTGCAGCTGAACATCGATGCCATGGCCAACAGCCCGGTGAAGCTCATCAACGACGGCTTCTGGGGCATCAACGCCGTGCAGGGCCGCACCTACAAGCTCTCGCTCTGGCTGAAGGGCAACTACAAAGGCACGCTGAAGGCGCAGCTCTTCAACGGCGAGAAGGTATATGCCGAAACCACCATGGCTCCCGCGCAAGCCAAGGCCGGGGCGATAGCCTGCAAGGAATGGACGAAGCTCTCTGCCGAGCTCACCGCCGACGACAACGACCCGAAGGCACGCTTCGCCCTCGTCTTCGACGGAAAGGGCACGCTGCAGCTCGACGTGGTGAGCCTCTTCCCCCCCACCTTCAAGAACCGAGACAACGGCATGCGCCCCGACCTCGCATCGATGCTGGCCGAGATGCACCCCAAGTTCATGCGCTTCCCCGGAGGCTGCTTCGTCGAGGGACAGGAAAGTCCCGACAACGCCTTCCGCTGGGAGCGGACCATCGGGCCGATAGAGGAGCGTGAGGGCCACTGGAACGTGAACTGGGGATACCGCACCACCGACGGCATGGGCTTCCACGAGTATCTGCAGCTGGCCGAAGACCTCGGAGCCAAGCCGCTCTACGTGGTCAACGTGGGGCTGTGGCACGGCGGCATGACGCCTCTCGACAGCATTCAGCCCTGGATAGACGAGTGTCTCAACGCCCTGGAGTATGCCAACGGGCCCGTCACGTCGAAATATGGTGCCATGCGCGCCAAGAACGGGCACCCGGCACCATTCAACATCGAGTATCTGGAGATAGGCAACGAGAACAACCAGCCCGACCCACGGCAGCAGAGCGACCACTACTACGACCGATACGAGAAGTTCCGCAAGGCCATACGCGCGAAATATCCTGACATCAAGCTCATCGGAAACGTGGTGGCATGGGGCGACGACAACCCCAAGTGGGAGAGTGACTTTGCCGTAGACCTGCTCGACGAGCACTACTACCGCAACCCGGCGTGGTTTGCCGAGGCCTTCCGCAAATACGACAGCTATCCCCGCACGATGCCCAACGGGCAGCCCGCGCCGAAGATCTACGTGGGCGAGTATGCCGTGACCAGCGGATTCGGCGACCTGGGCAACATGAACGCCGCACTGGGAGAGGCCGTATACATGATGGGCATGGAAAACAACAGCGACATCGTGCCGCTGAACAGCTACGCACCCATCTTCGTAAACGAGAACGACGCGAAGTGGCGGCCCGACATGATACGCTTCAACTCCAGCAAGGTGATGGGCACACCTTCTTATTATGTGCAGATGCTCATGCCGCGCAACGTGGGCAGGCAGGTGGTGCGCGTGGAGCAGCAGAATCCCTACTCGACGGCCAACAAATCGGTGACGCCGAAACAGAGTCGCGTAGGCTTCGCCACTTGGGCCACGAAGGCTTCATACCAGCATTCCGACGGAGTGCCTAAGACGGGGAAGCCCGAGTTCGTAAAGGGAGAATGGAAACTGGGCAGCGACGACATCCTGCGCCAGAACAGCCTCGGCGAGCAGTGCGTGGCTGTATGCCGCACACCGATAGACTCCGACCACTACACCTGCAAGTTCAAGGCCCGCAAAGACGAGGGTAATGAGGGATTCATGATTGTGTTCAACTATGTAGACGAGAACAACTACTGCTGGCTGAACTTCGGCGGCTGGGGCAACACCCAGCACGGCATAGAGCAGATTGGCGGCGGCGGCAAGATGCAGACGGCCACCAAGCGGGGCAGGATAGAGACCGGACGCTGGTACGACGTGACCCTCACCGTGGCAGGCGACTCGGTGAAGGCATGGCTCGACCAGGAGCTGGTGTTCGACACCGTGCTGCGCCACGACACGTCGAAGGGAGTCTTCTCTTCGGCCACCATCGACGACGAGGCGGGCGAAATGATCGTGAAAATCGTGAATACCAGCGAGAACGCCACCACGGCCAACCTGAACCTGAAGAACTTCACGCCACGTGAGGCACGCGTCATACGTCTGGCCGCCAACAGCGGCAACGACGAGAACACGCTCTCGGCACCCACCAACATCAGTCCGCGCGAGCAAACGCTCTCGCCAGACTGCAACCGCGTGCAGCTCGACATTCCGGCCTACTCGCTGAACATCGTGCGGATAAAGTAACTCGAATTCTTTGATTTTCGCACTTTCTAAAACCACGAAAACCACCAAATATAAAAGGTTTTCGTGGTTTTTTCTGGTTTTTGCAAACCCGCGAAACGGTATGAACCCTAATACTCGGTCTTGTCGGTCTTCTCGTTCCAGAGGCGGAACACGGGCAGGGCCTCGTCGCGCAGCAGCGAGACGATGGGCACGGAGCGCCCGGCCAGCGGGCGCGCCAGCTCCTGATAGATAAAGTCGTCGTCGAAGCCAGCTTCGGCGGCGTCTTTCCGGTTGTTGGCAAAGTAGATGCCGTCGAGGCGGGCCCAGTAGATGGCACCCAGACACATGGGGCACGGCTCGCACGAGGTGTAGATCTTGCAGCCGCTCAGGCAGAACGTGCCCAGACGGCGGCAGGCAGCACGTATGCAGCTCACCTCGGCGTGCGCCGTGGGGTCGTTGTCCACCGTCACCCGGTTTGAGGCACTGGAATGAGCTCGCCACCGCGCGCTATCACGGCGCCAAAGGGGCCGCCGCCCCGGCGCACACTCTCGGCCGACAGGCGGATGGCCTCGCGCATGAATTGCTTGTCTTGTTCGGTAATGGTCATAACAATTTTGGGTTTAAACGTGTCGGTTTTGCGCAAAGTTATGAATTATTTTCCAAAAGAGCAACCATCTTATTCAGTTTTTTTATAATTTTGCACTTCAGACAACAAATAAG
Source organism: uncultured Prevotellaceae bacterium (assembly GCA_946406555.1). GTDB lineage: Bacteria > Bacteroidota > Bacteroidia > Bacteroidales > Bacteroidaceae > Prevotella. The sequence continues at coordinate 10,334 of CAMJLB010000038.1, read as the reverse complement.
AAAACAACGAAAGGAAGACACCGTGACGAAAGAAGCCACCGAGACACAGAAGATGCTTTCTGCCTACCGCCGCTACCTGAAGCTGCAACGGGGGGCAAGCAGCAACACGCTCGACGCCTACCTGCGCGACGTGCAGAAGCTGTTGGGCTTCCTGCAGGGCGAAGACGTCGCGCCGGTCGACGTGAAGCTGTCCCATCTGCAGGCCTTTGCCGCCGGACTGCACGACATAGGCATAGGGCCGCGCTCGCAGTGTCGCATTCTCAGCGGCGTGCGTTCCTTCTATCGCTTCCTGCTCATGGACGGATATGTGGAACAAGACCCCACCGAACTGCTGGAAAGCCCCGTGCTGGGCGAGCACCTGCCGGAATTTCTCACCCCTCAGGAGGTGGACCAGCTGAAAGACTCCATCGACCTCTCGAAGCCCGAGGGCCACCGCAACCGCGCCATCATCGAGGTGCTCTTCTCCTGCGGACTGCGCGTGACGGAGCTGGTGACCCTGCGCCTCTCGCAGCTCTACACGCAGGAGCAGTATGTGAGGGTGATGGGCAAAGGACAGAAGGAGCGCCTCGTGCCCATATCGCCACTGGCACTGAAAGAACTCGGCTACTGGTTCATGGACCGTGAGCGGCTGAAGATAAAGCCCGGCGAGGAAGACTACGTGTTCCTGAACCGGAGGGGCCACCACCTCACGCGTACCATGATCCTCATCATGCTGAAGCAGCAGGCCGAAGAGGCGGGACTGCTGAAGACCATCTCGCCCCACACGCTGCGACACTCGTTTGCCACCGCCCTGCTTGAGGGAGGGGCCGACCTGCGCGTGATACAGGCGCTGCTGGGACACGAGTCGATAGGCACCACCGAGATATACACACATATCTCGCAACAGTCGCTGCGGCAGGCCGTGCTCGAGCATCACCCCAGGAACATCAAGTGTTGAGTGTTGAATGTTGAATGTTGAGTGTTGAATGTTTTCGTTCATTGCGCGGCCTGATAGGCCGCCCTCGCGCAAAGAGCGATGAGAGGTGAAAGATGGGCACGTTTCACATTTTTTTGCCTCAATAATTTGTACCATTCAGGAAAAGTTGCTATCTTTGCAGCCGAAAGAGGATATAAAACATGCTAAAAAGAGGATTCCGACTAAGCAATGTCGGGATTCTTTGTTTTATGTCAGCCAAAGAAAAACAGAAAGTATAAACAAAAACAATAAGGAAAAATGGCATACATGTCACAAGAAGGCTATGATAAGCTCATAGCCGAACTGAAACGCCTTGAGGGTGTAGAACGCCCGAAGGCATCGGCGGCCATAGCCGAGGCGCGCGACAAGGGCGACCTGAGCGAGAACTCGGAGTATGAGGCAGCCAAGGAAGCACAGGCTCACCTGGAGTCGAAGATAAACCAGCTGAAGGTGGCCATCTCGGAGGCAAAGATCGTTGACACGTCGAGACTGAGCAGCGACTCGGTGCAGATTCTATCGAAAGTGGAAATGACCAACCTCGCCAACAAGGCCCGCATGACCTACACCATCGTGAGTGAGAGCGAGGCCAACCTGCGTGAAGGGAAGATCTCCATACAGACCCCCATCGCACAGGGACTGCTCAACCACAAGGTGGGCGACGAGGTGGAGGTGAAGATTCCACGCGGAACCATCAGGCTGCGCATAGAGAAAATCACCGTGGGTTAATCTGGGGCTGAAGCCTGTTGCCTCCAGCGAGATTCCAAAAAGCCGAAAAGCCGAAATCCCGGAAAACCGGAAAACCGGAAAACCGGAATCCCGGAATCCCGAAAAACCGGAATCCCGAAATCCCGAAATCCCGAAAAACAAAATCTAAAAACCACAGTCACATGGATATTTTCAGCAAGATTGCCGCTGGCGAGATACCCAGCTACAAATGCGCCGAGAACGACGAGTTCTACGCATTCCTCGACATCAACCCGCTGGTGAAGGGGCACACCCTGGTCATACCCCGCCGCGAGGTAGACTATTTCTTCGACATGGCCGACGACGAGCTGGCCCGCTACCAGCAGTTTGCCAAGCGCGTGGCCGTCGCCATCAAGAAGGCCTTCCCCTGCAAGAAGGTGGCACAGGTGGTGCTCGGCCTCGAGGTGGCCCACGCCCACATACACCTCATTCCCATGCAGAGCGAGGCCGATGCCGACTTCAGAAAAGAAAAGCTGCAGCTGCCTGCCGAGGAGATGCAGCAGATAGCCGACAGAATCCTGAAAGAATTCGAATAAGGGCCGGCCTGGCCCCGAGTTGTCAGGAGTCAGGAGCAGCGTGCGCCACGCTGCTCCTGACTCCTTTCTGTATCGACAACCATCCGCACTTTTTGCACAATACAACCCCGATGTGTGCGAAAAAGAGAGAAGCCGAGAACAAAAAACAGGCTAAATTCTAAAAAAAAGTTTATAATCAATGCGGAATTGAAATAAAATACGTAACTTTGCAACCCAAAAACAAGAGTAAATGTGTAGTTTAGAGCAGTTTAAGATTGACCTGAAGGCCCTGACCGAGGACGAGACACCCTTGTCGTACCGGCTCGACGACCATTTCTTTGCCGCTCTCGACGATGCCGAAATCCAAGGTGGGGCATTGCATGTGTCGGGGTCTATACGCAAGGCCGTCGGCTTTTTTGAACTCCATCTGGCCATCGGCGGCACGGTTCGCATTCCTTGCGACCGGTGCCTCGACGACATGTCGCAACCTATCGACACGTCGCTGAGGCTGCTGGTGAGGCTGGGAAGCGAAAGCTCGGAGCAGGATGACACCATCGTCGTCGACGAGAAAGAAGGAATACTCCAGACGGCCTGGTACATCTATGAGTCTATAGCCCTGGCGGTACCCATCCAGCACGTTCATCAACCTGGCGATTGCAACGATGCTATGATGCGGGTGCTCAGCGAGCACTCGGCTGCCCGAAGCAGTGATGCGGACGCCAACGAAGGGCCGGCAGACCCGCGATGGAGCAAACTCAAGGAATTGAAGATGGAAGATTGAAAATCGGAGATTCCAAAACGTGAACAGAAAATTGTAAATTGTAAAACATTAAATTGTAAATAAAAATGGCACATCCTAAAAGAAGACAATCGAACACTCGCACCGCTAAGCGTCGTACCCATGACAAGGCCGTAGCTCCCACGCTGGCCGTATGCCCCAACTGTGGCGCCTATTATGTGTATCACACCGTTTGCCCCACCTGTGGCTACTACCGTGGCAAGGTGGCCATCAAACTGCAGAACGGCGACGAAGTAGCTGAGTAACAACAGGGCTGATGGGTAAGATTAACGCGATCATCACCGGCGTAGGCGGATTTGTGCCCGACTACATCCTTACGAACGAGGAGCTGTCGCGCATGGTAGACACCAACGACGAGTGGATTATGACGCGCGTGGGAATAAAAGAGCGCCGCATACTCACCGAAGAGGGGCTCGGCACTTCTTACATGGCGCGCAAAGCAGCCAAGCAGCTCATTCAGAAAACGGGTGTCGACCCCGACACCATCGACGCACTGATAGTTTCGACATCGACGGCCGACTACCACTACCCCTCGACGGCAAGCATCGTGCTGGGCAAGCTGGGACTGAAGAACGCCTTTGCCTTCGACACCTGGGCCGCCTGCTGCGGATTCCTTTACACGCTCGACTTGGCCACATCGATGATTCAGAGTGGCCGCTACAAGAAGATCATCGTGATAGGGGCCGACAAGATGTCGTCGGTGACCGACTATAAGGACCGCTCTACCTGCCCCCTCTTCGGCGACGGAGCCGCTGCCGTGCTGCTCGAGGCTACCGAAGAGGAAAACATCGGCGTGATGGACTCCTACCTGCGCACCGACGGCAAGGGGCTGCCCTTCCTGCACATGAAGGCCGGAGGGTCGGTATGCCCGCCAAGCCACTTCACCGTCGACCACCGGCTGCACTATACCTACCAGGAGGGGCGCACCGTGTTCCGCTATGCCGTGACCAACATGAGCGACGACTGCGCCATCATTGCCGAACGCAACGGACTGAACAAGGACAACCTCTCGTGGGTGGTGCCCCATCAGGCCAACATGCGCATCATCGAGGCAGTGGCCAAACGACTGGAGATGCCCATGGAGAAGGTGATGGTGAACATTGAGCGCTACGGCAACACGTCGGCAGCCACCATTCCGCTCGCCCTCTGGGAGTATGAACAGAAGCTCAAGAAAGGCGACAGCCTGATACTCACCGCCTTCGGAGCTGGCTTCGTGCATGGGGCCATGTATCTGAAATGGGCTTATTGAGTTTTGATTTTTAAGTGATGAATTAGGAGTTATTACGATGCACAAAGCAGGATTCGTAAACATCGTTGGAAACCCTAACGTAGGCAAAAGTACGCTCATGAACCAGCTGGTTGGTGAGCGTATTTCTATTGCTACCTTCAAGGCGCAGACCACGCGCCACCGCATCATGGGCATCGTAAACACGCCCGACATGCAAATCGTGTTCAGCGACACGCCGGGCGTGCTGAAGCCAAACTACAAGCTGCAGGAGTCGATGCTGGCATTCTCGGAAAGTGCCTTGCAGGATGCCGACGTGCTGCTCTACGTGACCGACGTGGTGGAAAACCCGGAGAAGAACATGGACTTCCTCGAGAAGGTGCAGAAAATGCAGATTCCCGTGCTGCTGCTCATCAACAAGATCGACGAGCTATCAGCAGAAGCAGACGACAAGGGAGCCAGAGAGCGCGCCGCAGCGCCGAAGCTGTCGAGCCAGGCGCAGCTGAATGCCATCGTAGAGAAATGGCATGCCCTGCTGCCCAACGCCGAGATACTGCCCATCTCGGCAAAGAACAAGTTCGGGGTAGACCTGCTGCTCAGGCGCATTGAGCAGCTGCTGCCCGAAAGTCCCGCGTTTTTCGACAAAGACCAGCTCACCGACAAGCCCGCCCGCTTCTTCGTGTCGGAAATCATACGCGAGAAGATACTGCTCTACTACGACAAGGAGATACCCTACTCCGTAGAGGTGGTGGTGGAGCGCTTCAAGGAAGACGAGCGCAAGATTCACATCAACGCCGTCATCTACGTGGAGCGCGACTCGCAGAAGGGCATCATCATAGGCCATCAGGGCGTGGCACTGAAGAAGGTGAGCACCGAGGCACGCAAGGCTCTCGAGAAATTCTTCGACAAGCACATCTTCCTGGAGGTCTTCGTCAAGGTAGACAAAGACTGGCGCTCGTCGAAAAAGGAACTCGACAATTTCGGGTACAACCCGGAATGAAGCCGCGATAAAATCGCGACCCACAGAAACAAAGGCCGCGATAAAATCGCGGCCCACAAAAACAACCTACAGGCTGGAGCCTGTAGGCTATCTTCCGAGCCATGCTCCGGGGTTGAGCAGGCTGGTCCATTTTCTCAGCTGGAACTGCATGGTGTTGTCGCTGCCGAGCGAGCCAATGACTTGTCGTGCCGACACCTGCTGCCCGTTGCGCACGCTGACCGACGAGAGGTTGATGTAGGCCGAGATATAGGTGCCGTGGCGCACGGTGACAATGTAGCTGCCATGCTGTGAATAGACTCCGCTGACCACTCCGTCGAAAATGCTGCATGCCCTTGCCCCCGGCTGCCCCTTGAGGTGCCAGCCGTTGCTCACGAGCTGCACCTTGGTTCCCTCTGGCGTATAAGGCCCCATGCCCCTGATGAGCTTGTAGCCCCCAGTGATGGGCACCGGCAGTCGCCCCTTATTGGCCTCGAAGCTGCCACTGAGCTTTCGGTCGGCCTCAGGCACTTTAAAGTCCTCTTCGGCCTTTTTGGCCTCGGCCATCTCGCGCTGGCGCGCCTTCTCCTCGTTCTTAGCCCTGCGTTCAGCTTCCTTTCGCTCGTTCTCGGCCTCGCGTGCCCTCCGTTCCGCCTCAGCCTTTCTCTCTCGCGAGGCGCGTCGTGCCTCCTCCTTTGCCTTCGCCTCGCGTGCCTTTGCCTCGGCTATGCGGCGCTCGTTCTCTTTCCGTGCAGCCTCGGCAGCCGCCTTCCTGCGTGCCAGCTCCTCGGCCCGCTTGCGTGCCGCCTCGGCGGCGGCCTTCCTGCGTGCCTCGGCCTCTCGGCGTGCCTTCTCGCGTGCTATCTCCTCGGCTATCAGCTTGTCTATGCGGGCGTTCAGCTCAGCTTCCTGCCGCTGCTGCTGCTCTATGAGCGCCTGAACGGTCTTCTGCTGCTTCTTGAGCTGTTCCACCTGCGACTTCTGCTCCGTCTGCTTGCCTTCCAGCTGCCGCTGTTCCTGCTGTCCGCGGGTGAGCAGGGTGTTCTTTTGCTGCTTGGCCCCTGCCAGCTCCTTTCGTGTCTGTCGCACCTGCTCCTGTTTCGACATCACAGCCTCTCCCTGCGCCTTCTGGTAGGAGGCATACTCGCGGTTGAAGCGCAGGCGGCGGTACATCTGGTTGAAGTTGTCGGCACTGAACACGAACATGAGCTGGCTCTGTACCGAGCGGTTGCGGTGCATGTATCTCACCGACTTCATATAGCTGAGCTTCTTGCTGGCGAGTTCTTTCTCGAGCGTCACCAGCTGGCTGTCGAGCGTCGCTATATGATTGTCGAGATGGCGTATGTCGGCGCGTATGGTATCTACCACCTTGCGCTGCCGTGCAATCTCGGTGTCGAGCACCATGAGATTTTCTATTCCTTTTTTCACCCCCATTTCCAGTTGTGCCTTGCGCTTGATGTTGGTCTGTCGCTCCCGGGCCACCTTGTCCTTCATCGTTTTCAGGTCGTTCACTGAAGGTTGGGCGGTCTTTTCCCCGGCCATTCCTTTTTTGCGTTTGGCCGTGGTTGTTTTCTTTGTGTTCTTCTGTTTTTTTGGTGTGGCCGCCTTGGCCGTGGCCACGGGCCTGCGCTGTGCCTTCTTGTTTTTCTGTGCAGGCACCGAAAGACAGGTGGCAAGCATCAGCAAGAGCAGCAAGAGGGTTCTTTTCATTGTTCTTCCTTTTTTGTTATCCCAGTGTCATGAAGCGTCGCATCATATCTTCCACATCCACCTTGCGGTATTTGTCGCTCACGGTGGTGCGTGGCTCCCAGTTCTGGTCGTTGCCCAGATAGGTGAGCTTCACTTCCATCTTCACCTCCTTGCCGGGCAGTGTGAGTGTGATGATCATGTCGTCGGGGAAGAGCTTTCCGTTGAGCTGTCCGTAGCTGTCGTAGTCCCAGTTCAGCTGCGAGTTGCCGCTGGTGGGGTCGTCGTATATGATGTTGGCCATCTTGATGCGTCCTGTCTGCTGGTTGGCCAGCCAGCTATAGTTCATGCGGCCTTCCTGCAGCGAGATCACTGCCTCGTCGCCTCCGGGCATGACGCTGAACTTGTCTGGGTCATGCTCGTCGACCTTCATTGTTCCGGGAATGAAGAGTTCGTTCCAGAACAGAGCCTGCAGGGTGAAGAAGTCGATGTTGCTGTTTCTCAGGAAGTCGATGTATTTGTATGGCACCTGCAGGTACTGCTTGTTGATGCGGTCGAGCATGAGCACGTAGTCGCGTGTGAACTCCAGCCGTCCTGCCTCTACGAAGCCGAAGGCCATGAGCTGCAGGCGTATCACGTCGTCGCGTTTCATGCGCAGGTTGCCGGTGAGTCGCAGTTTCTGCGGTCCCATCTCGACGGTGAACTTCAGTTTCGACGACACATACTGCGTGTTGATGGCCGTGCGGTGCACCTTTTTTATCAGGCTGTCTTTCTCCAGCTGCTCCTGTGTGGGCGGTAGCTGAACGGTCTCTTCTACTTTCTGCTTTGACTTGCATGCAGCCAGGCCTATCACGATGGCTATGGCCACGACTTTGATAATGCTCGATTGTTTCATATTATTTCTGGTATTTTCTTCTTTTTATTTTCCTCATGAGCGCCTTGTCCTTGGGTTTCTTGCCGAGCGCCCGCTGCCAGAAGTCCACGGCGCTTTCCATGTCGCCGTTCAGGGCATAGATGTCGCCTGCATGTTCCAGCAGGTCGGCGCTGGGCACCGAGTCGTTCTGCAGCGTCTGGTCGATGTAGATGCGTGCCTCGGCATACCGTTTCTGTGCAAACATGATCCAGGCGTAGGTGTCCAGATAGGTGGCGTTCTTGGGTTCGGCCTTGATGGCCTTGTAGCTCATTTGCTCTGCCCTGTCGAGCTGTTCTCCGTCGAGGCAGAGGAAGTAGGCGTAGTTGTTCAGGCAGCCTATGTTGTCGGGCTTCCATTGCAGGCACGAGTCGTAGGCCTCGTAGGCCTCGCTGTAGCGTCCCTTCTGGTGGAGCAGGTCGCCCATCACGGCATAGAAGTCGGAGACGATGGCCGGGTTGCTCTCCTCGCTGATCACGCTGATGCCGTTCTGGAAGGCCTCCAGGGCGCGGTCGGTGTCTTCGTTGCGATAGTAGGCCATGCCCTGATAGTAGTAGAAAGCCATCTCCTCGGGGTTGTACTGCCTTGCGTCGCGGCATAGCTCCACCACCTGGCGGTTGTCGTCGTCTTCCCATGCATACTGCACGAGTTGCAGCCTTGCCGAGGCATTGTCGGGTGCGAGCTTCAGCACGAAGCGCAGCATGTGCTGAATGGTGTCGCGTGGCATTTTCTTCAGGTTCATGTAGGCAGCGCAGAACTCGGCCATGCCGGCATCGGGCTCTGGCAGCGCGAGCATGTCGCGGAAGAGGCTCAGCACGCGGGTGCTGTCGCCGCCATTGGCCTCGCTGTGCGATATCTCCTGGCGCATGAGGTTCACCTTGTCGTCGGTGCCGGTGTTCGGGTTCAGCAGTATGCTCCTCGTCAGCGAGTCGGCCCTCAGGGTGTCTTGCTCCATCAGGTAGTAGGTGCGCATGGCCACCTGCGCTCGGTAGTTCGCCGGCTCTTCGGCCAGCACCTCTCGCAGCACCTCTACGGCCAACTCCTGCTGGTCGTCCATCATCAGCGTGTTGGCATAGAGCGTGCGGTAGTTCAGGTCGCTGGGGTGCTCCTCGGCCAGTGTCTTCACCACGCCGATGGCCTGCTGCTTGTCGCCGTTCTGTATGAGCAGCGAGCTCTTGGCCAGCGAGGTGCGCTCGGTCTTGCCGTCGATGAGCTCCATGCGGTCTATCACGCCGATGGCCTTCTCGTAGTCGCGCTGCTCCAGGTAGAGGCGGTAGAGCATCTCGAGCAGGTCTTGCCGGCTCTTGTCGCTCTCGTAGAGCTTCTCCACCACGGTGGTGGCCTCGGCAAACTGCTGCCGCTCCACGTATGCCTGCGCCAGGGTCTCCATGTAGGTGGCATTGCCGGGGCTCAGCCCGAAGGCTCGCTCGAAGCACTGCAGGGCTTTCTCCTTGTTCTCCTTGCCGGTCATGCCGTCGTAGTACTGTCCCAGGAAGAAGTGGGCCTCCGATGCCTGCGGCCTGATCTCGATGCAGCGCCGCAACAGTTCGAAGGCGGCATCGTTGTGGTGCTTCTGCCGTTGCAGCATGGCCTCCCAGAAGTAGGTGTCGTAGCGTCGCGCCGCCAGCGTGTCGGCACCGGCGCGCAGGCTGTCGCCCTGGGCAAGGGCGGGCAGCATCGTTGCTGCCGCCAGCACGAGCAGCAGCAGTCGCCTTGTCATCGTTATCGTCGTCTTCTTCATTTCACGCCTGTATGTCCGTATCCGCCCTCTCCGCGAACGGTCTCGTCGAGCTGTTCCACCTCTTCCAGGCAGGCCTGCTCGTAGCGGGCCACCACCAGCTGGGCTATGCGCTCGCCGTCGGCCACGACGAAGTCCTCGCCGGAGAGGTTGATGAGCACCACGCCCACCTCGCCGCGGTAGTCGGCATCGATGGTGCCGGGGGCGTTCAGCACCGTGATGCCATGCTTCAGGGCCAGGCCGCTGCGGGGCCGCACCTGCGCCTCGTAGCCTTCGGGCAGGGCTATGTGCAGCCCCGTGGGTATGAGGCGCCGCTCCAGGGGGTGCAGCACGATGGGGCCGTCTATATTGGCACGCAGGTCCATGCCCGCACTCTGCTCGGTGGCATAGGCCGGCAGCGGCTGGTGACCACGGTTCACTACCTTTATTTTCATCTTTTCTAAGTTCATTTAATGTGCAAAATTAGTGAATTATCCCGAAACAGCCATACTTTTTAATATTAAATAGTGTTTCTTTGGCGAAAAAGTATTACTTTTGCAGTATGAAGATGCATTGGAACCAACTCATATCAAACCTGCGGCTGGGGCAGGAGGGCCGCCATGGGGGCAACGTCGCCGAGGGGCGCACCGAGTTTAAGCGCGACTACGACCGCCTGATTTTCTCGGCTCCTTTCCGTCGCCTGCAAAACAAGACGCAGGTGTTTCCGCTGCCTGGCAGCGTGTTTGTGCACAACCGGCTGACGCACTCGCTCGAGGTGGCCTCGGTGGGCATGTCGCTCGGCAACGA
>CAMJLB010000037.1 GCA_946406555.1 uncultured Prevotellaceae bacterium | reverse complement strand
GATGTCTGTGATGCTAATGTAATCTATACCATCTTTTGACATAGTCTTGATAGCTGATGTTTCCCTTCATCTTTGACTTTGCCCTGCAATTCAGGCTGTCTTAGGTGGCAATTCAGCCTGTATTGTACATCAATTCAGCCTGTTTTACAATGCAAATTAAACTGAATTATACCCTAAAACAGGCTTTATAATGAAAAAAGTTTTCAAACATCTGCTCCATCTGCAATGTTTGCCAACCTACTGACAGCCAGGAACTTATTGATGTTGCAGATGGGGAGCAGATGCCAGCATCTGCTCCCCATCTGCTCCTCGTAACTACTTGATAATCAAGAAGTGTTGCAGATATGCAGATATTTGTCAAAATAAAAGTTTTACTAATCAAATCATCGAAAAGCGAGCGCAGGAAAAGCGGGAACGTCGGTTACATCAACAAAGCCGCTACGGGCAAAAATTGCTGTAGCGGCTTTGTTGCTGTATAAAGGTAAAAGAAGGCTTCGCCCTTATGGCAGGGGCAGATACCAGTTGGCCTTGTCCATGAGCTTTGAGCGCAGGGCCGCATCGACCTCGCCGTTGCGCTTCGATATGGGGTCGGCCAGGTAGGCATTGTCTCCGCGGCGCAGGGCCACGCGCATGAGGTCGTAGTAGCGGTTGCCCTCGAAGGCACCCTCAAGCGCCATCTCGTCGATAATCATGTCTTCTACCAGAGGTATCTGATAGTCTACGGTGTCCTGACGGGTGGCCAGCTGCGTGTCAGGCTGTGGCAGCACATAGCGTTTGTTGGCGAAGCTGTCGCCCGAGCCACGCGAGTGAACGCCGAGGGCGGTGGCACTGGTGAAGACGTTGAAGTCGAAATCGATGAGGCCTCCGGCCTTCTTCTGCTCAACAGTGTCTACATAGAGCTTCACGTTGTCGGGGCAGAGTCCGTACTTCAGGATGCACATGGCCGACTGGGGATAGCCCGCACGGTTGAGTGCCTCGGCATAGCGCAGGTAGACCATGGTGCTACGGTAGGTGGTGACGTTTTTCGTAAGATACTTGTTAATGGTCTGACGCTGCGAGGAGTTCTCGGAATAGGGGTCTTGCTGTCCCAGCGACGTAAGCGCGTAGTTGGCAAAGAGTCGCAGGTCGCCCCGGCAGTTGTCGTTCAGCAGTCCCACCTTCGGCACGTAGATGGTGTCGGCCGGTGTCACCGACTTGTTCTCGATGCAGTAGTCCTGGCTGGCCGAGAGCTGGAACATGGTCTTGGAGGGCGTTGCCTGGAAGAAGTAATTGTTTTCGCTGGTGGAGTTGAAGATGTTTGGCAGTTCGCTTACAGTGCCGTTGAACACGATCAGCTCCATGGCAATGAAACTCAGCGCCTCATCGTTTGTGCCTCCAAGGAAAGCCGATGAATAGCCCGTGTAGGGACGAACATTGAAGCTGCTTGCCGATTGCCATTTTGCGATGTTTTGTTGCATCGGTATGGGCTTTTTCTTGTCGTTGAGGAAGTCGTTATACCATCGTGCGGCCTCGGTATAGCGTTCGGCCCAGAGGCAGAGGTCGCCTAAGAGGGCACGCATGGGGAGGAAGGAATATGCTCCTCCGCTGAAGTTGGGCTCGTCGGTGTAGGCGTATGGCGTGAGGTCGGCGATGAAGTAGTCGCAGACGGTCTTAATGTCCTGACGTGGCTGGAGCATGGCCTCTCGGGCCTGCTGCTCGGTCATGACGGGCTGTGTGACCAGTGGCACGCTGCCGTATGCCAGCACAAGTTGCAGGTAGGTCCATGCGCGGAAGGCTTTCACGGCTGCATACTCAGTGAGGAAGATTTTGTGCTCATGGCGCACCATGGCGGTGTCGGCGTGGGCCAGAAAGTAGTTGCAGTTGTTGATCACGGCATAGTAGTCGCTCACCTTGTTGTACTTGTTCGCCTGCGAAAAGTCGAAGGCTGCGAGGCGCTTCAGGTCAGCCGAAGCTTCATTGGTGGTGGTGACGAGGTCGCCTCGCATTTCGCCCAGGAGCACGGTGCGGTCGGCAATGCGCTGCATGGTGTTGATGATGCCCAGCACGCTGTAGACCGTGTCGGTGGGGTGGTTGAGGGTGTTGTCCTTCTCATACTCCACGAGCTCGGAGTCGGTTTCGAGCATGCTGGAGCAGGAGGTGAGTGCTGCGGCACAGCCGCAGCATACCGACCCCGCAATCAGGAAATGTTTTATGCTTTTGGTAATCATAATTTTCAGTTTTCAAGTTTCAATTTTTACAGATTGATGTTCACGCCCAGCGAGAAGTTGCGCCCTGCCGAAAGCAGACCTCGGTCGATGCCCTGAGAGAGAATGCTGCCAGCCATGGCACCATCGGGATTGCTGCCCAGATAGCGGGTGATGGTGAAGAGGTTCGATGCATTACCCCAGAAGGTGATGCCCTGCAGGTAAGTGCTCTGAATGGGCAGATACCATGATAGGGTGACCGAGCTGAGTCGCAGGTAGCTTCCGTCTTCTATCCACCGGTCGCTGCAGGCGCTGTTGCCCATGGGGTCGCTGTAGGTGGCGCGTGGAATGTCGGTATGCTGTCCCTCGGTGTTCCAGCGGTACTTCATGGCCGTGGTCTGGTTGAGGAAAAGGCTTCCGCCCTCGAGCAGCGAGCGCTGGTAGTTGTAGATGTCGTTGCCGAGCGAGTAGTTCATCACAGCCTGCAGCTTCCAGTTCTTGTAGCTCAGTGTGGTCGAGATGTTGCCGTAGATGTCGGGATTGGGGTCACCGATGATGACGCGGTCGTCGCGGCTGGCATCGTCGCCAGTGTAGATCTCCCCCTCGCCAGTGCGGTCGAAATAGCGCATGTCGCCTGCCTGATAGTTGATGGTGTTGCCATTCTCTGTGGTGATGTAGTGGCCGTCGGCATTGGCCTCGCCGGTGGTGGTATATACGCCTTGGCTCTTCAGCCCATAGAACACGCCCACTGGCTGTCCTACCTGTGTGAGAATGGTGGCACCATAGATGTCGGTCTTGATGGAACGGTCGTTGTTGGGCAGTGCCGTCACCTTATTATTATAGTGACCCATCGAGGCACCGAGTTCCCATCCCCAGTCTTTCAGAGCAAGCAGCTTCATGTTGACATTTACGTCGAAGCCGGCATTCTCGAGCTTACCGCCATTGGTCCAGTTCTCTTCGAGTCCGCTGGTCCATGCCAGTTGCTGCAGTGAGAGCAGGTTCGACGTCCAGCTCTTGAAGAGGTTCAGGCTCACGCTGAGTCGGTTGTCGATGAATCGCCCGGTGAGTCCGGCGGTGAGTCGCTTTGTGGTTTCCCACTGCAGCTCGGTGTTGCCGATGTTGCCGATGAGCTTGCCGTTGACACCATTCTTTCCATCTGAAGTGCTAAACATGCGCTTGCTTACGAAGTAGGAGCGCGAGGCAGTGTAGTCTACGTCGTCGTTGCCAGTGATGTCGAAGCCCAGGTTCAGTCGCAGGTAGTTGATGCCCTTGGCGCGTGCGAGCCATTTCTCGTTGCTGAGCACCCATGCTCCCTCGAAGCTTGGGAAGAGCCCCCACACCACGCCTCCGAGCTTCAGGCCCGATACGTCTTCGCCGAAGCGCGACGAAGCCTGTGCCGAGAGGCCCACGTTGGCATAGAAGCGGTTGGCATAGTCGTAGTTGGCCAGTGCATACCAGGTGAGCTCGCGTGTCTTGTCGTCGGCACCGCCACTGCTGGGGTAGCGCAGCCCGCTGTGCATCTGTGGGGTCTTGTCGTTGCCGGTGTTGTAGCCCAGAAGGGTGGTCTGGTCGTAATTGCTGCTGAAATAGCGGAATCCGGCCTTCACGTCGATGTTGTGGGCATCATAGCGGTTTTGCCATGTCACTCGCGTATCGCTCTGAATGGTGGTCTGGCGTGCGGCCATGCTCTGCACGATGTTCTGCAGCTGGGTATCCTCATCGAGGCCCTCGACGGTGAAGGTGGGCACGCCCTTGATGGGCAGGTACTGGTTCTCGTTGGTGTTGATGAGGTTCAGCGTGAAGTGCTCGAGCAGGGTGACGTGCTTGCCGATCTTGAACTTCGGCGTGATGGCAAAGGTGATGAGTCGGTTGCCGAACGAGTTGCGGTTCTTGCCCTCGCCGAACTCGAGTATGCTGCTGGGGTTGGCCAGACGGCCGCGGCCCTGGAACATGCCTTCGAGATAGTCGTCGGCCTCGGCATAGTAGTGGCTCAGGTTGCCGTAGTTGTCGTAGGCGAAGGGCGAGAGGAAGGGCGACTTGGCCAGCCCGAGGAATCCCGGTGAGGTGATGACCGAGTTGAGGGGGTCGGCGGGTGCGCCGTCGTCGAAGAGGGCGCGGTCTACGTCGCTGTAGCTGGCATCGAAGCGCACGTCGAGCCACCGGGCCACGCTGATGTCGCTGTTCAGGCGCATGTTGAAGCGCGAGTAGTCGTTGCGCTTGAGCGTGCTGTTGCCCATGGCGAAGCCCACGGAGAGGTTGTAGCTGGCAGCGTCGTCGCCACCCTGCACGTTGATGCCGTAGTTCTGCGAGAAGGTGTTGCGGTACACTTCGTCTTTCCAGTCGGTCTGGTTGTGGTATTGCGGATAGTAGAAATAGTCGGGCTCGCTGTTGAGGAACTTCATCTTGCCCAGCTCGTTGGGATTCTTCTTGGCCGAGAGCAGCTCGGTGGCATAGAGGCGATAGTCTTCGGCATTCATCATCTGCGGCAGGCGTGGTATCAGCTCGAAGCGGCCATTCACGGTGACGTCGATCTTGGTGGCCATCGATTTGTTGCGCTTGGTGTTGATGACGAGCACGCCGTTGGCACCCTTGGCGCCATAGAGGGCCGTTCCGTTCTTGAGCACCTCGACGCTCTCAATATCGTTGACATTGAGGTTGGTGAGCATGTTGTTGAAGAAACCGTCGTGCAGCAGTCCGCGGTTGTACTGCATGTCGAAGATCACGCCGTCGAGCACCACGAGCGGCTGTGCGTTGGCATTGAGCGAGTTGATGCCCTCGATGAGCATGAGCTGGCCCATGCCGGGTGTTCCTCCATGGGAAACGGTGCGCATGTCGGCGCCGAGCTGCTGGGCCAGCAGCGGGTCGATGCTCAGTTCCGAGGTGTTTTCGAAATTATTTGCCTCGGCACTGATGGTGGCCGTGGTGGTGCGGCTGTAGTCGGCCTTGAAGAAGGTGCTGTTGTAGAGCCTTGCGTCGGCATGTCCGTTGTTGATGGCGGTCTGAACCATGTTGTAGCCGTCGACGCGCATGGATACCGACCTGACGTATTCGGGCAGCTTCAGCTCGTAGCGGCCCTCGTCGTCGGTCATCGAGGTGTAGCGGGCCTCACCGTAGGCCGCCACCATGACGCCCGCCAGGGGCTTGCCGGTGGCAGCGTCAACAACTTGTCCGGTGACGGTCGTCAGGTTCTCTTGTGCCGCTGCCTGTGTGGCGGCCAGCAGCACGATTGCTGAAAGGATATGCTTATTTTTCATTGTTCTTCAGATTTTTCGGTGTGAGGGCGTAGATAAATGCAGTCGAGGAGCATCTCGCGTGAGTAGCGCGAGGTCTCGCGGGCTGTGATGGAGCACTGTATGCGCACGGAAGCCTTGATGTCGTTCTGACCATAGTTGCAGGTGGGGAAGTGGAACGCCTCGGCCAGCACGATGGTGTCGACCTTGAGCGGGTTGTTCTGGAACTGCTTCCCGCCACAGTCGAAGGTCTTGGCATTGCCATTCTCGTCGACGTAGTTGATGGTGGCCTTGAACTTGTTGGTCTTCACGTCGGGGTTCACCTGGTTGGCCACCGACTTGGGCAGCACGATGGCACAGATGTCGTAGGTGCCGGAGAGCGTGTTGTTCACGCGGAAGGTCATCTCCCAGTTGGCAGCGGCGTCGGTGGGCATGATGTCGAGGTAGCGTCCCTCCGAGATGCTGTCGCCGTGGGCTTCCTGAGGCTTATAGGCGCACGTCTTAAAAGTGGTGATGAGTGCTTCCTGCTCGGCTTCGCTCCACAGTGGCTTGAAGTAGGTCTGCTCGGGTCGGAAGGCCCATTCGTCGGTCTGGTAGAGCATGCCGTTGCTGCATTTGATGGGTGTGGCATTGGCGAGGATGCCTCCCTGTGCAAACGGCTTGTAGAACACGTGGAACTGGGGCTTCACGCGATTGTAGTGCACGCTGACGAGTGAGTCGTCGGTCGACTTCTGGTCGGTCATGTTGAAGATGGCATCTTCGAGCAGGGCGCAGGTGGTGCCCCGGTGCTGCAGCGAGTCGCGCTTGAGCACCTTGGCATCGTAGATGAAGTATTGTTCGGCTTCCTGCCATGCCTTGCGCCATCCGGCCTCGGTGGGCACCACAGCCCAATAGGTGGAGTCTTCGCTGCCCAGGTAGCCCAGGTAGTCGAGAATGCGGTTGCGCTCATGCACCACCGAGTCGACATAGACGGGCACGCCCTCTACGATGCCGATAGACACCGAGGCGTCGCCATCGAACCAGTCTTCATTGTACTGCCTGAGGGCATTGCCAATAAGCTGTAAGCCGGGGCGCTCGCAGAGCGATTCGAACAGGCTGTATTCGTAGGGTAGGGGATTGCTCACCACGTGGAGCACGCCGTTGCTGGCATGGGTGTTGGCCTGCGACACGCTCACGCCCTCGATGGCGTGGTTTTCCATTTCCACGAACTTCGAGTTGAGCATGAGCATCTTCTTGCTTTCCTGGGAGAGAGAGCTGACGGTGCGCGAGAGGTGGTTCTTCACGAAGAATGCCTCTACGGCCGAGTCGCCCTGATTGGTCTCTACGAGGCGCAGCAGCGAGTCTTTATTGAATGTGCCGTTGACGGGTGCCACCACGGTGAAGGCCTGTCCGCCGCTGAGCAGGTCGGCATAGCTCACGGCGGTCTTCTTGTGCATGCGGAACACCTTGGTCTGCTCGAGCACCTCGCGGAAGTCGCTCAGCTGGGGATTGGCCAGCATTTGCTGCCAAAGGGTCTGGTCGCTGCCGGCGGCTACATCGGCACCATCGTAATGGTCGTCCCAGTCGGCGCAGGAGGTGAGGGCTGCGCCAATGGCGCAGCTCATCAGCCCTGCAGCGAGAAATTTATTTATGCGATTGGTAATCATTGTCTTAATTATTTTGTTTCAATGTACAATTCCGGTCTTCAATTTTCATTTAGTGTGTGTCTTCGCCCTCGGGGCTGGCATAGATGCTCTTGGGGCACAGCTCTATATAGTCGAACGACCAGTACTTGTCGTCTTCCTTCAGCACCTGACGCATGCGCAGATAGTACTTCTTGTTGCTGTCGAGTGTGGCCGTGGTGAGCACACGGCGCAGCGGGCCGAGCTTGCGCATGGAGTCTTCGCCGTTACCTGGTCGCCAGCTGTCGGGCCCCTTCATGTAGCCACGGTTGTGCATGGCTTTGTCGTTGGCCATGTCTTCCTCGCTGTCGCCCGTGTCGGCAATGGCACCAATGTTGGGGTCGCCGCCATAGACGCGCAGGTCGATGGGAATGCCGCAAGGCTCGTTGTTCAGATAGGCCTGCACCACGCCGCGCTCGTCGCCCGAGGTGTAGCCCAGACGTATCTCGTAGGTGCCGGAGGGCACGGGCGGCAGCTTGAACGCCACGTCGAACTTGCCCGACACACAGACGGCGTTGGCCTGATACGACCACCAGTAGAGCACGTCGCTATGCACGCCCACGAAGGTCTCGTCGCTGCAGGTCCAGTCGGTGATATACTTGTTCTTGAAGCCGGTGAGGATGTCCTCGCCATAGCGGCCGCGGCCGTTGCAGTTCATGAAGTCGGGGCTGAGCACGGTGGCATCGATACGTATGCGGCGGTTGAGCACCTCGTCGCGCACCTCGGTCGTGTAGGCCAGTATGTCGTCGAGATAGTGGTATACGCCGTTCTGGGCATTCTGGTCGGTAGAGCCCGACTCAGAGGGTGAGAGCACCTTGACGCCCTTGATGAACTTGCCACGCTCCGAGCGATTGCCAACGCCGCGTCGGTTGATGAAGAGGCCCTCGGAGTTGCCTGCAAAGCGCATGATGGTGCCGGGGCACATGCTCTCGTAGTATTCTTCGGCATCGATGTCGAAGGTGTTCAGGCACTTGCGAATTTCGCCCGACGGCACCCAGCTGTTGTACTGGCCGATGCGGTTGAGCAGGTGGTAGCTCACGAAGCGGTTCAACGGGTTCTTACGGTTTTTGAAATCGTCGTCGTAGATGCCTGCATCCTCGGGGTAGGTCATGTCGTAGACGCGCTTGGCGTATGCCTTGAGGTCGTCGATGTTGCGTATGCCCGCCTTATGATAGACCGAGTCTGGTTCTACGAAGGCCGTGTAGCGGAAGTAGCGCTTGCCCACCCAGTAGGTGCGGGTGTACTGTTGGCCGCCGCTGGTGCATCGCTCCATGGTGCCGGTCTCTACCGAGTCGACGCTGCAGGAGTAGCTCAGGTCGATGTCTTTCATGAGCGAGTCGGCCATGCCGGTGAGCTGAAGGGCCTGGGTGAAGATGGTGAGCGAGGAGTCGGCGGCAATCTTGTCGGGCAGGAACATCCTGACGGAAGAGTTTGCCGACACGGTGTTGTTCAGCACGTGTACCACGCCATTGGTCACCGAGTCGTCGTATTCCACCATCTGTGCCGTCTTGTTGACGAAGATGCGCAGCTTGTTGCCGTTTACCACGTCGCTGTCGCTTGACAGCACGATGTAGCGGTCGTCCATGTTCAGTTCGGGCAGTGCACCGTCGCCGCCGATGTCGGTGGTGAAGAAGGCACCCTTCTTGATGATGTGAGTGCGGGCGATGGTGTCGCACAGCTCGGTGGGGATTTCGTCGATGCTGCTATAGCCATGGGCCTGCAGGTAGTTGTTGATGCCCTCGTTGTTGGGTGCAAACACGGTGTAGCGCAGCAGTCCGGCCGTGCTGTAGGTGCCGTAGGTGGAGAGCATGGAGAAGTAGGGCGTGCGCTTGAGAATGCCCACGAACTGGCTGAAGTCGGCCGGACGGCGCTCCAGAAATTCGGCAGCGGTGATCTTCGTAGAAGAATAGTAGTTCTCGGGCACGTCGTCATCGTCGTCGACACAGGCCACCGTCGTGGCGCACAGCGCGATGCCCACGAGGCAGGCAGTGAGGAAATGCTTTATTGTCTTGGTATTCATAATGATCAATGTTGAATTATCAATTGTGAATTTTGAATGTTGCATTCTGTAAGGTGAATTCTGAATTATCTTGCCACTTCATTGTCCTCTCCATTGGAGAATGCTGGGTTCTGATGCAGCAGCGGGTTCACCTTCAGCTCGTTCTTGGAGTAGGGGAAGTAGATGATGTCGGGGTTGGCCAGTTTAATCTTGATGACGTTCTTGCCTTCTTTGAGTTTGCGTGTGCAGAGCTCGGAGAGTCGCGAGTTGTTGCCTTCGCGGCGGGCGAAGCGCACGAGATCGTACCAGCGCTTGCCTTCGAAGATGAACTCGCGGTGGCGCTCTTCGAGCACGAGGCTCTCCATGGCCTTCTGCGTGTCTACATAGTCGCTCTTGTTCAGCCGGCTGCTGCCGCTGCCCGTGTTGTTGGCACGGCGGTTCACCACGTCGACGAGGCGGAATGCCATCTCGAGGTCGCCAGGCTGGTTGCGCTCTACGAGGGCCTCGGCCTTGATGAGCAGCATGTCGCTCAGACGGTAGATAATCCAGTTGGCGCGGGTGGGAATACCCACTCTGGCTGAGTTGTTGTAGCCCGTCATCTTGTTCGTCTGATACTGGTATGAAATATAGTCAAGAGTGTATTTCGTGATGGCGAAGCGGGTGCCGGTGTAGCGTACCGACTCTACGCAGCGGCCGTCGGAGGGCTTGAAGATGCCGTCGGTCTTTTCACCCTCTACGATACCCTTGAACAGCTCGTCGGGAGCAGCAAAGCGTCCCAGAAGATTTCCGTCTAGGCTGTAATATCCGTTGGCCAGTCCGTTTGCCTGGTTGGTCTTGTAATAGAGCTCGAAGATGCTCTCGAAGGAGTTTCCGTCGACGAAGAGCTCGTTGTAGGTGTTGCCGGCGGTGGTCGATCCCACGGGCATCTCGAGAATCATGGGTATGCTGTCGATGAGCGCGATGTTGTTGACGGTGCCCTCGCGCTGCAGCATCTCCTCGTAGAGCTGCTTCTTATAGTCGATGACCAGGTCGCAGTATTTGATGGCATTGTCCCAGTCGCCCTTCCACAGGTAGAGGTCGGCGAGCAGCGCATAGATGGTCCAGCGCGTCACGCGGCTGCTGTTCACGTAGGCATTGTAGCTCTCTTCCACGTAGTAGCGGCGCACGGCATCGTTCTTCACGCTCTCGAGGTCGGCAATGAGCTTGTCGAGCACCTCGTTGAAGGGCGTAGCGGCCACGATGTAGTTCTGCGTGTCGTCGATGCTTGGCTCGGTGACGTAGGGCACGTCGCGGAAGGTGCGTATGAGGTAGAAGTAGGCCAGCGCACGCAGGGTGACGGCCTCGGCCACGTTGGCCTTCATGTCGGCCTCGGTATAGTTCGGGTCGATGGCCTGCACGTCAGGGGCATAGCGGCAAACGATGTTGCAACGGTTGATGGCCTCGTAGAAGCGCGTCCAGTTGCAGAACTCGTTGGTGGGCAGAAGGTTCTCCTTGAGAATCTCGTTGAGGCTGTTGGAGATGTTGGAGCCGGCCACGATGTTTTCCGACCGCAGCTCGCCCCATACCGACATGCGCAGCAGGGCGTCGCTGCTGGCGAGCGTCTCGTAGCAGCTCATCATCACGCTGGTCACGTCGGCCTTCTCGGTCCAGAAGTTCTCCAGCACAATCTCGTTGGTGGGCTGAATGTCGAGAAAGTCGTTGCAACTCACGAGGGCTGTGGCAAAACCACAACAAACGGAACCTGCAAGTAGGTAGTTTTTTATGCTTTTGGTAATCATATCTTTCAATTATCAATTGTCATTTATTCAAATTAGAACTGTACGGTAAGGCCTGCGGTAAACGACTTGGAGCGTGGTGTCTGTGCATTGTCTTCGCGGTCTACCTCCGGGTCGGCACCCGAATACTTGGTGAGCACGAAGAGGTTGTTGGCCGACACGTAGAAGCTGAGCTGCGAGAGTCCCCACTTCTTGATGATCTTCGGGTCGAGTGAGTAGCTTATCTGCGAGTAGTTCAGTCGGATGAACGAACCGTCTTCCAGGAACCGGTCGCTGCCCAGATAGTTGTAGCCTGCCTGTCGCAACGCGCGCGGTATTTCGGTGATGTCGCCTTCCACGCGCCAGCGCCAGTTCACGGCGCGGCTCTGGTTGTTGTTTGAGTACATGTTCTCTACGTTCATGCGTGCGCGGTTGATGATCTTGTTGCCATAGCGGAAGTTGAACTGGTTGTTCCACGACAGGCGGCCCCAGTTGAGCTTGAAGCCGAAGCCACCGGTGAACTTAGGCAGCGACGAGCCCAGGTAAACGATGTCGAGCTCATTGATCTGACCGTCGTGGTTCACATCCTCGTACATGGCATCGCCGCCACGGAACTGGTAGTTCACCGTTCCGGCACAGAACATCATCGGGGTGGTAAGGCCGTTTTGGTCGAGAATCACGTTGCCGTTGGCATCGCGTGCCACAGGGGCATTGGGACCGCTCACGCCCTTCACCTCCTCGGCCGAATAGTCGGTGTACTGATAGACGCCCTTGTAGCGGAAACCATAGATAGAGCCCATGGAGGTGTTCAGCTCGGTGCGCTTCAGATAGGAGCCATTGCTGCGGTTGAACTCGTTGTTCATGCCGGCAAGCACGGTCTCGTCCATCTCGGTGATGGTGTTCTTGTTGTTGGCGAAGGTGGTGTTGAAGTCGAGGCTGAACTTGCCTGCCTTGACGATGCGGTTGCCGTTGAGGTTGAACTCCCAACCCACGTTCTTCATCTTACCTACGTTTTGCCAAGAGAGATTCGGGTAACCCGACGAGGTGGGCAGTCCGCGGTTGTTCATGAGCAGGTCGGTGGTGAACTGCCAGTAGAACTCCACGTTACCGGTGATGCGGTCGTTCCAGAAACCGAAGTCGGTACCGATGTTGAAGGTTTCCTTCTGCTCCCACTTCAGGTTCTTCAGCTGGATGTTGGAAGGGCGCATGCTGCTCAGTCCGAGGTAGCCGCTGCCATAGGCATACTTGCTGAAGAACAGGCCCTCGCCGCCTGGCTGCCGGCCCACGATACCCCAGCCCGGACGAAGGGAGAGCTGCGAGATAAAGGGAAGGGCTTTCTGGAACCATGGTTCCTTGTGCAGGTTCCATCTCACCGAGAAGGCAGGGAAGTTACCCCATCGCTGGTCGTCGCCGAACTTGGTGGAACCGTCGCGGCGCACCGAGAAGTCGGCCATGTAGCGGCCTTTATAGGCATAGTGGGCCGAATAGGTGAAGTAGACGCTGCGCCACTGGCTGTAGCCCGAGCCCATGCCCGAGATGATGCCGGGGGCGGCGGTGCTGGTGATGGTGCCCGATGCCAGACCCCAGGTGGTGGTGTTCTGCGTGGTGGCGTTGCCGCTGGTAATCTGGGCGCGCAGCAGCATCGTGAGCACGTGGTCCTTGTTTTTGAAGGCCGGCGTGAAGGTCAGCGTGTGGGTGGTGGTGATGCCCAGGTTCTTCGTTGAGTTCGACGTGGCCTTGTTGGCTTCGCCGTTGCCGTTGTTGTCCACCCAGTTCCAGGGATGGGTGCTGAGCGAGAGCGGCAGGAACGACTCGTCGTACTGGTTGAAGATGTTGAACACCACTTTGCCCTCGTAGTCGAGCCGGCTCTTCTCGTCGTCGGTGCCCAGAAGGTTGTAGCGCAGCTTGAACTCCGGGGTGATGTTGTAGCTGGTGGTGTTGTTGTCGGCCTGATAGGCCAGCGCCACGGGGTTGCGGTAGTTCAGCTGGTCGTTGAGCTGCGGGCTGACGGTGGTCTGCATGGTGTAGTAGTCGGCCAGGTCGTTGCCCTCGCGGTCCTGCTCATAGATAGAGAGGTTTGGCATGCGCACGTAGGCAATGCCGAGCAGGTCGCTGTAGTTCTTCTTGTTCTTGGTATAGGTGAGCGAGATGTTGGTCTCGATCTTGATGCGGTCGCTCACGAAATAGTCGAGGTTTACGCGCGAGGTGAAGCGGTCGAGCTGCTGCTCGATGATGGAGCCCGTCTCGTGGTCGTAGCCGGCGCCGATGCGGAAGTTGGCCTTCTCGCCACCGCCGCTGAGTGCGAGGTAGTGGTTTTGCCGCCAGCCCACCTTCTTCACTTCGTCGAGCCAGTCGGTGTTGTTGTTGTACATCTGGTACTCTGAGAACGTGGGGCTGTAGTTCAACTCGGGAATGTCGCTGTCGGTGTCGCTCATGCTGCGGTTGAAATACTCTTCCTTCAGCATCATGGTGTACTCGTCGCCATTAAGCATCTGGTAACCATTGGGTTGATAGGTGCCGGTGAGACGGAAGCTGTAGCTCACGCGGGTCTTGCCGCGAGCGCCGCGCTTGGTCTTGATTTCGATGACACCATTGGAACCCTGCGAACCCCAGATGGCGGTGGCGGCGGCATCCTTGAGCACCGAGATGCTCTCGATGTCGTCGGGGTTCACGTTGAGTAGCTGTGCAAACGCCTCTTCGTTGGCATTGCTGGCATCGAAGTTGGCATCGGCCGTCTCCCAGACGTTTCCGTCGACCACGATGAGAGGGTTGCTGGAGCCATTGATGGTCGAAACACCGCGCAGGCGCATCGTGGAACCCTTGCCCAGGTCGCCGCCCTGCACAATGTCGAGACCGGCGATACGGCCCTGCAGGGCCTCGTCGACGGTGGTCAGTGCCAGACCTTCAAACTCGCTCATGTCGATGCTCTGGCGGGCGGTAGAGATCTCGTCCATGGGAATGGCAAGGCCGGAGCCCTGTGCCTTTTTCTTGGCAGTGACGGTCACCTCACTGATTTGGGTGGCATCCTGCATGCGGACGTTGTATTTGGTCTTGTTGAAGGGCAGCGTGACGGTCTTGTAGCCCACGTAGGTGATGCGGAGCTTGTCTTTGGGATTCTTCAGCTTGAAGGAGAAGTTGCCGTTCATGTCGGTCACGGCCGAGGCCACGATACGGTTGGCGGCATCCAGCTCAACGACGTTGGCCATCATCACGGGGCCGAAGTCGTCGGTCACCGTACCGCTGATGATGTCGCCGGCGCTTTGGGCAAACGAATTGACAATTGACAACTGACTATTGATAATTATCAATCCTAATGTTTTCAGAAATCTTTTGCTAATCATAATTCTCAATTTTCAATTTTCAATTCTCAATAAGAAGAGGTGTGTCTATTTGGTGAATCACGGCCGACGAGCTGGTGTAGATGCCATAGACCTGCTTCTGGTCGTTGGCAAACTTTGCGTCGTACTGATATTCGCGTGCCATGAGGTTGTAGAGATTGGGGTTGGTGGTCACCACATGCGGGTGCGGCCGGTTGGGGTTTTTCTTGCAAGCCTGGTCTTCCAGCTCGATGCCCGATTCGGTAAGGGTTGCCTTCACGCGGTAGAAGCGCTGTGTGCTGGGGTCGATGACGGCCGTCTCGAAGTCGGCCTCGTCGTTCTCGGCACCAATGAAGAGGGCGTTGTCTTGTATGTGGTATTTCACGAAGTCGGCAATCTTGCGCTTCAGCTGCTGGGCACCCAGCTCGTCGCCAGCCATCTCCAGGTTCTCCACCTCTTCCACGGTGGGCAACTTGTGGGCTTTCTGCAGTGCCTCGATGCTCTCGTTGGTAGGCACATATATAGTATAGTGGTAGGTGTTGAAGCTGCGCACGTTGGTGCCAGCAGTTGCATTGCGCTCGTTGTGAATCTGCTCGAGCACGCTGTCGCCGGCATTCATCAGCTCGCGGAATCGTGCAAACTCGGGATGCTGGCCCAGGATGCTGTCTACGGTGATGCGCGTGGTGAGGATGGGCTGTTCGTCGAGCACGTAGCACTTGCCGTTGCCGCCTTCGGTCTGGTCGTAGACGCGGCTCACGCGCAGCGGCTGTCCCTCGTTGATCTGGAAGCTGCCCTCGACGGTCATGCCGTTGGCACCCAGGTCGGTGTTTTTCACGCGAATCTCGGTGCCGCCCTTGGTGCGGTAGTACTCATGGCCGTCTTCCACGTTGCCCACCACGATATGGGTGTCGAGCACGTCCTTCAGACGGTTGCGAATGATGCCCTCGTTCTCTACCTCGGTAGAGTCGGACAGCTCGCCCGTGGTACGGTCGTAGCGCCACTTGCTGGCCTTCACCGATGCCGTCTTCTCGTCGTAGCGGAAACGCATGATCTCGGCCATGGGCTTTCCGTAAGAACCCGGGTCTATATACTCCAGCAGCGACTTGTTTGTGGGCACGAAGAAGCTATAGTAGGAGTTGAGCGAGTTCAGATAGATGGTGTACTGCTCTTTCTCGATGGCCCAGTAGAGAATCTTCAGCGCCTCGTTGGTAAGCGGCGGGCACACCACGCTTACATATTTCGTGGGCGAATAGACGCGGTTGGTGAGGAAGATGGCACCGTTGCAGCAGAGCCATACCGAGTCGATGGCCTCGGGGGTGACGCCCATGGGGTCGTTGGCATCGTTGAGAATGCCTTCGAACTTAGAGGGCACCGAGTTGATGAACGACGGCAGCATGTTGTTGTTGATAAGCTCAACGGCCACCTCGTCGGGCACGTTGTCCCAGGTGCCGTAGCGCTCTCTGAGCACCTTGCCCGCACCGCTCTGCCAATACTCGTCGAGAGCCTTGTTGCTGGGCACCATCATCACGGCCATGTCGCGCTGCATGGCTACGTTGCCACCCAGGTCGTTGTTGCCGGTGAAGTAGGCGTTCCATTCGGGGTCGAAGAGCAACTTGCCCGTGGTGACGGGGCTGCGCTTCGGCGTGAGGTTGAGTGGCAGGCCGTCTTGCGACTTGTCGGAGAAGAACCGCTTCTGGTAGACCGTGTCGACATGCGTACCATAAGTATTATTATACTGCATGGTGATGGAGTTGTTGGCCTGTGGCGTCATGTCGGGATAGGGGGCGCAGTAGCGCTCCAGAATCCTGTTGAACTCGCTGGCCACCGCCTTCTTGCGAATCATCTCGGCCATGTTGGGCAGTGGCGTGGCCACTTCGGCCAGCTCGTGTATGAAGCCGTTTGAGCACCTGATGTTGGGCTGGCTCACGGCCACGCCGTTGATGCTGGCATCGCCGGGCTGGCGGTTGGCGGTACGATTGAAGAGAAAGCTATAGTCGTCGTTGGTGATTCTTTTGTTCACCAGCTGCTTCTCGATGAACTGCAGGATGGTGGTGGTCGAGTTGTCGGTCATGCACACCATGGGCTTCCCGCTCTCGCGATACTGCTTCCAGTAGGGGTTGTTGGGCATGTCGTTGGCAGTGAGTACGGCCACGCTGTCGAATGGCGACATGGAGGAGAAGCGGCGCATGGCCTCGCCTTCACGTGGGGGCGTGCCCTGAACGTTGGAGAGGTTGTTCAACTGGATGGAGTTGTCGATCATGTTGCCAAAGAGCAGCATTCGCTTCTGCGACGTCGACAGCTGTTCGTAGCTGCCCACTCCCCACGGGTTGTTCTGGAAGAAGCGCTGGTAGGCTTCGTCGTTGGCCACGAACAGGGTCTTCGAACCCGTCTTAGCCAGCACCTCACCATACTTCAGGTCGTTGATGAGCCGCACGGTGTTGGTGTAGTTGCCTTGCTCGTCGAGCCAGCTGTAGACACTCGAGCCCCATCCCTCGGGAGTGGTCGTGTCTAAGTCGTAGTCCGAACACGACACCAAACCGGCTCCACTGCCGGCGAGCAGCAGCGTGGCTGCCAGCAGGCAATGCTTGCCCCGCTTCCACGACGATGGTCTTGCAAGCGAGAAAAGGTCGTTCCGTTTTTTTGTTTTCATACGCTTTTTGATGTTTTTTAGGTTTTTGCGATTTTTGTTTGCAAAGTTACTTATAAAAAGCATTTGTGGTTTGTCTTCATGTACGAACGACTTTTCTTTACGTCCACGCGTGTATCATTATTGTTTCAGTTGCTTTTCTATTTGTCTCATGTTTCATCTGTACAAGGAATCGAGTGCTTGAAAATGTTAAAAATGGCGATGAAATGGCACTTCTCTTCCCTTTTCTGTTACATTTGGCGCTTCCTGACGTCAAGGTGTAAAAGTATCGGTGCGAGCTCTTTCAAAGAGCCCGCACCGATGCTGATAACAAAAAAAACAGGTGATGCGAAATGACTTTAATGGCCACCATCGGCAATAGCCTGCATGATTTGAGCCTCCAGCTCGTCGCACAGTTCCGGATTGTCTTTCAGCAATTGCTTGGTGGCATCGCGGCCCTGTGCCAGCTTCGAATCCTGGTAGCTGAACCACGAGCCGCTCTTCTTGATGATGCCGAACTCCACCCCTAAGTCTACAATCTCGCCAATCTTCGAGATGCCCTCACCGAAGAGTATTTCAAACTCGGCTTTCCTGAAGGGTGGGGCCACCTTGTTTTTCACCACCTTTACGCGCACCTGGTTGCCTATCACGTTGTCGCCATCCTTGATGCTTGTCACGCGGCGAATGTCAAGCCGTACCGATGCGTAGAATTTCAGTGCATTACCGCCGGTGGTAGTCTCCGGGTTGCCAAACATCACGCCGATCTTCTCGCGCAGCTGGTTGATGAAGATGCAGGTGGTGTTGGTCTTCGAGATGGTAGCCGTCACCTTGCGCAGTGCCTGGCTCATCAGCCGGGCATGCAGGCCCACGGCCGAGTCGCCCATGTCGCCTTCTATTTCCTTCTTTGGCGTGAGTGCGGCTACCGAGTCGATCACGATGATGTCGATGGCTGCCGAGCGTATGAGCTGGTCGGCAATCTCGAGCGCCTGCTCGCCATTGTCGGGCTGAGAGATGTACAGGTTGTCTATGTCGACTCCCAGTTTCTGGGCATAGAAGCGGTCGAAGGCGTGCTCCGCATCGATAAATGCAGCGATGCCACCGGCCTTCTGGCATTCGGCAATGGCATGGATGGCCAGGGTGGTCTTACCGCTCGACTCCGGACCGTAGATCTCGATGATGCGGCCTTTGGGGTAGCCTCCTACGCCCAGGGCGGCATTCAGGCCTATCGACCCGGTGGGAATCACGTCTACGTTTTCTATCTGCTCATCGCCCATGCGCATGATGCTGCCTTTGCCAAAGTCTTTTTCTATCTTCGACATGGCGGCCTGCAGGGCTTTCAGCTTCTCTTGTTGTGGGTTCAGGGCCTCGTCGCCCTCTATTTCTTTTTTTGCCATAGGTTGTTGTGTTATTATTTTGTTTCTTGGTCAGTTGCTTCTCTATTCGTTCATGAGGAACTGCTTGAAGTCGGCAAAGTCTTTCGACATGGCCACGCTCTGCTTCTTTCCCTTCATGAAAGCCTGCAGACGCTCGGGTATGGGCACGTCGATTCCCAGAATGTCGTCGACTTTTTCTTTGAACTTTGCCGGATGGGCTGTTTCGCAGAAAATGCCTATCTCCCCCTGTCGCAGTTGCTCTTCCAGTGCTCTGTAGCCACAGGCGCCATGCGGGTCGAGAATGTAGCCCGTTTCCGCGTAGCATTTGCGCATGGTCTCCTTGATTTTCTCGTCGCTGTAGGTGGCTCCGCTGATAAGGCCCGTGATGTTTCGGTGTGTTTCCTCGGCCGAAAGGCTGCCGTTCTGGCTATAGAGATTGATGATGCGTGCAAAATTCGAAGGGTCGCCCACGTCCATGGCGTTTGCCAGCGTCTGTACCGAAGGCATGGGCTGGTATTTGCCCGTCTGCAGGTAATTGTAGAACACGTCGTTGGCATTGTTGGCAGCAATGAATCGTTTCACGGGCAGGCCCATCCTGTGTCCGAACAAGGCGGCGCAGATGTTTCCGAAGTTGCCGCTTGGCACGCAAACCACCAAATTCTCGCTGCTGTTCTTCAGCCTTTCGCTCACCCTTGCCACGGCATTGAAGTAATAGAACGCCTGTGGCAGGAAGCGGGCCACGTTGATGGAGTTGGCCGAGGTGAGCAGCATGTGCTGGCACAGCTCTTCGTCCATGAAAGCATTCTTCACCAACCGCTGGCAGTCGTCGAACACGCCGTCGACTTCGATGGCCGTGATGTTGCGCCCCAGGGTGGTGAACTGGCACTCCTGAATGGGGCTCACCTTACCCTTGGGATAGAGCACGTAGACGTGTATGCCCTCTACGCCGAGGAAGCCGTTGGCTACCGCCGAGCCTGTGTCGCCGCTGGTGGCTACCAGCACGTTGACCGTCTTGGCGGTGGCTTCTTGGTTGCGTCCTAAAAGGAAATATTGCAGCAGACGTGCCATGAAGCGTGCCCCTACGTCTTTGAATGCCAAAGTGGGGCCATGAAAGAGTTCGAGCGAATAGATGTTCTCCTTCACCCGTACCACGGGGCAGTCGAACTGCAGGGTGTCGCAGACCAGGGCTTGCAGCGCGTCATGGTCTACGTCTTCGCCAAAAAATGCCTCGGCCACGTTGAAGGCAATGTCCTGAAACTTCATCGTTGGCATAGCGTCGAAGAACGTCTTTGGCAGCTTGTTGATATGTTCGGGCATATAGAGCCCTCGGTCTTCGGCCAAACCCTTCACCACCGCTTTCTGTAGCGTGGCCATGGGGGCCTTTCCATTGGTGCTGTAGTATTGCATAATTGGTTTAGTATTTGTTCCTATTTCAGAATCTTCACGATTTGCAGCTTTCTGGCTTGTGGCAGCAGTGGCAAAAGATGGTCTACCATGCGCAGCAAAGAGTCGTGCGGCGTGCGCGGGCACTTGCATGCCTCCGGGCCGAACAGGCGCTCGGGAGTGGTGAGCAACGACCAGCCGAAACCGTACTCACGCCCGTGCTTGTCGGTAGGGTAGACGAAGTCTTCGGTCACGATGCGGCATGCCATCTGCAGCTTTGTGACATAAGCATCAAACTTCGACCTCATCTTTGGTCCGGTGAAGCCGCAGGCAGCCCTCAGCTCACGCGTTATCAGGCTGTCTTCCATGCGGAGCACATTCAGTATGCTGTCTTCTATGCTGCCTTCTTCTGGCTGGGGGTGCTCGCTGCGCCGCCAGTTGCAGAAGTCGGGCCACCACTCGCGGCTGATGAAGCCGGCCTTGCCTGCAAAAAACTTGCCATAGACGCAGTTGCCATCGGTAATCACCGGTCCCTTCCATTGCCACAGAGGCCATTCCCACGAACCGTCGGGTAGCACCGTGTAGCGGCATTCCTCGGCCATCATCTCTTCTGCGCTATAGCCGGCTATGCCGCTGTGGAGCAGTGGGAGAAACCCCATCTGCTGTATGCATTCCATCAGTTCCGGACAACTGTGTATTTCGGTCTTTCTCATTATTCTATGCTCATGAAGGCCTGCATAAACTCTTGGAGCCTCAGCAGACCGTAGCTTCCGCCGGCGCATGCCACTTCGTCGTATCGCTGCACCTCGTCGGGCTCCATACCTTTATAATATATGATGAAGGGCACAGGCTCGTTCACGTGTATGCGCAGCTCCACCGGGGTGGGGTGGTCGGGCAGTACTGCCATGCAGACGGGTTCGTCCATCTGTTCTATGGCTTCTACGATGGGCTTTATGAGCCGCTGGTCCAGATAGCCGATGGCCCGCAGTTTCAGCTCCAGGTCGCCGTCATGGCCGGCTTCGTCGGTAGCTTCTACATGCACGAACACGAAGTCATCCTGCTTCAGTGCGTCGATGGCTGCCTGTGCCTTGCCCTCGTAGTTTGTATCGGCCAGCCCGGTGGCTCCCGGCACCTTCACGATGCGCAGGCCGGCATATTTGCCGATGCCTTGTATCAAGTCTACTGCCGAGATGACGGCTCCGGTCTTCACCTGTGGGTATTGCTCCATCAGCGTCTGCATCGAGGGACGGTAGCCGCCGCTCCACGGCCAGATGCTGTTGGCCTGGCGTTCGCCTTTCTGCGCTTTGGCCACGTTGTAGGGATGCTTGGCCAGCAGTTCTTGCGATTTCAGAATCAGGTCGTTTATGAGGTCGGCGGTTTGCTGTGCGGCCATGCGCTCTCCGTCTGCCAGCCCCTCCTCTGGTTTTACCAGGAGAGGCCGCCATGCTTCGTTGGGGTGATCATGGGGTGGATTGCATAGAATGTGCTTCGAGCCGCCTTTGATGATGAGCAAGTGGCGATACTGTATGCCGCAGATGAACTTCACACGGTCGCTGCCCAGGTGCTCGTTCAGGTAGTCGATGAGCACCCGTGCATCCTCCGTCTGCAGGTTGCCGCCATTGTGGGTGATGATCTTGCCATCTTCCAGCGTGATGATGTTGCAGCGTATGGCCAGGTCGCCGGGCTGCATCTCATAGCCTATCGAAGCGGCTTCGAGTGGGCCTCGCCCCTCATACACCTTGTTCAGGTCGTAGCCCAGAATGGCCGTGTTGGCCACCTCGCTGCCGGGGGGAAAGCCCTCCGGCACCGTCACCAGCCGGCCCGTGCGGCCTTTTCTGGCCAGGAAGTCCATCATGGGCTTGCTGGCATACTGCAGGAGGGTCTTGCCTCCCAATCGCTCCACGGCGTGATCGGCCATGCCGTCGCCTAATATAATAATGTGTTTCATCAGATATTCGCTATTGACATGATATTGGCAAATACGCCGGCGGCGGTGACGCCCGCACCGGCACCATAGCCCTGGATGAGCATGGGGTACTCCTTGTAGCGCTCGGTGGTGAGCAGCACAATGTTGTTTGAGCCTTCCAGGCCATAGAAGGGGTGGCGCTGGTCTACGGCCTCGAGGCTGACAGATGTCTTCCCGCCTTCCATCTTGGCCACGAACCGCCATCGTTTCCCCTCTTGTTCGAGCACCTGCCTGCGGGCTTCGAAGTCGGCGTCGAGCGTGGGCAGCTGCTTCCAGAAGTCGTCGAGCGAGCCTTCGAAGAAGCTGTCGGGCATGAACAGGTTCTTCTCCACATCGTCTTGCTCCACCTGGTAGCCAGCCTCGCGGGCCAGGATGACCAGTTTGCGAATCACGTCCTTGCCGCATAGGTCTATGCGGGGGTCGGGTTCCGAATAGCCTTTCTCCTTGGCCAGCTTTACGGTTTCCGAGAAGGGTATGTCTTTCGATATGGTGTTGAAGACATAGTTCAGCGTGCCGCTCAGCACGGCTTCTATGCGCAGGATCTTGTCGCCCGAGTTCAGCAGGTCGTTGATGGTGCCGATGATGGGCAGGCCCGCACCTACGTTGGTCTCGAACAGGAATTTTATGCCCCTCTGCAGGGCTGTCTTTTTCAGTCGGTGGTATCCCTCGTATGGTCCCGAAGCAGCTATCTTGTTGGCAGTCACCACCGAGATGTTGTGGTCGAGCAGCTCCTGATACAGCGCAGCCACGTCGGCCGATGCCGTGCAGTCGACGAACACCGAATTGAAGATGTTCATGCCGATAATCTCCTCCTTCAGCCGCTGAATGTTGCTGCTCTCTGCCTGTTCCATGAGCTCCTTGTATTGGCGCAGGTCTATGCCGTCGCGGTTGAAGATGGCCTTTTTGCTCGATGCGATGCCCACCACCTTCAGCTTCAGCTGTCGTGTTTCCTTCAGGTGCTTGTATTGCTGGTTGATTTGTTCCAGCAGGTTTCCGCCCACGGTGCCTATGCCGCAGACGAAGAGGTTGAGCACCTTGTATTCCGAGAGGAAGAACGAGTCGTGGAGCACGTTGAGCGACTTGCGCAGGTATTTCGCGTCGACCACAAACGAAATGTTGGTCTCGCTTGCGCCTTGCGCGCAGGCTATCACCGATATGCCGCTGCGTCCCAGCGTGCCAAAGAGCTTGCCGGCAATACCAGGCGTATGCTTCATGTTCTCGCCCACGATGGCGATGGTGGCCAGTCCGCTTTCGGCGTGCATGGGAAACATGGCGCCTGTCACGATCTCCTTGGCAAACTCTACGTTCAGCACCTCGACGGCTCGGTCGGCATCCTCGTCGCGCACGCCGATGCTTGTCGAGTTCTCCGACGATGCCTGCGACACCATGAACACGGAGATGCCGTTTTCGGCCAGGGTGGAGAAAATGCGGCGGTTCACGCCGATCACGCCCACCATCGAAAGGCCCGTCACCGTGATGAGCGTGGTGCCTTTGATGCTGGAGATGCCTTTTATCAGGCGGTGGTCGTTTTCTATCTTTTCCTTTATCAGCGTGCCCGGGTGACTGGGGTTGAAGGTGTTTTTCACGCAGATGGGGATATTCTTCACGCATACGGGGTAGATGGTGGGCGGGTAAACCACCTTGGCACCGAAGTTGCACAGTTCCATCGCCTCTACGTAGCTCAGTTCGTTGATGGTGTATGCCGTCTTTATCACGCGGGGGTCTGCGGTCATAAACCCGTCTACGTCGGTCCATATCTCAAGCACGCTGGCATCCAGCGCGGCTGCTATGATGGCGGCGGTATAGTCGCTGCCGCCACGCCCCAGGTTGGTTGTCTCGCCCGTGTCGCGGTCGCGGCTGATGAAGCCGGGCACAACGGGGACGAGCGTTCTTGCCTTGCAAGCGTCCTTCGGCCGAGCGGAGCATTGAGCGTTGAGCGTCGAGGGTTCTTGCCTTGCAAGCGTCCTTTGGCCGAGCGGAGCGTCGAACGTCTTTTTCACTAGTTCGTTCGTCAGCTCTACGTCCAGCACGTGCTTGCCTTGTTTGCGCACCGTCTTTATGAAGTCGCGGCTATTGAAGCGCTGCCCACCGTCGATGAGCGTGGCCACGATATGCGACGAGAACCGTTCGCCATAACTCACGATGGCTGCCTGTGTCTTTGCACTCAGGTCGTGTATGAGGAACACACCATAATATATAGAGCGTAGTTGTTCGAAAAGTTCGTCGAGTGTTTTTTGCAGTGACTGGCACTTGGTGGCATCGTCAATCACCTGGTTCACCATCTCTGTGTGGCGTTGCTGCATGGCGCAGAACTCGTCTTTCCAGCTTTCGTTGCCATTCAGGGCTTGCTGGGCGGTGGCTAACAGCTTGTCGGTGATGCCGCCCAGTGCACTCACCACCACAATCACCTGTTCGCTCTCGGCCTCCACAATTCGCTTGAGGCTCAAGATGCTTTCTACGGAACCTACGGACGTTCCGCCGAATTTCATTACTTTCATTTCTGCAGTTCGTTTTTGTTGTTTTGAAACCCCTTAACGGACGGGGCTGTGATTTACAAGCCGCAAAGATACGAAAAAAAGTTGTAACAAACGAGCGATTATGGAGAATTAACGCAAGAGTGAGCGTAATTAGAAAAAGATGGCCTTGTTGCTAACCGTTTTTCTTTAGGTAGAATGATGGATTTCGAAAAAAATGCAGTACCTTTGCAACCAATTTATACTGAACAAAGAAAAACAATGCAACAAAAGAAGCGCAGATGGCACTGCCTGCGTGGGCAGGAGCCAACAGAATTTGACAAGCAGATCATGTACTGGGAAAACAAGGGAAAGCTTGTCCCTACACGTGAGTTGATCAAGACCCCCGAGCAGATAGAGGGCATACGGCGTGCCGGTGTGGTGAACACGGGCGTGCTCGACGCTGTGGCCGCCGCCATTCATGAGGGAATGAACACGCTCGAGATAGACCGCATTTGCCGCAGCTACTGCGAGGAGCACGGTGCCATACCTGCCTGCCTGAACTATGGCGGCGATGCCGACACGCCGCCTTTCCCCATGAGTGTGTGCACCAGTATCAACGAGGTGGTGTGCCACGGCATTCCAAAAGAGGAAGACGTACTCGAGGAAGGCGACATCATCAACGTAGACTTCACCACCATTCTCGACGGCTATTATGCCGATGCTTCACGTATGTTCATCATTGGCAAGACAACACCTGAGAAAGAACAGCTGGTGCGCGTGGCCAAGGAGTGCCTGGAGATAGGCATGGAGGCTGCAAAGCCCTGGGGCTTCGTGGGCGATATTGGCCATGCCATCGCAAAGCACTGCAAGAAGTATGGCTATGGCATCGTGCGCGACCTGGCCGGTCATGGCGTTGGCCTGCAGTTTCATGAGGAACCCGACGTAGATCATTATGGGCATCGCGGCACCGGCATGCTGCTTGTGCCCGGCATGGTCTTCACCATCGAGCCGATGATTAACATGGGCACATGGAAAGTGTTTATCGATGCCGACGACCCTTACGGATGGGAGGTCATTACCGAAGACGAGAAACCCAGTGCGCAGTGGGAACACACATTGCTTATGACCGAGCATGGGGTAGAGGTGCTCACTTACTAACTGAACTTTCCCACAAATGCAGTCTGCCCCATACGCCGTTATGACGAATCTTATACTTCGGCACCTTTCATTTTTGAGTTTTCTGGATAGGAAATTGGATAGTAAAGCGAGTGAGATGGTCTGCTGGGTCTGTAAGCAGATTGAAAGTGCAGTGATGAGAAGTAAGAATGTCGCGAATGAGCAGAAGACCGAGGCCCTGGCCTTGGGGCTTGGTAGAGAAAAACGGAGTGAAGAGATTCTTCGCTATAGCTGGCGGGATGCCATGACCATTGTCGGTGATGGTGAGCGTAGCTGGCGTGGTGACCTCAAGGGTGACAAGTCCTTGTGTCGTCCCGATACTCTCCACAGCATTCTTGACGATGTTGATGAGCACCTGCTGGAAAAGGACGGTATCGAGATGAACGGGTACGGCTTCGTCGGTCAAACGGAAGTCAATAT
>CAMJLB010000036.1 GCA_946406555.1 uncultured Prevotellaceae bacterium | reverse complement strand
CACCGGCGTGCGGGCTGGCACAGGGCCTGCCCCTACATTCGCACCTGCCCCTACACCGGACACCTGCCCCTACATTCGCACCTGCCCCTGCTTTGTCTGCCTGTAACGGAAAAAATATTATTTCTTCTCATTGTTGAATGAGATTATTCACATTATTCCTATTTCTTTCCCATCATTGATAAGCACGGCATTGATATTCTCCATATTCGACAAACATATCAGCTCGTTGATGGTAGCATAGTCACGGATATTTCCTTTTAGGTCAGGATTGGCCTCTCGCCATTGTTTGGCTGTCATCCCAAACATGGCCACGTTAAGCACATCTGCCTCTTCTGCATAGATGATACTGGCTTGTGCTGGGGTGATTTCCTCTGGAATCAAGTGGCTCTTGATGGCATCCGTATGAATGCGGTAGTTAATTTTTGAGAGCTCTCTTTTAGCAGTCCATCCCAATAATTCCTGTTCCTTGGCTTTTAGGCGTTGGAACTCCATGACAAGGTAAAGGCGGAACTCAACGGAAATCCATGATGCAAACTCGAATGCTATATCGGTTTGGGCAAAGGTTCCTCCATAGCGTCCCGCTTGCGAAACAATCCCAATAGCATTGGTGGCTTCAATCCAACGAGTAGGCGAAAGCGTGAAAGCATTCAAACCAGCCTCTTTTCTAAACCCCTCGAATTCGAGGGGGTTAAAATTTGGGTTGTGAAGAGTCTCCCATATACCAAGAAATTCCACGGTATTGCGGTTACGCATCCAGTTCGCTATAACTCCGTTGGGGTCTGTGGCGTTTTTCTGCCTGGCGATGTCTGTGATGCTAATGTAATCTATACCATCTTTTGACATAGTCTTGATAGCTACATCTTTAACGATAATCTCATTCTTCTTTGCCATAGGATAGTCTCTAATATAAATATGTGTGCAAAGGTAGCACAAAATCATGAGACAAAAGAACAAAAGCGTAAAAAGACCTGCTTTTTGTTGCATATTTTCTCATGAAATGACCTTTATTTCGGAAACTATTCGTAAATTTGCACCTGAGTAGAAATATGCAGACAACTTCAAAGAGCAATTCCGTCAGCATATCGGCAAGCGTATTGATGATTAACGCACAGGGCCCGCAGTCACTGCGCCACCGGATGGGATGATGACGAAGGAGCTGATGTTTCCCTTCATCTTTGACTTTGTCGCCAAAAAACTGCATATCTGCAACACTCACTGACTATCAGATACTTAGCGTGTAGCAGATGGGGAGCAGATGAAAACATCTGCTCCCCTACAATTCAGGCTGTTTTGGGTCGCAAAACAGCCTGAATTGGGAGCCAATTCAGGCTGAATTGTCTCCCAATTCAGCGTAGATTGCAACCCAATCCAGTATCGATTGCAAGTAGGTAAAACTATTTACGCAAAAACTAAAACGCGCTGCCTGCAACCCGCTGTTTTTCATGCACAAAAAAAATGTTTTGTGCCAAAAAGAAAGCACAAAAAAGACAAAGAGCAAAAAAGTGGGGAGCAATGAAAAAAAAGTGGGGAAAAATGGTGGAAAGTGGAGGGAATTTTGTATCTTTGCCACGAAATTCCACAAAGACGGATTAGGGATGCGCTTTTTCGGTAACATAGAAGGCAAGTTGGACGCGAAGGGCCGTGTGTTCCTTCCAGCTCCATTTCGCAAGCAGTTTCAGACTGCCGGCGAGAAAGAGTTTGTGCTTCGTACCGACATCAGCGGCAAGTGCCTCGTGCTCTATCCGCTAAGCGTATGGCTGCGACGCGTCGATGCGCTGGCGGCCAACGTGTCGGAGTGGGACGAGGAGCAGCAGATGGTGCTCAGAGAGTTTCTGACCAAGGCAGAGAGCTGCGAGCTCGACGGCAATGGCCGGTTCATCATCCCGAAACGCCTGTTGCAAGAGGCCGCCATAGGCCAGGCGGTGCGATTCATGGGCATGAACGAGACCATCGAAATCTGGGACCTGGAAAAGGCAGAAAAGCCCTTCGTGGAACAAGCGGAATTTTCGGCCAAGCTGAAAGCCCTGATGTCAAAGCCCCGAGAATAGAAGATGATAACACCAACTGTATATCACATTCCCGTGTTGTTACGGGAAAGCATCGTCGGGCTGGACATCCAGCCCGACGGCATCTATGTAGACGCAACCTTTGGCGGTGGCGGGCATTCGCGCGAAATACTGAGCAGGCTGGGGCCTGAAGGCCGTCTCTTCAGCTTCGACCAGGATGCCGACGCAGAAAGAAATATCATTGGCGATGATAGATTCACCTTCGTGCGCAGCAACTTTAGATATATGCGCAACTGGGCACGCTACTACGAGTTGGAGCAGATAGACGGGCTGCTGGCCGACCTGGGCGTGTCGAGCCACCATTTCGACGACGAGACAAGGGGATTCTCCTTCCGTTTCGACAATGCGCCGCTCGACATGAGAATGAACAAGCGCGCCGGGCGCACGGCTGCCGACATACTGAACGGCTACAGCGAAGAGCAACTGGCCGACGTGCTCTACCTCTACGGAGAGCTGAAGACGGCACGGCGCATGGCGACAGCCATTGTCAAAGCCCGACAGGCCAGGCCCATAGCCACTACCAGCGACCTGCTCAAGGCGCTGGGCGTGACGATGACGGAAGCCGACGGCATGATGCAGCCCACGCCCAATGCGAAGAAAGAGCTGGCACGCGTGTTCCAGGCACTGCGCATAGAGGTGAACCAAGAGATGCAGGCCTTGCGCGAAATGCTCGGCGCTGCCCAAGACCTGCTGCGACCCGGCGGAAGACTGAGCGTGATAACCTACCACTCGCTGGAAGACCGCATCGTGAAGAACTTCATGCGCGCCGGCAACGCCGAAGGAAGGGCGACGCAAGACTTCTTCGGACGCCTGCAGGCGCCGCTGAGGCAGATTGGCAGCAAGCCCATCGTGCCCACCGAAGAGGAGCAAGCACGCAACCCGCGCAGCAGGAGCGCCAAACTGAGAATAGCCGAGAAAATATAACAGAACAAGGAGGGAAGAGATATGAACGACGACGAGAAACAGCCGATGGCCAACGAGACGGCCGACGATGCCACGCTGAACATGGCAAACGAAGCCACCGAGGCCACCGAGGCCACTAAGGAGCAGGAGGCCCCGAAAAAGAAACAGGCAAGGGCCAAGCAGCCCTCGACACTGGAACAGCTGAAGCAGAACGTGAGCGAAGACGACGACGAGCCTATAGGCACGCTCACGCTGCGGAAGATTCTGGGTGGCGATATCCTGTCGGCACAAATGGTGCGCCGGCAGATTTGGCTCATGCTGCTCGTCGTGCTGTTCATCACCTTCTATGTGGCCTTCCGCTACCAGTGCCAGCAAGACATGCTCGACATAGCACAGCTGGAAAACGAGCTGACCGATGCGAAATACAAGGCTCTGTCGAGCTCGAGCAGCCTCACAGAGCGATGCCGGGAGAGCCGCGTGCTCGAAGCGCTGCGCAACAACGAAGACAGCTTGCTGCACGCAAGTGCACAGCCACCGTTCAAGATATTCGTGCCTGAGGAGCAATGAAGGGGGCCTCACCCCCGCCCCCTCTCCAAGGGGAGAGGGGAGTACATACCTTCAAGCGCAAAAACAAGCAGCAGAGCTAATCACTCCCCTCTCCCCTTGGAGAGGGGGCGGGGGTGAGGCTCTTGGGAGAGGGGCTGAGCGATGAGCGCCGAGCGACGAGAGGGGCTGAGCGATGAGCGCCGAGCGATGAAAGTTGAGAGTTGAGATGAGAAATTAATAAAAGGGTAAAGACATGAGCAGGTTTGAAAGCAAAAAGGTGATGCCCCGCTACCTTGCAATTGCGGTGGCGCTGACACTGGTAGGCCTGGCCGTCGTGGCCAAGGCTGCTTACATTATGACAGCCAAGAAAGACTACTGGGAGACGGTGGCCTCGAAGCTGAAACGCGACAGCGTGAGCGTGAAGCCTAACCGGGGCAACATATTGAGCAGCGATGGCCAGCTCATGGCATCGAGCATACCCGAATACAAGGTGTTTATGGACTTCCAGGCCGGCGACCATGCCGACACAGCCTGGGCACACAAGCGCGACACGCTCTGGAACGAGAAGATAGACAGCCTGTGCGAAGGCCTGCACAAGATATTCCCGGAGCAGTCGGCACAGGAGTTCAAGGAGAAACTGCAGCAAGGGCGCACCAAGCGCCTGGCCAATGGCACGGTGGGAGCCCGCCACTGGCCCGTATGGCCACGACGCATAGACTACAACACCTTCTGCGAACTACGTGAGCTGCCCTTCTTCTGCCTGCCGGTAAACAAAGGCGGATTCCACTGGGAAACCTTCAACGCACGCCGCCGACCCTTCGGCTCGCTGGCGCAGCGCACCGTGGGCGAGGTGAAGATAGCCAGCGACTCGGCCTACTGCGGGCTGGAGCTGAGCTACGACTCGCTGCTCAGGGGCATCAACGGCATTTCGCACCACCAGAAGATACGCAATAAATACATGAACATCACCGTGGCACCGCCCATAGACGGGGCCGACATCGTGACCACCATCGACGTGGGCATGCAAGACCTGGCGGAACGGGCGCTGGTGGAAGAGCTGAAGAAAGACAATGCCTCGATGGGAGTGGCCATTCTCATGGAGGTGAAGACCGGCGACGTGAAGGCCATCGTGAACATGACGCAGATGGCCGACGGGTCGTATCGGGAGGTGGTGAACAATGCCATCAGCTACCGTTGCGAACCCGGTTCGGTGTTCAAGACGGCTTCGTTTATGGTGGCGCTCGACGATGGCGTGGTAGACACCAGCTACGTCATACATACCGGTAACGGCATCATGCAAATGCATGGCAGCAACATGAAAGACCACAACTGGCACCGAGGGGGATACGGCGACATCAACGTGGCACGCACGCTCGAGGTGAGCTCGAACATCGGCGTGAGCTATGTCATAGACCACTTCTACCACGAGCACCCCGAGAAATACGTGGAGGGACTCTACAGGGTGGGCATCGGCGAAGACCTGAAACTGCCCATCGTGGGCTACCTGCCGCCCAAGATAAGATGGCCGGACACGAAGACCACCGACAAATCGAAATACTGGAGCAAGACCACGCTGCCCTGGATGTCGATAGGCTATGAGACGCAGGTGGCTCCCATCAACACGCTGACCTTCTACAACGCCATTGCCAACGACGGCAAGATGATGCGGCCACGCTTCGTGAAAGAAATCGTGAAAGACGGCAACACGGTCGTAGAAACGCAGCCCGAGGTGATAAAGGAGCAGATAGCCAAGCCACAGACGGTGAAGACGATGCAGACCATTCTGACCCACGTGGTGAGCCAGGGACTGGGCCGCAAGGCCGGCTCGCACCTGTTTCCCGTGGCAGGAAAGACGGGAACGGCACAGGTGTCGCAGGGCCATGCGGGCTACAGAACCGGACAGATGTGGTACTGGCTGTCGTTCTGCGGCTTCTTCCCCGCCGACCAGCCACGGTATTCATGCATCGTATGCCTGAAGAAACCGGGACTGCCCGCATCGGGCGGCGGCATGGCCGGAGTGGTGTTCCACCAGATTGCAGAAGGCGTGATGGCTAAATACCTGAAGGTGCAACTGGCCGACGCGAGAGACTCTACCTCGATACTGACTCCCGACGTGAAAAACGGAAACGTGCTGGCAGCCGACTACGTGCTGCGAGAGCTGGGCATAGACACCGAAGGGGGATGGGGCGGCAACTACCCTGACGGCTCGCCCATCTGGGGAAAGGCTTTCCGCGAAGACAAGGAAGTGAGACTGGCTGAAGAGAAGTTGCCCAGCAACACCATGCCCGACGTAGTGGGAATGGGCGCACGGGATGCCGTTTACCTGCTTGAGACGAGCGGACTGAAAGTGAAGATACACGGGACTGGACGCGTGAAGAGCCAAAGCATTGCGCAAGGCTCCGCGCTACGCGAAAACATGATCTGCGAACTGAAGCTGGGGAATTGAGCGATGAGCGTTGAGTATTGAGCGTTGAGCGATGAGCGTTGCTGCAGCGCTTTCGTTCATTGCGCGGCCTGATAGGCCGCCTCCGCGCAAAGACCAGAACGGGCCGGGGAAAGATTAGAACAGAAAAAAACGAGATATATGAAACTGAGCGAACTGCTGAAAGGCATTGAGGTGATTGCCATGGAAGGCAACGCCGACGTAGAGATAACCGACGTGAACATAGACTCGCGCTGCATAGCGGCCGGACACCTGTTTGTGGCCATACGCGGCACCGTGACCGACGGTCACCGCTTCATAGCCAAGGCCGAAGAGCTGGGAGCAGCCGCCATACTTTGCGAGACCATGCCGGAGACGAAGAAAGAGGGCGTGACATACGTGCAGATAGCCTCGACAGAGAGCGTGGTGGGACAGGTGGCCACCACCTTCCAAGGAAACCCCTCGGAAAGGCTGAAGCTCGTGGGCGTGACAGGCACAAATGGCAAGACGACCATCGCCACCTTATTATATAATATGTTCCGCCGACTGGGCTACAAGTGCGGATTGCTCTCAACAGTATGCAACTACATTGAAGGCGAGGCCATTCCTGCCGACCACACCACGCCCGACCCCATAGCACTGAACAGGCTGCTGCGCCGCATGGCAGACGCGGGCTGCCAGTATGTGTTCATGGAGTGCTCGAGCCATGCCATCGCACAGAAGCGCATCGGCGGACTGAAGTTTGCCGGGGGCATCTTCACCAACCTCACACGCGACCACCTGGACTACCATAAGACCGTGGAGAACTATCGCGATGCCAAAAAGGCGTTCTTCGACATGCTGCCCAAAGGAAGCTTCGCCATCACCAATGCCGACGACAAGAATGGCATGTACATGGTGCAGAACACCTGCGCCACGGTGAAGACCTACTCTACCCGCTCGATGGCCGACTTCCGCGCAAGGATTATAGAATGCCACTTCGAAGGCATGTACCTCGAGATGGACGGTCATGAGGTGGGCGTGCAGTTCATCGGCAAGTTCAACGTGAGCAACCTGCTCGCCGTATACGGCGCCGCCATCATGCTGGGCCAGCAGCCCGACGACGTGCTTCTGGTGCTGAGCACGCTGAAGAGCGTGGCCGGACGACTGGAGCCCATACGCTCGCCAGAGGGCGTGACGGCCATCGTAGACTATGCCCACACACCCGACGCCCTCGACAATGTGCTGCGTGCCATCCACGAGGTGCTCAACGGCAAGGGACAAGTGATAACCGTGTGCGGAGCGGGCGGAAACCGCGACAAGGGCAAGCGACCGCTGATGGCTCAGGAAGCCGTGAAGCAGAGCGACCGGGTGATCATCACCAGCGACAACCCGCGCTTCGAAGAGCCACAAGACATCATCAACGACATGCTGGCAGGGCTTTCGCCACAGCAGATGAAGAAGGTGGTGGCCATCGCAGACCGCCGTGAAGCCATAAAGACCGCGGCCATGCTGGCACAGAAGGGCGACGTGATTCTCGTTGCCGGCAAAGGCCACGAGGACTATCAGGAAATAAAGGGCGTGAAGCATCACTTCGACGACCGCGAGGTGATAAGAGAAATCTTCCAAGACTGATCGCCCCAAGAAACCGAAATCCCGAAATCCCGAAAAAACAAAACAAAAGAACATGCTATACTACCTTTTCCGATCATTAGAGCAGTTCGGCATTCCCGGTGCCCACCTGTGGAGCTACATCTCGTTCCGCTCGCTCATAGCGCTCATACTCTCGCTTGTCATTTCGGCGTGGTTTGGTGAGTACTTCATCAAGTACATGCGCCGCAAGAAATACTTCGAGACGGAGCGCGACCCGAGCATAGACCCATTTGGCGTCGAGAAGAAGGGCGTGCCCACCATGGGCGGCATCATCATCATCGTGTCTATTCTCGTGCCAGT
This sequence comes from uncultured Prevotellaceae bacterium, assembly GCA_946406555.1. Lineage (GTDB taxonomy): Bacteria > Bacteroidota > Bacteroidia > Bacteroidales > Bacteroidaceae > Prevotella. The sequence goes on along the minus strand of CAMJLB010000036.1, from coordinate 18,550 downwards.
GCTGCTGCTGGGACGCCTGCGCAACATCTACCTGCTGCTCATGATAGGCACAACGCTGTGGCTGGGCTTCCTGGGCTTCATGGACGACTACATCAAGATTTTCCGTGGCATCAAGGACGGACTGAAGGGACGTTATAAGATCGTGGGCCAGGTGAGCATTGGCTTCATCGTGGGCCTGACGCTCTGGCTGAGTCCCGATGCCGTGGTGCGCGAGAACGTGAACGTGGTGCAGCCCGACCAGCAGGAGGTGGTGGTGAAGCACAACCCCGAGGCGGTGAAATCGCTGCAGACCACCATACCGTTTATAAAAAACCACAATCTGAACTATAGCCGCGTGCTCGGCTTCCTGGGCAACTACAAGGTGGCTGCCGGATGGGTGCTCTTCGTGCTCATGACCATCTTCGTGGTGACCGCCGTGAGCAACGGGGCCAACCTGAACGATGGCATGGACGGCATGTGTGCCGGCAACTCGGCCATCATCGGCGTGGCACTGGCCATACTGGCCTACGTGTCGTCGCACATCGTCTATGCGGCCTACTTCGACATCATGTTCATACCTGGGTCGGAAGAGCTGGTGGTATTCCTATGTGCTTTCATCGGAGCCATGATCGGCTTCCTGTGGTACAATGCCTATCCGGCACAGATATTCATGGGCGACACGGGCTCGCTCACCATTGGCGGCATCATCGGCGTATGTGCGGTGATCATTCACAAAGAACTGCTGTTGCCGGTGCTGTGCGGCATCTTCTTCATCGAGAGCCTCAGCGTGATCATACAGACACAGTGGTTCAAGCTGATGAAACGCAAGGGCAAGCGCGTGCGCGTGTTCAGGGCTACGCCCATACACGACACCTTCAGAAAGCTCGACAAGCAGCTCGACCCCACGTCGACCTACTTGCTGCGAAGCTGGCCCCACAGGCCGTTCCATGAGTCGAAGATCACCGTGCGCTTCTGGATTACAACCATCATCCTGGCTGCCATCACCATCATAACACTAAAGATAAGATAAAAAAGAAGATATGAAGAGAATCGTGATTTTAGGAGCCGGCGAAAGCGGCGCAGGTGCCGCCGTACTGGCCAAGAAAAAGGGCTTCGACGTGTTTGTATCAGACATGTCGAAGATTGCCGACCACTACAAGAAGCTGCTCGACGACCACCACGTGGCATGGGAGGAAGGCCAACATACCGAAGAGCTCATACTGAACGCCGACGAGATCATAAAAAGTCCCGGCATTCCCGATAAGGCACCTATGGTGAAGAAGGCGACAGAAAAAGGCATTCACATCATCAGCGAGATAGAGTTTGCCGGTCGCTACACTAACTCGAAGATGATCTGCATCACCGGTTCGAACGGAAAGACCACCACCACGAGCCTCATCTATCACATCTTCCGAGAGGCGGGCTACGACTGCGGGCTCGCCGGAAACATAGGACACTCGCTGGCACTGCAGGTGGCCGAGGAGCCACACGAGTATTACATCATAGAGCTGAGCTCGTTCCAGCTGGACAACATGTACGACTTCCGCGCCAACATTGCCATCCTGCTGAACATCACGCCCGACCACCTGGACCGCTACGACTTCAAGATGCAGAACTATGTGGATGCGAAGATGCGCATACTGCAGAACCAGACCTGCGACGACGTCTTCATCTACTGGAAAGACGACCCCATCGTGAGCCGCGAACTGAAGAAGTACGACATCAAAGCCATCGTATACCCCTTCTCTGAACTGAAGGAAAAAGGCAGCATCGGCTACATAGAAAAAGGACAGTACGTGATAGAGAAGCCCGAGCCATTCAACATGGAGCAGGAGTCGCTCAGCCTTACCGGCCGACACAACATCTACAACTCGCTGGCCGCTGGCATTGCCAGCAATGTGGCTGGCATAAAGAAAGAAGTGATACGCAAGAGCCTGAGCGACTTCCCCGGCGTGGAGCACCGACTGGAGAAAGTGGCCACAGTCAGGGGGGTGCAGTATGTGAACGACTCGAAGGCCACAAACGTAGACGCCTGCTGGTATGCCCTCGACTCGATGAAGACCCGTGTGGTGCTCATCGTGGGCGGAAAGGACAAAGGCAACGACTATGCGCCCATCGTTCCGCTCATCAAGGAGAAATGCGCCGCTCTGGTCTACTTAGGTGCCGACAACGCCAAGCTGCACCAGAACTTCGACAATCTGGGACTGCCCATACGCGACACCCACTCGATGAAGGAATGTGTAGAAGCCTGCTACGAGCTGGCTGAGCCGGGCGACACCGTATTGCTCTCGCCATGCTGCGCCTCGTTCGACCTCTTCAAGAACATGGAGGACAGAGGCGAGCAGTTTAAGGAACTGGTGAAAAAACTATAGAGGAATCTAAAGTGTCTGGAAAATCTAGAAAATCTGGAAAATCCAGAAAAATACAAAATATAAGCAACTATGAACATCAAAATAGGCAATCTCTTCAAAGGCGACAAGGTCATCTGGATGGTGTTCCTCTTCCTTTGTCTTATCAGCATTGTCGAAGTATTCTCGGCATCGAGCACGCTCACCTATAAGACGCAGAACTATATGGGGCCGCTCTTCAAGCACCTGTTCATGATAGGCCTCGGCCTGTTCGTGGCCATCGTGACGCTCAACATACCTTGCCGGTACTTCAAAATCGTGACGCCGCTGCTGCTCTTCGTCAGTTTCGTCACGCTGCTGTGGGTGCTGGTGGCCGGCGAGAGCATCAACGGTGCCAACCGGGTGATTCCCTTAGCCGGATTCACATTCCAGCCATCGGAAATTGCCAAGGGAACCATGGTGCTGGTCACGGCGCAGATACTCAGCGCCATGCAACGAGCCGATGGGAAGGGAGCCGACGAGAAAGCCATGAAATATGTGCTGGTATTATTGCTGCCTACGGTTTTCCTCATCGGACTGGAGAACCTGTCGACAGCGATTCTGCTCTTCACCGTGGTATTCCTGATGATGTTCATCGGCCGCGTGCCCATGCTGCAAATGGGAAAGCTCATGGGGGTAGGCATAGTGGCAATTGCGATATTTCTGACGCTGGTGCTCACGCTCGGCAGCATGGAAGAAGAGGATGACGCTGACGGACCGGCAAGGACAGAGCAGGCCGTTGCTGCCAAGGAAAGCAGCAGCGGACTGTTTCACCGCTTCTCGACCTGGCGCAACCGCATCGTGAAGAAACACGACACCAAGAACGTGGCACCAGAAGACTACGACATAGACAACAACTACCAGGTGGGCCATGCCAACATAGCCATCGCTTCGTCGGGCATCATCGGGAAAGGCCCCGGCAACTCTACCGAGCGCGACTACCTGCCACAGGCCTACAGCGACTTCATCTATGCCATCATCATCGAGGAGATGGGCATCTTCGGGGCCATCTTCGTGGTGTTTCTCTACGTGATACTGCTGTTCCGCTGCGCAAGGATAGCCGGACGATGCGAAAACAACTTCCCGGCTTTCCTCGTGCTGGGACTGGCCCTGCTTCTGGTCATACAGGCTGCCATCAATATGATGGTGGCATGCGACTTCGGCATCGTCACCGGCCAGCCATTGCCGCTCATCTCGCGCGGCGGAACGTCGACCATCATCAACTGTGCCTACATAGGCGTGATTCTAAGCGTGAGCCGATCGGCACAGCGCAGTACAGAATTAGCAAAAGCATAACAAAGAAAACAATATGAATAAAGATAATGAACTGAGAGTCGTCATCAGCGGCGGCGGCACGGGAGGCCACATCTTTCCTGCCGTGTCGATAGCCAATGCCATCGTGGCCCTGTGCCCAAATGCCAAAATCCTGTTCGTGGGAGCCAACAACCGAATGGAAATGCAGCGGGTGCCTGCCGCTGGCTACGAAATAAAAGGGTTGCCCATTCGCGGCTTGTACCGGCCATTGTGGAAACCTGCCAACATCGGTGTGGCCATAGACTATCTCGTGAGCAAATGGAAGGCAAGAAGCATTCTGAAGCAGTTCCGCCCGCAGGTGGCCGTAGGCGTGGGAGGATATGCCAGCAGTGCCACCCTCGGCGCGGCCTACGACATGCACATTCCCTGCCTGGTACAGGAGCAGAACAGCTATGCCGGACTCACCAACAAGCGCCTGGCAGGGAAGGCACAGAAGTTCTGCGTGGCCTATGAAGGAATGGAGCGGTTCTTCCCCGCAGAGAAGATTATGCTCACGGGCAATCCCGTCAGGCAATCGCTACTCGACACAAAGGTGAGCCGCGAAGAGGCACTGCGCTCGCTGGGACTCGACACGAAGAAGAAGACCGTCGTGCTGGTGGGGGGCAGCCTGGGGGCTCGCTCGCTGAACGACAGCATGATGGCCCATCTCGACGACATCAGGCAGTCGGACGTGCAATTCTACTGGCAGACGGGCAAGATATACAGCAAGGAAATAGCCGGAATACTACAGGAAAAGGGCAAGCCCGACAACCTCGTGGTGACCGATTTCATCACCGATATGGGCGTGGCCTACAAGGCAGCCGACCTCGTCGTCAGCAGGTCGGGCGCCGGCAGCATCAGCGAGTTCTGCCTGCTGGGCAAACCCGTCATACTGGTGCCGAGTCCCAACGTGGCAGAAGACCATCAGACGAAGAATGCCATGGCACTGGTCGACAAACAGGCTGCACTCATCGTAAAAGACGCAGAAGCAAAGGACAAGCTCATAGACCTGGCCATTAAGACCGTGAACGACGATGCACTGCTGAAGTCGCTCAGCGAGAATGTGCTGAAGATGGCACTGCCACACTCGGCAGACATCATAGCCAAAGAAGTCATAAAACTGGCACAGAATCATTAACCCCTTCTCAACAAGCATAAAGACAGAATGACACCACAACAGATAAAAGCAGTTTATTTCATAGGAATCGGCGGCATAGGCATGAGTGCCATTGCCCGTTACTTCATCAACCGTGGCCTCGTGGTAGGCGGCTACGACAAGACCCCCACGCCGCTCACACAGCAACTGGAAAAAGAAGGAGCCATCATACACTACGAAGAAAACATCGACGAGATTCCCCATGCCTGCAAAAACAGGGAGCACTGCCTGGTAATCTACACGCCGGCCATACCTGCCGAGCACAAAGAGCTGCAGTTCTTCCGCAAAGAAGGCTTCGAAATAGAGAAACGAGCCGAGGTGCTGGGCACGCTCACCCGACAGATGCGCGGGCTCTGCGTGGCCGGAACCCACGGAAAGACCACCACGTCGACCATGTGCGCCCATATCATGCACCAGAGCCATCTGGACTGCAACGCCTTCCTGGGCGGCATATCGAAGAACTACGGCACCAACTACATCGTATCGAAGTCGGAATATGTGGTAATCGAGGCCGACGAATACGACCGTTCCTTCCACCATCTCTCGCCATTCATCTCGGTCATCACTGCCACCGATGCCGACCATCTCGACATCTACGGCACCAAGGAAGCATATCTGGAAAGCTTCCGCCACTATTCTGAACTCATTCAACCGGAAGGGGCACTCATCATCCATCGCGGATTGGAGATGCAGGAGGCATTGCAGCCAGGCGTGAGACGCTATGACTACAGCCGCGACGAGGGCGACTTCCATGCCGAGAACATAAGGATTGCCAACGGCAGCATCACATTCGACTTCGTATCACCCATCGAATGCGTGGCCAACATCGAAATGGGGCAACCCGTACCTATCAACATTGAGAATGGCGTGGCTGCCATGGCCATGGCACAACTGGCAGGCTGCACGGCCGAAGAGCTGCGCATCGGCATGATGACCTATGCGGGAGTGGAACGCAGGTTCGATTTCAAAATCAAGACGCCCCACTTGGTGCTGCTCAGCGATTATGCCCATCACCCGAAGGAAATCTTACAGAGTGCCCGAAGCATACGCGAACTCTACAACGGCCGGCACATCACGGCCATCTTCCAACCGCACCTATATACCCGCACTCGCGATTTCTATAAAGAGTTCGCACAGGCATTAAGCCTGCTCGACGAGGTGATTCTCACCGAAATCTATCCTGCACGCGAACAGCCCATTGAGGGAGTCACCTCGCAACTTATCTACGATAACCTGAGGCCGGGCATGGAAAAACAAATGATCAGGAAAAGCGATGTGCTCGACCTGGTGAAGCAACGCACGTTCGACGTGCTTATCATTCTTGGAGCTGGCGACCTGGACAGTCAGGTTCCTCAGATTGCGAAGATTCTGCAAGGTAAATAAAAAAACACCACAAAACGACCATGACTCTGAACTGGAAGAAACTTACCATCGTTACGCTCGACATCGTCATCGGCGGATACTTGGTTCTGGCAATGACCGCCTTCAACAAGCCCGATGAGCAAAGCAACCTATGCACCGAGGTGAAAGTAAACATTGCCGATGAGGTGGTAGACGGTTTCCTGACCAACGACAAAGTGAAACAGCTGCTCACCCAAGCCCGCCTCTACCCTATTGGCAAGCCCATGGCCAGCATCAACACGCGGAAAATAGAAGAGACGCTGCAGGGAAACGAACTGATAGAGAAGGCCGAATGCTATAAGACCCAAGTGGGGCATCTATGCCTGAACATCAAGCAACGCATTCCTGTGATGCGGGTGATGGCAGAAAATGGCGACGACTATTTCGTCGACAGCCATGGCGAGGCCATGCCACGCATAGACTACACGTGCAACCTGATTGTAGCCACGGGCAGCATCAGCAAGAAGTATGCACGCACAAAGCTGGCTCCGCTGGCCAACGATGTGCTGACCGATGATTTCTGGAAAAACCAGATTGAGCAGATAAACGTCTTAGCAGACGGTTCTGTAGAGATTGTGCCACGCGTAGGGGAGCACATTGCCTATCTAGGGCAGCCCACAGCTCTGCGCAACAAGCTCGAACGCCTGCGTAAGTTCTACAAATACGGACTGAGCGAAGCAGGGTGGAACAAATACGAGCGGGTAAGCGTGGAATTCGACAACCAGATTATCTGCAAGAAAAGGAAAAGCACCCCTTCTAAAAGGTAAATAAGTTACAAATTCTTTTTCCGAAATAACGAGATTCCGAAATAACGAGATTCCAAAATTCCGAAATAACGAAACAAAAAATAATAACGAAATAAAAATATTATGGTGGCAGACAAGGAATTTATAGTAGCAATTGAGCTTGGCTCTTCAAAGGTGACAGGCATTGCAGGCCAGAAGAAGCCAGATGGCAGCATTAGCGTGCTGGCACTGGTCAAGGAGGAATCGTCATCCTTCATACGCAAGGGTGTGGTCTACAACATCGACAAGACGGCACAGTGCCTTGCAAACATCGTCAAGAAACTTGAGAATCAGCTGAAGACCCACATCACGCAAGTATTTGTGGGCGTAGGCGGCCAGTCTATCCGTGGTGTGCGCAACGTAGTGTCGAAAGACCTACCCACCGACACCATCATCACCCAGGAAATGGTGATAGAACTCATGGAGGCGAACCGTACCTTAGACTATCCTGACCAGAAGATTCTTGATGTGGCCGAGCAGGAATACCGGGTTGACTCACAGCTGCAGCCCGACCCTGTAGGCATCAGGGCCTCACGTCTGGAGGGTAACTACCTGAACATATTGGAGCGCAAGGCATTCTTCCAGAACCTGAACAAATGTTTCGAGAAAGCCGAAATCAAAGTGGTCGAGATGTATCTGGCACCGCTGGCACTGGCCAATTCCGTGCTTACCGAAGCAGAGAAACGCTCGGGATGCGCACTGGTGGACATTGGTGCCGACACCACCACCGTATCGGTATTCTCGAAGAATGTGCTTCGACACCTCGCCGTCATCCCCTTGGGCTCGAACAACATCACCAAAGACATTGCATCTCTGCAGATGGAAGAGAGCGATGCCGAGAAGATGAAGCTGAAATATGCCTCGGCCTATACCGACAACAACGACATCGACGACACACTGAAATACAGCATCGACCAAGACCGGCAAGTGGAAAGCCGCAAGTTCATCGACATCGTCGAGGGACGCCTTGAAGAGATTATCCTCAACGTGCGCGAACAGATACCCAACGAATACTACGACAAGCTGCTGGGCGGCATCATCCTCACCGGCGGTGGTTCAAACATGAAGAACATCGAGAAAGCCTTTGCCATGCGCACTGGCATCGACAAGATACGCACCGCCAAGTTTGTCACCATGAGCATCAACAGCAGCCATGAGGCCATCAAGGCCAAGAATGGCACGATGAACACCATCCTGGGCCTGCTGGCAAAGGGATACATCAACTGCGCCGGCTCAGAGATAGACCCGCATCGAGACCTGTTTGAAGATACAAAGGCCACGGCCAGTCCCTCAGCTACCGAGCGTACAGCCCGCAGTGCCCACGAGGCTGGTCCCGGCGTGATTCGCACCGAGGCTGAAGAGAAGAAAGCCGAAGAAGAAGCACTGCGCAAACGCCAGGAAGAGGAAGCTGCCAAGGCCGCACAAATGGCGGCAGAAGCTGCGGCTGCGGCTGCAGCCAAAGCGGCAGAAGAAGCGGCACGCAAGCAGAACAGTTTCTGGAACCGATTCAAGAAGAAGATCAAAGACTTCGGTCAAGACATGATCAAAGACGAATAAGACTGCATAGAAAGAGAAAGGAAACACATAGCATTTAGAAGAATAAGGAGAAAAAGAACATGGCAGAAAATAATATGGACATACTCGACTTCGGCATACCCGAAGAGAAGCATAGCATCATCAAGGTGATAGGCGTTGGCGGCGGCGGCGGAAACGCAGTGAACCACATGTATCGTGAAGGCATTCACGACGTGACCTTCGTGGTCTGCAACACCGACAACCAGGCACTCAACGACTCGCCCGTGCCCGTGAAGCTGCAACTGGGCCACGAAGGCCTTGGTGCCGGCAACCGCCCCCAGCGGGCCCACGATGCCGCCGAGGAGAGCGTCGACGCCATACGCAACATGCTGAACGACGGCACGCGCATGGCCTTCATCACAGCCGGCATGGGTGGTGGCACCGGAACGGGTGCAGGACCGGTCATTGCCCGCATCTCGAAGGAGATGGACATTCTCACCGTGGGCATCGTCACCATTCCCTTCCGCTTCGAGGGCATCAAGAAGATAGACCAGGCTCTCGACGGCGTGGAGGAAATGGCCAAGCACGTAGATGCACTTCTCGTAATCAACAACGAGCGACTGCGCAGCATCTATCCCGACCTCTCGGTCGACGATGCCTTTGGCAAGGCCGACGACACGCTCTCAGTGGCAGCCAAGTCGATTGCAGAAATCATCACCATTCATGGCCGAATCAACCTCGACTTCAACGACGTGAAGACCGTGCTCAAAGACGGTGGCGTGGCTATCATGTCGACGGGCTTTGGCGAGGGCGAAGGCCGCGTGAAGAAGGCTATCGACGATGCCCTGAACTCGCCGCTGCTCAACGACAACGACGTATTCAACTCGAAAAAGATCCTGCTCAACATCACCTCGGCGGGTTCAAAAGACGGCAAGTCGGCACTGATGATGGAAGAGATGAACGACGTGAACGACTTCATGGCCAAGTTTGGCAGCGACTTCGAGTCGAAGTGGGGCTTGAGCTACGACCCCGAGCTGGGCAACAAGGTGAAGGTGACGATTCTTGCCACTGGTTTCGGACTGAGCAACGTCGACGGTATGCAGGAGCGCATCACCAAGCTCGACCGCGAGGCAGCCAACGAGCTGGCCAAACAGCAGGAGAAGGAGCTGCGCAACCAGGAACGCCGCGGCAAATACTACGACGACGACAACAGTACCCGCCGCACGCGTCGCCGCCCGAACATCTACATCTTCCGTTCTGAAGACCTCGACAACGACGACATCATTTCGGCTGTGGAGACGACACCTACCTACAAGCGCACTCGCGAAGTGCTCGAGAGCATAGGCCAGACCTCGGCCCCCAACACCGAGCAGCGTCCGGCAACCGAGCAGGCACAGGAGGTGGGCGGTGTCATCAGCTTTGTATAGCCCGAATGATTCCCCATTTTTGGCAAATACCGAAAAGCGGTCTGCTAAAAGCGAAAAAACAAAGAAGAACCATCTATATGAATGGTTCTTCTTTGTTTTTTCGGTTTATATCTGCTTTGGCGACACGCATAATTCAAGACAAGCCTCAATACCCTACAGCTGGCTTTCACCCTCGATGTATTGCGACATAAACAGATGATCGCCATCCCAGACGACATACGAGAAATGGCTTATCCAGTCGCCCAGAATCAGCATGCGCGCCCGTCGGTCCCTACCCTGCTGCAAAGGGCGAGGCAACTGCAAGTCTACCTCAATGTGGCGATGCCCATAGATATAGTAGTCTACATTAGGATGCTGCTCAATATACTTTTTAGTATAGAGCACCAGATGCTCACGGTCTTCGCCAAGATATACGGGTTCCCCTTTCCGCTCATGCTCTATACGTGAGTGTCGGGCCCACTGCAGTCCGAACCAGAGTCCCCAGCGAGGATGGAGTGCCGAGAAGAGCATCTGGCATACGCGGTTGTGGAAGATGCGCTTCAGCAGTTTGAAGCTCTTGTTGGGGTCGCCCAGACCGTCGCCATGTGCCAGATAGAATATCTTGCCATACAGTTCGACGGTCTGCGGTTTCTTGTGCAGCACCACGCCGCATTCCTCGGCAAGATAGCTGTATGCCCAGATGTCGTGGTTGCCAGTGAAGTAGTGCACCTCCACGCCCATGTCGGTCAGTTCCGACAGCTTGCCCAGGAACCGCGTGAATCCCTTTGGCACCACATAGCGGTATTCGTACCAGAAATCGAACATGTCGCCCAGCAGATAGATAGCTGCCGCCCTGTCCTTGATGGAGTCGAGAAATCGCACCAGCCTGCGTTCCTGCATGCGGCGGTGGGGAATGGCGAGCGAACCCAGGTGGGCGTCGCTAAGGAAGAAAATTTCTTTCATAAATATTTTGTGTATAACTCATCGTTGTCGGCTTTCATTGAGTTGTGTCCCCTAAGGTCTATAAATCCTGCATGGTAAATACGGCCAAGCCAATATTCGGTCTCATTTGCTTCTTTTAGTGCAATGCTTAGCTTGCTGATTTCCTTCTACAGCGGCAGCAAACTCAACACTCTACACTCTAAACTCTTCACTTAGAAGCCCAGCTCCACCCTTGCCTCTTCGCTCATCATGCTCTGGTCCCACTGGGGTTCAAACACCAGGTTGATGTTGGCTCCCTTCACTCCCTCTACACCCTCTACTTTGGTGCGCACGTCTTCCAGGATGAAGTCGGCTGCCGGACAGTTAGGGGCGGTGAACGTCATGTCGATGTCGACGTTGCCATTGTCTTGCACGTCTATTTTGTAGATCATGCCCAGTTCGTAGATGTCTACTGGAATCTCCGGGTCGTACACCGTCTTCAGTACGTCGACGATGCGACCTTCCATTTTCGATTTTTCTTCTTGTGTCATTGTCATGTCATTATTTGTTAGCTTGCAAAGATACGAAGAAGCAGGCAAACCGCCAAATTATTGTGCAAAAAAAGGCACTCCACAACAGCGGGTGTCTTTTCTCTGGTCAGAACACGTTCTACAATTTCCCCGATTCATGATAGGAGAAATACTGTCCGTCGGTCAGAATGACATGATCCATGAAGTGCAGCCGCATCACCTCGCAGGCTTTCTTTATAATAAGGGTTATCTGGTCGTCGGCCTTGCTTGGAACAATACTTCCAGAGGGGTGATTATGGCAGACGGACACGATGGTGGCTCCAGCCATCAGGGCCTCACGCATGATGATCCTCACGTCGACGGTCACCTCGGTAATTCCGCCCCTGGCAATGCGCACTTTCTTTATAAGCCTGAAGTTTTGGTTCATCAGCAAGACCCAGAATTCTTCCACGTCGAGATCTTGCATCAGGGGGTGCATGTGGTTATAGAGCCTTGTGGCCGTGCTCAGTTCCGGCCGTTCCTCCGGCGTTTCCGCCTGCCGGCGCTTTCCCAGTTCGCAGGCGGCCAGAATGGTGATAGCCTTGGCAGGCCCCACCCCATTATAATCGCAGAGTGCGCTGATGGTGAGCTTTCCCAGCGTATTCAAATTATTGTTACAATCGGCAAGCACACGTTTCATCAGGTCTACGGCACTCTCTTTGGTAGACCCCGATCCGATGAGAATGGCCAGCAGTTCTGCATTGCTCAATGCCGCAGGCCCCAGCCGCTCCAGTTTTTCGCGAGGCCGGTCTTCCTCTGCCCACTGATTAATGTTTAGTTTATCGCTCATTTGTAGAAAGTCTTCTCGAAGGCAGCAAACTCATCCTGCTTCAGCACGCACCGTTTCCACCATGACTCAATGAAACCCAGTCCATAGCCCATGAGTTGGGTAAAGGCGGCAGGCACAGAGAGCAGGCCCACCCACAGGCTGCGGTTTCTGACGCTTGAATCAACCATGATAAGGGCACTATAGAACAGAACTGGCATGAGGGCGACGACACAGAGCACGAAGCCTACACCCTGATGCATATTGTCGGTAGGCCGCAGTCCATTCGCATCGAGCCATTCGCCATAGCCATACATCGCCAGGCCCATCACAAACAGCGCCAGCAGACCGATGACCCCTACGGTGAAGACCGTCGGCAACAGATGCACCAGCTTCAGCGTGCCAGGATGCCGCTTCTCCAGGTTGATGCGCGCAATGCCGCTATTATAAACCTGCCGGAAGAACTTACGAAAATCGGTTCGCCGTTTGTGCCAGACCCATGCCTCGGGAAAAAGCTGTGGTCTGTAGCCTGCCTCCACGATGCGGTAGGAAAAGTCGATGTCTTCGCCAAAACGCATCTTCGAGAATCCCCCCAACTGCTGGTACACATCTCGACGTATGCCCATGTTGAATGAGCGCGGATAAAATTTGTCCATCTTCGTCTTGCCGCCACGTATGCCTCCCGTAGTGAAAAACGAGGTCATAGAATAGCTGATGGCTTTCTGTACCGGCGTGAACGAGGGGTGAGCGGCATCGGGGCCGCCCCAGGCGGCCAGCTCTCCACTCTCCACTCTACACTCTACACTTTCCAGGTAGGTTGGTGGCAGCACCACATCGCTGTCGAGCACGATGACCCATTCTCCCCGGGCCCGCTCCACACCATAATTCCGGCTCTGGCCAGGTCCGCTGTTCTCCTTGTAATAATAATGCAGGTCAAGAGCGCCTGCATACTCGTCGCATACGGCCTTGCAGGGCACTTTCGAACCGTCTTCCACCACTATCGCCTCAAAGTCCTTCAGCGTCTGTTGGCATAGGCTCTGCAATAGTTCCCTCACCTCGTCGGGACGGTTGTATACGGGAACAATTATCGAATATTTCATCTTACCAAGTTCATTCTTTACGATTAGCCAAAATGGTCTTCTTTCATTCTAAAGTCCTTATATCTTCTATCATCTTCCACTCGTCCACGCGGCGCTTCTCGCTGTTGAAGCTTACGCCGATCTTGAACACGCGGCGAGGGTCGGCGGCAAAGGGCAGCGCATAGCCCTTCTCATCTATCTGCTGCAGGGCGGCATCGGCTGTCTGGTCCATCTTGAACTCCATGATGTAGACGTAGTCCTTCGCCTGCACCACCATGTCGGCACGTCCGTCGCTCGTGGCGCGCTCCACCTCGACGTAGAGACCCAGCAGACGGAAAAACACGAAGAGGAAGTTCTGGAAGTAAAGCTCCGTGCGGCCCACGATGCGGTAGTCCGTGTCGGCCATCATCGCTACCAGGCGCGTCATGAACGCCTCAGGCTGACCGCTCTCCATCTCTTTAACAAAGCGCACGATATTGAACTGCGAGGGATTCTCGTTCGAGTTGGTGTAGATGGGCAGCAGGCAGTCGATGAATCCGTTTTCTACCTCCTTGTTGGGGAAACCCAGCTGATATTCGCGGAACTCGCGGTCATAGCCCTTGATGGTGAGGTAGCCGCTCTGGTAGAGAACGACGACGGGGTTGCTCTTGTAGGAGTCTACCCGCTCCATGAGCCGAGAGCTCACCTCACCGCTCTCCAAGTCGCTCAGCTGGTAGTTGGTCTTGCTGAGCATCGTGATGAGCTGGGTGGGCGTGCCAGTCTCGAACCAGTAGTCGCCGAAGCGCTGGTTGGCCAGCGTATTGATTACGCTGAAGGGGTTGTACATGCCCGGACTGTCGGGGCAGAAGTGGTAGCCGTCGTAGCGGCGGCGCAGCTCGGCGTAGCACTCGTCCTGCGAGAGCCGTTCGCCCTGCGCCAGCAGCGCCACGCCGTCGTCGAAGTTCTGGCGTATCTCCTCCTCGGTCAGTCCGCAGGCTGTGGCATACTGGAAGTCCATCGAGATGTCATTGATATTGTTCAGGTCGCTGAACACGTTCATCTTCGAAAATTTGGTGACTCCCGTGAGGAAGCCCATTTTTATGTACCGGTCGGCACTCTTCATCACCCCGTAGAAAGCCTTCAGTATGCTTAGGAACTCGTCCTGCAGCTCCTCGTTGTCGAGGTTCAGCGCCATGGGCTTGTCGTACTCGTCGACAAGGATCACCACGGGCATCTGGGTCTTTTCGTATGCCTGTTCTATAACGTGCATAAAGCGCTCCTCGGGGTCACGGTCCTTGTACTTGTCGCCATACTGCTGCTCCCACCGCTCCAGGTGCATGTTCAGAATCTTGATGAGAGCCTCACGGCAGTTGTACTGCTTGGCGTTCAGGTCCATGTGCAGCACGGGATACCGCTTCCACTCCCGCTCCATCTGCATGATCTCCAGGCCCTCGAACAGTTCGCGCTTACCCTCGAAGTAGGCCTCGATGGTGCTGAGCAGCAGCGACTTGCCGAAGCGGCGCGGCCGTCCAAGGAAGTAGTATTGCGCCTGGCTGGCCAACTGCCACACCAGTGCGGTCTTGTCTACGTAGGCATAACCCCCACGGCGCAATTTCTCGAAATTCTGTATCCCGATGGGGTATTTCACAAGGTTCTGTTCCATCATAATGTCCTATGCCTTTAATATCCTCAATTCTCTATCATCTTCCACTCGTCCACGCGGCGCTTCTCGCTGTTGAAGCTTACGCCGATCTTGAACACGCGGCGAGGGTCGGCGGCAAAGGGCAGCGCATAGCCCTTCTCATCTATCTGCTGCAGGGCGGCATCGGCTGTCTGGTCCATCTTGAACTCCATGATGTAGACGTAGTCCTTCGCCTGCACCACCATGTCGGCACGTCCGTCGCTCGTGGCGCGCTCCACCTCGACGTAGAGACCCAGCAGACGGAAAAACACGAAGAGGAAGTTCTGGAAGTAAAGCTCCGTGCGGCCCACGATGCGGTAGTCCGTGTCGGCCATCATCGCTACCAGGCGCGTCATGAACGCCTCAGGCTGACCGCTCTCCATCTCTTTAACAAAGCGCACGATATTGAACTGCGAGGGATTCTCGTTCGAGTTGGTGTAGATGGGCAGCAGGCAGTCGATGAATCCGTTTTCTACCTCCTTGTTGGGGAAACCCAGCTGATATTCGCGGAACTCGCGGTCATAGCCCTTGATGGTGAGGTAGCCGCTCTGGTAGAGAACGACGACGGGGTTGCTCTTGTAGGAGTCTACCCGCTCCATGAGCTGAGAGTTCACTTCACCGCTCTCAAGGTCGCTCAGCTGGTAGTTGGTCTTGCTGAGCATCTTGATGAGCTGGGTGGGCGTGCCCGTCTCGAACCAGTAGTCGCCGAAGCGACGCTTAGCAAGCGTATTGATTACGCTGAAGGGATTGTACATGCCCGGACTGTCGGGGCAGAAGTGGTAGCCGTCGTAGCGGTGGCGCAGCTCGGCGTAGCACTCGTCCTGCGAGAGCCCTTCTCCCTGCGCCAGCAACGCCACGCCGTCATCGAAGTTCTGGCGTATCTCCTCCTCGGTCAGTCCGCAGGCTGTGGCATACTGGAAGTCCATCGAGATGTCATTGATATTGTTCAGGTCGCTGAACACGTTCATCTTCGAAAATTTGGTGACTCCCGTGAGGAAGCCCATTTTTATGTACCGGTCGGCACTCTTCATCACCCCGTAGAAAGCCTTCAGTATGCTTAGGAACTCGTCCTGCAGCTCCTCGTTGTCGAGGTTCAGCGCCATGGGCTTGTCGTACTCGTCGACAAGGATCACCACGGGCATCTGGGTCTTTTCGTATGCACGGCGTATGATGCCCCTAAACCGGGCAGAAGGCGATGTCTCGTAGTCCTCGTGGCCATACTCCTTCTCCCATTCAGAAAGTTGGACATTGAGCAGGTTGAGCAGGTCGGACACCGCCGTGTAGCGTTCGGCATTCAGGTCCATGTGCAGCACAGGATACCGCTTCCACTCCCGCTCCATCTGCATGATCTCCAGACCCTCGAACAGTTCGCGCTTACCCTCGAAGTAGGCCTCGATAGTGCTGAGCAGCAGCGACTTGCCGAAGCGGCGCGGCCGTCCAAGGAAGTAGTATTGCGCCTGGCTGGCCAACTGCCACACCAGTGCGGTCTTGTCTACGTAGGCATAACCCCCACGGCGCAATTTCTCGAAATTCTGTATCCCGATGGGGTATTTCACGAAGGGCTGTTCCATCATCGTTTCGTTCATAGGATAATCGTATTTTTGCTGCAAATATACGCATAATTTTGCAAACGGGCGAAAAAACAGCCGTGAAGTTTAGCCCAATATGTGTAAATAGCAGAAGTTTTCGTGCTGTGCGGTTGAAAGAAAACAACTTTAACATCATAAGTAATATGCCAAAAAGTTATATTTATGCGACACGTTTCTGCATAAACATGCGACGAGAACCGCTGACATTTAAAAATTCGGAAGCTGTCCATTCATCGTTCGAAATTTTCAAATCTCAGCAGAGTTCGCAAACTACTGATATTCAACCATTTACAAAACAACAAAAAGACCAGGTCGCAATTTAGGCTGTTTTGGGTGGCAATTCAGACTGAATTACCTCTCAATTCAGCCTGTTTTGGAGTGCAACCAAGGCTGGATTGCACCCTAAGAAAGGCTGAACTAACGCCCCCACTGCATAATAGGCATCGCCGGAGAGCAATCTCGATGGCGCAACGGAGGCAGAATAACATGACCGAGGCCATACTGCGGCATTTTCAGGAGGAGTGCGATAACCGTCGGCCATGCTAAAACGAAGATTTCTTTTGTCTTGAAAATCGAAAAAACAGCATGCATATTCATACAGTCCCCTCCTCCCACGCCTCACCCACGTCGGCATCGAGCTTCACGCTGTTCATGCCTAAGTGCAGTCGCAGGGTGTAGCGTTTGCCGCCTTCGAACGTGAGGGGGGGCGGAGCTATTCCCATCAAAAAGAATACAAAAGTAAGCAAAAACACCCACCATTCGTCACTTTTAATGCACAAAACATCCAATAATTGATTTTTTTCTTACCTTTGCAGCCCGAAGGCTGCTAAACCGCAGATTTATAACGTGAATATTCATTAATATGGCAACAGCAATCAAGGCTATACCCACGCTCTACGGCGAAGAAGCACGCCGCTTCCGCGACATGGCTGACGAGGCCGAGCTATTGGCGTTAATACATTTATTATATACGCGCATACGCGCACAATATAAGGCTTTCCATGCAGAATTGATGGGAAGCCTGTTTGTTTTTTCCAACGGGTTGCAAATATTATAAATCACACAAAAATCCCATAACAATGAAACAGAATAGACTCTGGGTGCTTGCCGCCACCCTCATCTGCGGCGCAATGATGCTGACGTCGTGCAGCAGCGACGACAACCTCGTGGATGCAGAGACAGGGGCATCGACTATCGCCCTGATTGTGAAGGAAGGCCACGTGGAATACTGGCAGCAGGTGGAGAAAGCCTTCCGCGACATCTGCAAGGAGAAGGACCTGGAAGCCATCTACTACTCCACCACCGAAGAGACTGACTACGAGGGGCAGATAGACGCCGTGGAGGACCTGGCTAAGCGCGGCGACAAGAAACTGAAGGGCATCGTGTTCTGCCCCAGTTACGGCCTCGACGGCAAGAGCGCCGAGCAGGCAGTGGCCGACTTTGCCCAGCAGCGCGGCATCCCCGTCGTCCTGCTCGACTCGCCCGCCAGGGATGGCAGTCCGCTGGCCTCATGCCCCTACTTCGGCACTGACAACGCCGCCGCCGGACGGGCGATGGCCGGGCAAGTGGATGCCGAACGGGTGGCCGCATTCGCCGTGCGCAACAGTCCCGGCATGGTGCGCGCCGAGGCCTTCAAGGCCCTGAAGCCCGCCACGGAGATCTTCAGCGTGGGCGACGAGGCCGCAGCCGACGTGCAGGCCGTCATGGACCAGTACGACGACTTCGTGTTCTTCAACGGCTGCATCTGTGCCGAGTCGCTGGCCACGCTCACCGCCGCCGGCAAACGGGTCTATACCTTCGACATGTATGCCTCGTTCCTCGATGAACTACAGAAGGGCAGCACGCTGCTGAAGGGCGTGATGGCGCAGAACACCTTCGGCATGACCCGCAAGGCCGTGGAGGCCGTCATCGCCGGGGCCAGCCAGGGCGATATGGTGCCCACATTCTTCATCACCTGGGACAATCTCGGCGACGACGCCGTGAAGCCCATCCTCGATTTCTACGGCAAGGAGGCCTATCCCCCCATCGACGGCCTGGCAGAGAA
>CAMJLB010000035.1 GCA_946406555.1 uncultured Prevotellaceae bacterium | reverse complement strand
GACGGAAGTTCCTCGTCGGCGTGTCGTTCTCCAGCAAGACCGGCACCACCGAGGAGTGGCTGACAGAATAATTAAAGTTCCGCTTGCTTAACCCACACGCTCCTTTGCCGACAATCGCGAGCAAACACAATAATATTTAAGCACATATTTGGCCGTTTCGCGGAAAAAGTGTAATTTTGCACCATCATTTAAACTAGTAAACTAGAAAAGACCAACTGAGCATATGCAAGAAACCCGCCAAAACAAAATAGCCCGGCTGCTGCAAAAAGAGCTGAGCGTGATTTTCCAGGAACAGACACGCTCGATGCACGGCGTGATGGTGAGCGTGACGCGCACCAAGATTTCTCCCGACCTGAGCATCTGTACCGCCTACCTGAGCATCTTCCCCAGCGAGCGCGGCGAAGAGTTGCTGAAGAACATCGAGAAAAACAGCCAGCAGGTGCGCTATACCCTGGGGCAGCGCGTGCGCCATCAGCTACGCATTGTGCCGGAGCTCCGTTTCTTCATCGACGACTCGCTCGACTATATCGACCGCATCGACCAGCTACTGGGAGTAAAGAAATAGAAAGCTATGTCGCTTCCTTTGTTCATTGCCCGCCGCTACCTCTTTTCGAAGAAGAAGCAGAATGTGATCAACATCATCAGTGCCATCTCGGTAGTAGGAGTGGCAGTGGCCACGATGGCCATGGTGGTGACGCTGAGCGTGTTCAACGGTTTCAGCGACCTGGTGGCATCGCTCTTCACCGCCTTCGACCCCCAGATAGAGATTACACCCACCAAGGGCAAGACCGCACCCGCCGACGACCCCGTGCTGACGCAGATACGCGAGCTGCCGGCAGTGGCTGTGGCCACAGAGTGTGTGGAAGACATGGCACTGGCCACCTATCAGGGCCGGCAGGCCATGGTGATGCTGAAGGGCGTAGACGACAACTTCGACGAACAGACCCACATACGCGAGATACTCTATGGCGACGGCACCTATGAGCTGCACGCCGCCGACATGCACTACGGCATACTGGGCCTGCGCCTGGCCGAACGGCTGGGCACGGGCTACCGCTATCAGGAACCCATCAAGATCTATGCGCCACGACGCGAAGGGCAGGTAGACCTTACCGACCCTTCCGACGGTTTCGAGGAAGACGAACTGTATTCGCCCGGCGTAATCTTTGCCGTACAGCAGGCTAAATACGATGCCAACTACATACTCACGTCGATAGGCTTCGCCCGCCGCATGTTCGACCAGCAGGGCATGCTTTCGTCGCTGCAGCTGCGACTGAAGCCCGGCAGCGACTTCGAGGCGGTGAAACAGCAGATAAAACAGATAGCTGGCGACAAATACCACGTGCGCGACCGCTACGAACAGCAAGACGACACCTTCCGCATCATGCAGGTAGAGAAACTCATAGCCTACATCTTCCTCACCTTCATACTCGTGGTGGCATGTTTCAACATCATCGGTTCGCTCTCGATGCTCGTCATCGACAAACGCGACGACGTAGTCACACTTCGCAACATGGGAGCGAGCGACAAGACCATCGTGAGGATCTTCCTCATCGAAGGGCGCCTCATCTCTGCCATCGGCGCCGTCATTGGCATCGTGGTGGGGCTGGTGCTCTGCCTGCTGCAACAGCAGTTCGGCATCATCGGCCTGGGAGGCAGCGCCGGCTCGTTCATCGTCGATGCATACCCCGTGAGCGTGCATCCACTCGATGTGGTAGTGGTGTTCGTAACCGTGATTGCCGTAGGATTCCTCGCCGTATGGTATCCCGTGCACTACTTCGCCAAGAGACTACTCGACAGGAAATCGCAGCTTTTTACAGAACAAGAGACTGCCATTCCTGCTACTTCTCACGCCATTTCCAAGTTTTTTCGTAATTTTGCACAGAATAACTAATCTTTTTTAAGTTCACCATTATGATAAGAAAACTATTACTTTCGGCCCTATTGCCCTTGGCTACGATGGTGGCCGCACAAGACAAACAGTTCACCATCGCCTCGTTGAACGTAGACGGGCTACCCCAGAAGGTGCTGTTTCTGGACATCAATGCCGACGGCCCAGGCAAAGAGGGGTCGTTGCGTATAGGTAAGTATCTTGCAGAAAAAAGCTACGACATGGTGTTCATGCAGGAAGACTTCAACTTCCACACCGAGCTGGCACTGCCCATGGCCTGCCAGTACAACTTCGACAAGTGGAGCGGAAGCGTGGGTCTATTGAGCAAGAAGATAGACTTTCTGCACCTGCAGAACCTGCGCTTCGACTGCGACGGCCTGGGAGCCGCCTGGAAGGGGTGCATCAAGGCAAGATGCACCGACCGCGAGGCATGGAACGATGTGTTCGGCAAGTTCAGCCACGCCAACGACGAGCTGGCCACCAAGGGTTTCCGCCGCTATGAGGCCACACTGCCCTCGGGACTGGAACTGGTGGTGTACAACGTGCACATGGATGCCGGCGACGATTATGACGAGAAGAACGGCAACGACTATGGCGACCGCCTGGCCCGACTGGGCGAGTGGCAGCAGCTGCTCGACCACATTCTGCCGCGCATAGACGAGCGACCCATCATCATTCTGGGCGACATGAACAGCTATTACTGCCGCGACCAGATAGAGGCAAGCTTCATCGATGCCATCAATGCCACCGGCATGGCCGAAGCACACGACGCATGGATAGAGCTGGAGAAAGACGGCCAATACCCCGAACCGATAGAAGGCATCGTGTACAGCGAGCAGCAGGGATTCAGCCACGGAGGCGAGACGCTCGACAAGATTATCTACATCAACCCAGCCGACGGGCCAAAGCTGACACCCGTGAGATACACCCGCGACAAGGAGGACTACCAGCATGAAGGCAAGGCACTAGGCGACCACTACCCCATCGCAGCCACATTCGAGGTATCGAACCTGGAAAGATTCATCGGCAACTTCAGCTCGGGCGTGAGCAACATAGCCGCCGAAGCAGAACAGAGCAGCACCCTCTACGACCTGAGCGGACGCAAGATGAACAGTCAGACGGCCAAGGGCCTCTACATAGAGCGGAAGGGAAACAACACGCGCAAGCGTATCATTAAATAAAATCAAAGAAAGGAGAACAACAAAATGAAGAAAATACTGATTACCATGCTTGCCTGCGCCGTCACACTCGTGGCAAGCGCCAAGGAAGACAAGGCCTACCAGATACTGAACGAGCGCAATACCACCATCAAGGCAGCACTGGAGGGAGTGACCCTGGGACAGCGCGACGTGCACCAGATACGCTACGAATATCCGTCGGCCGACCCCCAGGGCAACACCGTCATGATCAGCGGCATCGTTTACATACCGAAAAACGTGTACGACGGTACCGACCCCTGCGACGGCGTGATACTATACAACCACCCCACATGGGCCATGCAGGCCGAAACGCCATCGATGGCTGGCGACATGCTCGCATCGGGACTGCTGGCCAGCCCGCTCAAGCCGAACTACATCCTGGTGATGAGCGACTACATCGGCCTGGGCATCTCGGCCGACAGGCCACAGGCCTTCCTCTGCGGAACGGTGAACGCACGCAACTCGCTCGACGGACTGCTCGCTGCTCGACAGATGCTCGACGACAAGCAGATAGCACAGGGAAAATTCCTCTTCAACGTGGGATATTCGCAAGGAGGCACCGAGACCATGCAGGTGGCTAAGCTGCGCGAAACGGAATACAAGGACCGGGGCATCAACTTCGACAAGACCTTCGCCGGAGGCGGACCACTCGACCTGGAGAAGATGTACACCGAGACACTGCGCGCACAGCGCACCGACTACATGGCAGGAACGGCCCTGCTCATCACTGCGCTCAACGAGAACTTCCACCTGTGGAACGACTACAGCGAGGTGCTGCAAGAGCCACTCGCTTCACACGTGCAGGAGTGGATACTGAGCAAAGACTACAACACCGACCAGATAAACAAATTCATAGCACAAGACAGTCTGAAATATGTGCTGCAGCCACAATACCTCAACCCGGACTCGCCAGAGGCACAGAAGCTGAGGGAGAAACTGAGAGAGCTGAGCGTGATAGGAAACTGGACGCCAGACCCCACCCAGAAATACTACATAGAGCACAGCCGACACGACAACTACGTGCCCATACAGTCGGCGAGGGCCATCATTCCGTGGATGAAGCAGCAGGGATTCACACCCAGCATCGTGCCCGGGAAAACCAACCTGCAGACAAACACCATGGTGGTGAAGCTGCAGCACCTGCCATCGGGAGCCGTCTGGTTCTTACAGACTGCCGCAGCCATACAGATATGGCCGGTGCTATACTATGAAGACGAGCAGAACCGCTACTACAACGACCTGGTGAAGGACATGAACCTGATGAAGGCCATCAAGCTACTCGAAAGCAAGGGCATCGACATAAGGAAACTCGTGAGCCTGCTGAAGAAATCGAACGAACAGGATAGCAAGGCACGGCAGACCGAACAGGCCGCCGACCTCTTCAATGCCATCAAGCAGATAAGCGAATCGCTGGAGAAGGCTGGCCTTACACTCACCGACTTCTACGAGATGCTCACCGATGCCGGCATCACCACCGACGACCTGAAAGAGGTCATCAACTACCTGAGCGACACACCGCAGGCCGCCAGGGCTACGATGGATGAACCCGACGACAACATGCAGTCGCCCATGGAACTCATGGAATATTATCAGCAGATACTGGCCGACTGGCTGCTGCAGGGAGGCATAGACCTGGAATACAGCAAATGGGGATGGTAGGCCGCTGCCTGCCCCCCATATACGATAGTTTGGGCAAAAAAAACAGAAGTACATCGTTCCCCCTAACCTGAATTATTCATGGACATTCGTGAAAAATACGAAGACAGATGTTCTTCCATCATTATTGCCATGAATAATTCAGGTTATATTCCAAACTCCAAGAACCTACGAACCCGGAGAAAGTTGAATAAATGAAAAAACTGTTTATCGAAACCTACGGCTGCCAGATGAACGTGGCCGACTCGGAGGTGGTGGCTTCGGTGATGCAAATGGCCGGCTACGAGCTGTGCGCAACAGCGGAAGAGGCCGACGCCGTGTTTCTGAACACCTGCTCGGTGCGCGACAATGCCGAGCAAAAAATATACCACCGCCTTGAGGCCCTCAATGCCCTACGCCGCCAACGCTCAACCTTCACCCCCCAACCCTCAGCCCTCATCATCGGCGTGCTGGGATGCATGGCAGAACGAGTGAAAGACGACCTGTTGAACAAGTACGGGGCCGACCTGGTGGCCGGCCCCGACAGCTATCTCTCGCTACCCGACCTGATTGCGCAAGCCGAAACCGGACACAAGGCCATCAACATAGAGCTATCGACCAGCGAGACCTATCGCGACGTGGTGCCCCAACGCATGGCTCTGGGACAAAAGATTGGAGGCTACGTGAGCATCATGCGCGGCTGCAACAACTTCTGCCACTACTGCATCGTGCCCTACACCCGTGGACGGGAGCGCAGCCGCGACGTGGAGAGCATACTGCGCGAGGTGCGCGACCTGCGCGACCGCGGCTTCAAGGAGGTGACGCTGCTGGGGCAAAATGTCAACTCGTTTAGTGTAGCAAACTCTACGCTCCACACTCTAAATTCTAAACTGAACTTCGCCGGCCTGCTCCGCCTCGTGGCCCGCACGGTGCCCGAGATGCGAGTGCGCTTCACCACCAGCCACCCCAAGGACATGAGCGACGAGACGCTGCACGTGATTGCCGAGGAGCCTAACGTGTGCCGACACATACACCTGCCCGTGCAGAGCGGCAGCAACCGCATACTGCAGCTGATGAACCGCAAATACACCCGCGAGTGGTACCTGGACCGCGTGGCCGCCATACGCCGCATCGTGCCCGACTGCGGGCTGTCGACCGACATCTTCGTGGGCTATCACGACGAGACCGAAGAAGACCACCAGCTCTCGCTTTCGCTGATGCGAGAGGTGCAATACGACTCGGCCTTTATGTTCAAATACAGTGAGCGCCCGGGCACCTACGCCTCGAAGCATCTGCCCGACAACGTGCCCGAGGAGGTGAAACTGCACCGACTGAACGAGCTGATTGCCCTGCAGACGGAAATCTCGGCCCTACAAAACAAGAAAGACGAGGGCCGCGAGTTCTGCGTGCTGACAGAGGGTTTCTCGAAACGCTCCCGCGAAAAGCTACGGGCAGGCGGAGCAGAAGCTCCGGGATTGCAGCTCTGCGGGCGCACCGAGCAGAACAAGATGGTGGTGTTCGACAAAGGGACCCACCACATCGGCGAGACCGTGCGCGTGAGAATCACGGGCAGCACCAGTGCCACGCTGCTGGGCGAAGCCGTGGAATAACAGAAGGAGCCTTATGAGTACAAGAGAAGCCATAGAAAGATATGTCGCGGCCTATGCCATCAGAGAGACTATCAAACTGATGAAGAAATTGGATAAATTAGAGATATGAAAGAATTTCTCGGCGTCTTGCGACGCTTCGTACCACCCTACAAACGATATCTGGTGCTGTCGATCGTGTTCAACATACTGTCGGCGGTGCTCAACATCTTCTCGTTTGCAGCACTGATACCCATTTTGCAGATACTCTTCCAGACGGGCGATGCCGAGGCAGCCACCGAGGTGATGGCATGGGACTGGGGCAACGCACAGGCCGTGCTGATGAACAACCTGAACTACTACGTCAACGGGCTCATTGCCGATTATGGCCCCACAACGACATTGCTGTTCATCGGGCTGTTTCTCGCCTTTGCCACCTTTTTAAAGACCGGGGCATACTTTCTCACTTCTGCCTGCATCGTGCCGATACGCACGGGTGTAGTACGCGACATTCGCAATCAACTCTACCAGAAAATCACGTCACTGCCATTGGGCTTCTTCAGCGAAGAGCGAAAAGGCGACATCATTGCCCGCATGAGCGGCGATGTGCAGGAGGTAGAAAACTCCATCATGTCGAGTCTGGAAATGCTTTTCAAGAACCCGGTACTTATCATTGCCTATTTTGCCACCCTGGTCTTCATTTCGTGGCAACTGACGCTCTTCACGCTGATTATCGTTCCCGTCATGGGCTGGTTTATGGGCATGGTGGGCCGACGGCTAAAACAAGACTCGGTGAAAGCACAAGCACTATGGAGCGACACCATGAGCCAAGTGGAAGAGACGCTCGGCGGACTGCGCATCATCAAGGCTTTCTGTGCAGAAGAGAAAATGAACCGGCGCTTCGACCGCATCAACTCGGCCTACCGCAACGACCTGATGCGTGTGAACATCCGACAGTCGTCGGCCCACCCCATGAGCGAGTTCCTCGGCACGGTGATGATCGTCATCGTGCTTTGGTTCGGCGGCGTGCTGGTGCTCAACAACCAGGCCATCACGGGTCCCACCTTTATATATTATATGGTCATTCTCTACAGCATCATCAACCCGCTCAAGGAATTCTCAAAAGCAGGATACAATATCCCAAAAGGTCTTGCCTCGATGGAACGCATCGACAAGATACTGATGGCCGAGAACACCATCAAGGAAATGGAACAGCCTAAGCATATCGCCTCGTTCGACAGCGAGATAGAGCTACGGCACGTCAGTTTCCGCTATGGCGAAAGGCAACGGGTAGGCGAGCAGGATGGCTCGGAAACGCAATGGGTGCTGAAAGACATCAACCTCACCATACCCAAAGGCAAGACCATTGCCATCGTAGGCCAGAGCGGCAGTGGCAAGTCGACGCTGGTAGACCTCATTCCCCGCTACTACGACGTACAGGAAGGCGAGGTGCTCATCGACGGCATCAATGTGAAGGAACTGGGAATCCACGACTTGCGACAGCTCATCGGCAACGTTAACCAGGAGGCTATTCTCTTCAACGACTCGTTCCGCAACAACATTGCGTTCGGAGCAGGAGAGAAAGACGAGGCCGCCATCATGGAGGCGGCCAAGATTGCCAATGCCTACGACTTCATCATGCAAAGCGAGCATGGCTTCGACACCAACATTGGCGACCGGGGCGGACGACTCTCCGGGGGACAACGCCAGCGAGTGAGCATTGCCCGTGCCATTCTGAAGAACCCGCCCATCCTGATTCTCGACGAGGCCACCTCGGCCCTCGACACCGAGAGCGAGCGACTGGTGCAGGACGCGCTGGAAAGGCTGATGAAGACTCGTACCACCGTGGCTATTGCCCACCGCCTGTCGACCATCAAGAATGCCGATGAGATTCTCGTTCTGCACGAAGGACAGATTGTAGAGCGCGGCACTCACGACGAACTGCTCGCCATCGATGGATATTATAAGAAGCTCAACGACATGCAATCGCTTTAGAGTAGGAAGAAGACGATGAAGACGCGACTGATTTATCTTACAAAAATTTATGCGCTGACGGTACTTGTTTTCATCACTGCCAAGATGGTGTTCATGCTCTTCAACCGCGAGGCCATGCCAGTGCTTACCGTTGCAGATGTATGGCAAGTGTTGGCACATGGCCTGCCGCTCGATCTTAGTACGGCCCTTTACGTCATCATCGTGCCCTTGCTCGCCGTCATCTTATCGGTATGGGTGCGCCTGCCAGAAAAGGCGCTGCATCCATATTGGGCCATCATTGCCATCGCCTTTGCCATGGCGTTCGTGGCCGACACCAGCCTGTATGGCTTCTGGCACTTCAAGCTCGACGCTTCCTGCCTGCAATATTTAGAGACTCCCACCGAGGCCATGGCAAGTGTGTCAACAGGCTATCTGCTATGGCGGCTGCTGGCCATCGTGCTGACCGCCTGCTGCATCTTTGCCGTTCTTGCACGGAAGCTGCCGTGCACGCCGTCCGACGTGCCAATACTCAGCAAAGCCATGCAGACCACATCCTTTTTGCTGACCCTTCCATTCATCGTGATTGGCATACGCGGCGGCCTGGGCGAGTCGACCACAAACATCGGGCAGGTGTACTTCTCGCAAAACCAATTCCTGAACCATTCGGCCGTCAACCCCGTGTTCTCGTTTCTCGCGTCGTTCGAGAAGACGGCCAGCTACGTGCCCGACTACCAGTTCATGCCAGCAGACGAATGCGAGGCAATGCTTCACGACCTCTACCCCACCCGTAGCGAACAGCCCGACACGCTGCTTGCCTGCCAACGACCCGACATAGTGATTGTGCTCATGGAGAGCTGTGGTGAAATATTCGCCCCATACATGCCCCGGCTGCAAGAGATGAAACAGCAAGGCATCTATTTCTCGCAATGCTATGCCAACTCATGGCGAACCGACCGAGGAACCGTCTGCACATGGAGTGGCTATCCTTCGTTCCCCACCTCATCGCTGATGAAAATGCCCGCAAAGACACGCTTTCTGCCAAGCATTGCCAAGACGCTACAGGCACAGGGCTATCAAACCACCTACCTATATGGCGGCGACATCAATTTCACCAACATGCGCAGTTATCTCATGAGCACGGGCTTCGAGCGACTGCACTGGATGAAGGATTATACCGAGGCAGAACAGCATACGGCGAAATGGGGCATTCGCGACGACATCACCTTCCAGACACTCGCCCAAATGCTGATGCAGCCAAGCGACAAGCCGCGGCTGATAGGCTTTTCTACACTATCGAGCCACGAGCCATGGGATGTGCCCATACATAAATACGAAGATGAAGTGGAGAACGCCTTCTACTATCTGGACACCTGCATCGGCCGGTTTGTCGACACGATGCAGAAAACGCCCCAGTGGAAAAATCTGCTGCTGGTGCTACTGCCAGACCATGGAATAGACTTCCGCGACGTAACCATCGACGACCAACGCCACAACCACATACCCATGCTCTGGCTGGGCGGTGCCGTAAAGGCTCCACGCCGTATGGAGCAGGTGTGCAACCAAACCGACCTGCCAGCCACGCTGCTTGGCCAGCTGGGACTGCCACACGACGATTTCCTGTTCAGCCGCGACGTACTCAGTCGGAACTACACCAGGCCGTTTGCCGTGAACACTTTCAACAACGGCATCTGCATGGCAGACAGTGCCACCTTCTCCGTGATAGACCTGAATAGCGGCAAGCTCATTGCCGGCGACCAGGAAAAAGGCCGAGACCTCATCAACATTGGGAAAGCCGTGCTACAGAAGGCTTCCGCAACACTAAGAGAAATGAAGTAAGTAATGATGAAAAGAATACTCCAATCATACCTCGCGCCATTGACGGCCACGCTATTGAACCTATTGCTGGCCTATGCCGCGTACCAGATAGCCCGGCTGGTATATCTATTCGAAAACTGGAGCTATCTGCACAATGCCTTTACCCCCGAGGCGATGCTGGGTGGCCTGGTGTTCGATACCAGTGCCATCCTGGTGACAAACATTCCCTACATCGTACTGATGCTGCTGCCCCTCCACCAAAAAGAGACACGCCGCTGGCATCAACTGTGCCGATGCCTGTTCGTGACAATCAATGGCACGGCACTGGCCTTGTGCCTGGCCGATGCGGTCTACTTCCCCTATACCCTTCGACGTACCACCACGACAGTATTCAGCGAGTTCCAGCACGAGACGAACATCAGCGGCATCCTGCTCACCGAAGTACTGCGCCATTGGTATCTGGTGCTGTTGGCAGCACTTGTGGCCTATGGTTTATGGCGGCTCTATGTGCAGCCCCACCTTGACCGCAGCCGACTCAAGTGGTGGCAATACGACTTGGCCACACTGCTCTCGCTGACAGCCATGGCACCATTTGTGGTAGCCGGCATTCGAGGAGGGTTTACCACTGCCGTCAGACCCATCACCATCAGCAACGCCAACCAATACGTCGACCGGCCCACCGACGCAGCGCTGGTGCTCAACACGCCCTTTGCGCTTTACCGCACCATAGGCAAGAATGTATTCACCGTGCCCCATTATTACGGCAGCGAGGAAGAGATGGAGGCCGTTTACAGCCCCGTCCACAACTCGCCTCTCGCCGCCGATTCTGCTTCGGTAGACAATGCTTCACCCTCCTCACTCAAGAAGAACGTCGTCGTACTCATCGTCGAGAGCTTTGGCCGCGAATACATAGGTGCACTGAACCGCGATTTGGAAAACGGCCAGTATCAAGGCTACACCCCCTGCATAGACTCACTCATAGCGCTCAGCACCACCTTCCGGTATTCATTCTGCAATGGACGAAAGAGCATCGACGGCATGCCCAGCATTCTCAGCTCCATTCCCATGTTCGTAGAGCCCTTCTTCCTCACGCCAGCTTCAATGAATCAGGTGACGGGTCTGGCCGGACTCTTGGCCGACGAAGGCTACCAGACGGCATTCTTCCATGGGGCGCAGCGCGGCTCTATGGGGTTCATGGCCTTTGCCCGCAGCACGGGCTTTCAGCAATACTATGGCCGCGAAGACTTCGACCAGGACCCTCGCTTTGGCGGAGAAGACGACTTCGATGGCATGTGGGCCATCTGGGACGAGCCCTTCTTGCAATACTACTGCGCAAAGATGAACGAGATGCAGCAACCTTTCATGACTGCCGTCTTTACTGCCTCGAGCCACCACCCATACCAGATACCAAGCAAATATAAAGACACATACCCCGAAGAGGGCATCGTGATTCATAAGTGCATACGCTACACCGACATGGCACTGGGCCGGTTCTTCCAAGAGGCCAGCCACCAGCCTTGGTTCCGAAACACCATCTTCGTGCTCACCAGCGACCACACCAACCTGAGCGACCACCCCTACTACCAGACCGACCTGGGAGGTTTCTGCTCGCCCATCATCATATACGAACCCTCCGACACCACCCGCACAGCAGGCCAGATACAAGAGAAAATAGCACAGCAGATAGACATCCTGCCCACGGTGCTGGGCATGCTTGGCTACCAAAAGCCATACTTCGCGTTCGGCATCGACGTACTGAACACTCCTGCCGCCGACACCTGGGCCGTGAACTACCTCAGCGGCATCTATCAATATGTGAAACATGGCCATGTACTACAGTTCGACGGCCAACAGACGAAGGCCGTCTATTCTCTCAACGATTCGCTCATGCAGC
Organism: uncultured Prevotellaceae bacterium; assembly: GCA_946406555.1. Taxonomy (GTDB): domain Bacteria; phylum Bacteroidota; class Bacteroidia; order Bacteroidales; family Bacteroidaceae; genus Prevotella. The sequence continues at coordinate 14,612 of CAMJLB010000035.1, read as the reverse complement.
ACAACCTGAAAGGGCGACTGCCAGAGCAGCAACAGATGGAACGCGAACTGAAAGCCATCATACAGCAATACATGACACGCATGACCCAAGACCGGCTACGCCCGTAAGTCCCACAAAAAAGAAATGAACAAAAAACATATAGTAACAATATTTTTCGCAGGATTTCTCTACCGACTGTTCATGGGCCTGCAAGGGCTCGACTGCGTTGATTCGGGTTTTTCAAACACCTTTTACCAGAACGTCCTGCACCACCCGGAATCCATGCCTTACAACTTCAACTACTACCTCACAGGCTTAGTAGGGGGAGTATGGCATGCCATCTTTGCCCCGCTGGGCATGCAGGGTTTCCGGCTGCTCGAGGCACTCACGCTGTCGGCGGCCATCGCCTTCATGTTCCTCTCTTTTCGCCGCAGCCTTGTGTCTACGCGAGTGGCCATGGCAGCCATCGGCCTCAGCTTCCTGTTTCCATCAATCGTCGTCACGTTCCACTACAACACGCTATCCTTTCTGTTTGTCGCCATCAGCATCTACTGCTGCTCACGCTCGGCTCAGGGCCAGCCCACGCTTTTCCTGTGGCTGTCGGGGGTGGCACTGGGAATAGGCTTCTTTGCCCGCATCGTCAACATGGCGCTGCTGGGCCTGCTGCTTGTGCCATTGTGCCATGGCTACATAACAAAAAATCTGCATGGCGGCCTGCGCCAGGCTGGCCTGTTGGCAGGTGGCATCGCAACCGGATGCCTGCTTGTCTTGGGGCTGATGAGCGTCTTGGGGCATCTGCCCTATTTCCTTGACACCTTGGCCGAGGACTTTGGTTTCCTGAATGGTACCCAAAATTCGCACGGCTCAGGAAATCTGCTCACCGTCTATCTTAAAAGTTACGTCAACATAGGTCTTCAGCTGTTGGCTCTTCTGCTCTTTTATGCACTCTATCTGGCCACGCAGCACCTATCCTCAGGCTGGTCGAACACAGTAAATGCAGTGCTCGCCGTGCTCACGATGGCACTCATTCTCACCAGTCAGCCTTATCTCTCGGCTGTGGCACTGTGCATACTGCTGTGTATGGCCTTGTTCTGTTGCACCGACATTGCAGGACAACGGCTCTCACTGGTGCTCTATGCGCTTGCGGCCACGCTGCTGTTGCCAATGGGCAGCGACATAGGCATTCCCGGCATTTTCCACTGGACAGGCGGATTGCTCATCTTCCCAGCAGCCACCTTCTGGCCAATGGCCAATATCCGCCAGCGCCATGCCATCGGCCTGTGCGCCTTACTCATTGGCGCTGTCATGGCAGGCCGGACAGCATGGAAAGCCTATGGAGAAGAAGGCTCACGACTGGCCTGCACACAAATGGTGCAGCCCAACAGGCTCAACACGCTCACCGAGCCACAGAAGGCACGCACGCTGCAACACATCATCGACCGCATCTGCCAGCATAGCACAGACAACCCATGGCTGGTGTTTGGCAACCAAGCCTCCGAGCTTTACTACGCCACAGCCAGGAAACCATTCCTGGGCAACACACAACTGGGCACCTACACCGGACAAGGACTCAGCGAACAGCTCGACCGCCGTCTGGCTACAACAGGGCAGGCGCCCGTGGTGGTGTTCTTGCACGACAAATACCACTTCAGCAACGACGATGCTGCCACCCAGCAAATATTAAGCAACTGGATGCATGCTTACGGCTACCAAATAGCATGCGACGACTCATGCTTAACCATCTACACCCCCATGGCAAAGACAATCAAGAAGAAGAAATCCTAAATCGTAAAACAATATGAAAGCTGTAATCTTGGCCGGTGGCTTCGGCTCGCGACTGAGCGAGGCCACACACCTTATTCCAAAGCCTATGGTGGAGATTGGCGGAAAGCCCATCATCTGGCATATCATGAAAATATACAGCCACTACGGCATCAACGACTTTATCGTATGCTGTGGCTACAAGCAGTATGTCATCAAGGAGTATTTTGCCAATTATTTCACCCATAACTGCGACATGACCGTCGACCTCTCCGACAACAGTGTGAAAATTCACAGCAACCATTCCGAGAAATGGCGCGTCACCATGGTCGACACCGGGCTGAACACCATGACGGGCGGTCGCGTAAAGCGCGTGCAGCCCTACATAGGCAACGAGCGATTCTGCCTCACCTATGGCGACGGCGTCACCGACCTGAACATTGCCGATACCATAAAGGCACACGAAAAGAGCGGAGCGAAAATATCGATGACCGTATTCAAGCCTGCAGGCAAATTTGGCTCGGTCAAGATAAACCACGCTACGGGTATGATAACGTCTTTCCTTGAGAAGCCCGATGGCGACGGCAACTGGATCAATGCCGGCTTCTTTGTTTGCGAGCCCGAGTTGTTCGACTACCTGCCCCAAGGCGACGACACCTGTGTGCTCGAGAAAACGCCGCTCGAGACGCTGGCCAAAGAAGGAAAGATGCACGCCTACAAACACCGCGGATTCTGGAAGCCCATGGACATGCTGCGCGACAACACCGAGCTGAACGACCTGTGGAATGAAGGCCGCGCACCATGGAAATGCTGGGAATGAGAACAGAAAAAAACAAAATTTGATTATGAATAGGAAAGAAGAACTGAGACAACAAATTCTGGAGCTGACACGCCAGTACTACAAAGAAGTGCATGAGCCCCAGGCCGACTTCATACCCGGGCAGACCCGGATAAACTATGGCGGACGCTTCTTCGATGCCGACGAGATGGTAAACCTCGTAGATGCATCGCTCGACTTCTGGCTCACCGCCGGCCCATGGGCCCATAGATTCGAGACGAGGCTGGCCGCCTGGCTGGGCACGAAGCACTGTTCGCTGGTGAACAGCGGCTCGTCGGCCAATCTGCTGGCCTTCTACGCGCTCACCGCTCAAGAGCTGGGCGAGCGCCAACTGCAGCGTGGCGACGAGGTGATCACCGTGGCTGCGGGCTTCCCTACCACCGTGGCTCCCATCATGCAGTATGGTGCCGTGCCCGTATTTGTCGACATGACCATTCCTGCCTACAACATCGATGCCAGCCAACTGGAGAACGCCCTCTCGGCAAAGACCAAGGCCGTGATGCTGGCCCACTCATTAGGCAACCCCTTCGACCTGCAAACCATCCGCGACTTCTGCCGGCAACACTCGCTCTGGCTCATCGAGGACAACTGCGATGCCCTGGGAACAGAATATTTCATCGACGGGGAATGGCGTAAGACCGGCACCATCGGCGACCTGGGCACCTCGTCGTTCTATCCTCCCCATCACATGACCATGGGCGAGGGAGGAGCCGTCTATACCAACAATGCCGAATTGCACAAATACGTAAACAGCTTCCGCGACTGGGGCCGGGAGTGCTGGTGCATGGGCGGAGTCGACAACACCTGCGGCTACCGCTTCAACAAGCAATTTGGCCAGTTGCCCTTAGGCTATGACCACAAATACGTCTATAGCCACCTGGGCTTCAACCTGAAGGCCACCGACCTGCAGGCCGCCATCGGCTGCGCACAACTCGAGAAGCTCGATACCATTGTGGAGCGCCGTCGCCAGAACTTCCAGTTGTTGCTCGATAGCCTGAAGGGCACGCCTGGCATCATTCTCCCCGTGCCTCAGCCCAATTCGCGCCCTTCATGGTTCGGATTTCTCATCACCGTAGCAGACGATGCACCTTTCAGCCGCAACGACCTCACACGCCATCTGGAAGAGCACAAAATCCAGACGCGCAATCTTTTTGCAGGAAATCTTACGAAGCACCCTGCCTTCTGCCAGTACCAGCCGGGGCGCGACTATCGCGTCGTGGGCCAGCTCAACGAGACAGACCGCATCATGAACCAGACATTCTGGATAGGAGTCTATCCAGGAATGACCCAGCCCAAGTTGGAGTACATGGCACAAGTCATACGCGACTTCTGCAGCCGTTAGGCGGCGGGCATCACTCGTATTCTTTTGCCACCCGCTTTCCTCGCAACACGTCAAGGGCGTTCAGGGCCAAGGCCTCCATCTCGTCTTCGCCGGGAAAACAATAGACTGGGGCAACAAACTCGATGCGGCGACGCAGCTCGCCAATGATATACTCCGAGCGTGCCAGCCCGCCAGTGAGCAGAATAGCATCGACCTTGCCACAGAACACGGCACCCAGGCCACAGATATTTTTCGCAATGTGATAAATCATCGCGTCGAGTATCAGTTTGGCATGGGTGTCATTGTATTCATTGATGCGCACCAATATTTCACGCACATCGGCAGTGCCCAGATGGGCATTGAGCCCGGCCTTGCCAGCAATGCGCTTGAGCAGCTGCTTCTCGGTATACTTACCGCTGAAGCTCAGCCGGATAAGGTCGCTGGCAGGCAGCGACCCCGCCCGTTCGGGCGAGAATGGCCCTTCGCCATCAAGCGCATTGTTGGCATCTACGGCACGCCCATGGTCGTGGGCAGCCACGCTGATGCCGCCCCCCATGTGGCAAACAATCAAGTTCATATCCTCATACTCGCGTCCCACCTCCTGCGCAAAGCGTCGGGCTATGGCCCGCTGGTTCAGCGCATGCCAGATGCAGATGCGGTTCATCAATGGCGAGCCGCTGATGCGGGCATAGTCGTTCAGCTCATCGACTACGCCGGGGTCGGCAATAAACGAACGGCAGCCTTTTATTTCGCTGGCAATCTCATGGGCGATGATGCACCCCAGGTTGCAGGCATGATTGTGCAGTGCTATGCCCGAGTAGGTGTCGTCGAGCATGCGCTGGTTTATTTCGTAGACGCCACCCGCAATGGGTTTCACCAGTCCGCCACGTCCTATCACAGCATCGAACTGCAGTTCTATTCCACAGCGTGCGAGTTCGTCAAGCACGAGCTGTTTGCGATATGCACGCTGATTGAGCACATCATCGAATTGTGCCAGTTCTTGCTGCGAGTGCGATATATTGCGCAGCACCAGTGGCTTTTCATCTTCATAGACCGCCATCTTGGTCGAAGTGCTGCCGGGATTGATGACAAGGATATTCATTTCAATTAGCTAAATTAGAAGACTCATCCAAGCGAAGCCAGTGCCAACGAATAGAACTTATTCTCGACAGAGTCGCCACGCGATGGCAGCACCACAGGCACCTGTGGGCCACAGAGAATGGCAGCCGTCTGGGCTTCGGTGAAGAGGGTGATGGTTTTATAGAATACGTTTCCCGCCTGTATATCGGGAAAGATCAAGGCATCGGCATGCCCTTCGAGTGGCGAAACAATGCCTTTCTTATGCAAAGCCTGGGCCGAAAGGCATGTCTTCAGGTCGAGAGGCCCATCTACGATGCATGGGCCGAAATCGCCGGCTTCGGCCTGTGCTATCAGCTCTTTATACTCCACGGTGAAGGGGAAGTGCTTCGGGTTGACCTTCTCGGTGCAGTTGACGAGTCCCACGCGCGGTTCCTGTATGCCCATCTGCCTGCAAAGGCCGAGCACGTAGCGCAGTTGCTCGCGGCGCTGGTCGGCAGTGGGCTGGGGTATCACGGCCACATCGGTGGCAAACAGCAGTTTGTCGTAGCCAGGCACCTGCGCACAGGTGACGTGGGTGAGCACCCGGCCTTTCTCCAGCAGCCCATGCTCCTTGTTCAATATGGCGCGCAGCAGGTCGTCGGTGTTCAGCAGCCCTTTCATCATCACGTCGGCCTGCCCCTCACGGCAGAGCCTCACTGCCTGCAGGGCGGCTTCGTCGGCATTGGCGGCCTCTACAAAGGTCACGCCTTCTTGCTGTTGAAAAGCGGAGGCAATCTTCGAGCGTTCACCTACGAGCAGGGCCTCTACAAAACCGGCCTCCAGGGCTTTCTTCACTGCCCCCTGAGTGCCCTCGTCGTAGGGGCAAACCACTGCCACCCGCTTGCGCCTCGCGCTGCCTTGCAGGTGGGAAATCATCTCTTTGAAGTTCTGAATCTTTTCCATTGTGTCTATGTTGATAGTCTTTACTGTTGCTCTATGGCTGTTATGCAGAAGTAGTTGCGATAACAATGTCGTGTGCAAAGGTACACATTTTTTCCTTCTCGGCAAGCATTCTATCTGAGAAAAAGCTGCAAATATTCATGCCAAAACAGCATATTTTACCAAAAGACTTTGGCGGTTTAGGAAAATATGCTTACTTTTGCAAATATAACGACAACGAATAAAAGATTCTATCATTCTTATGGTAACTGTTGCAAACCCCGTCTACGATACCGTCTTCAAATACCTAATGGAAGACGAGCGCATAGCCCGCACCATTCTTTCGGCCCTGCTGAAAAAAGATGTTGTACAGGTTGCGATACGCCGCAACGAATATACCAACCAGCGGCACAAAGACCTCTCTATATTCCGCATAGACTTTGGGGCGACCATACGCGATGCCGACGGCCGCGAGCACCTATTGCCAACGCCTTGGGTCTTGATATCAAAACGGTAAAGTTATATTCATAGAAAAAAGCAAAATGACAAGACAAGATTACGAGGCCTGCATGAGCCGCCACGCCATCGAGATAGAGCAATTCAGACAGGCAGCCCACGAGTTGCACCAGAGTGTGAACCAGACTTATGGCCCAGACCTGCCTTATGGTTTCCACCTCGACATGGTGGCCGACGGCGTGCGCGAGTTCGGCCATCTGGTATGTGCCTGCGAGAATGACTTATTCCCCATGTTTTTCGGGGCTTATTACCATGATGCCATAGAGGATGCCAGACAGACCTACAACGACATCATGCACCGGGCACGCATGGTCATGACCGAAGAGCAAGCCTTCATGGCCACCGAGATCGTTTATGCCTTGACCAACGAGAAGGGGCGCAACCGTGCCGAGCGCGCCAATGAGAAATATTACAAAGGCATCAGGCAGACGCCCTATGCCCCATTCTTGAAGCTCTGCGACCGAATGGCCAACGTCAGCTTCAGCTGTTCGCCCATGAGCGGACGTTCCGACTCTGACCATGAACGCATGAAGAAAGTATACAAGTCGGAGATGGGACACTTCCTCCAGGCCATCAATGCGCATAGCGACGACCTGCGTCTGCGCATTCCCAAGGATGTCGTGCTGCACATGGCCGAATTTCTCATCGACGACATGGAGCGCGAAGAACGTGAACTTACCGGCTGGTTTGGCGAGACCTACGGTTGAGCAGACAGAGACACACCATGCTGGCTCCATTTTCAAGTCCTTTCTACATCATGGCGAAGCCCGTGGGCAGTCGCTGCAATTTGGCATGCCGATACTGCTACTACCTTTCTAAGGAGGGGGGCAGCATGAGCATGGAGCTACTCGAAGACTTCACCCGACAGTATATCGGGGCGCAGACACAGCATGAGATTCTCTTCACTTGGCATGGCGGCGAGCCTCTCCTGCTGCCTATTCATTACTATGAGCATGCTTTGCTTCTTCAACAGAAATATGCCGGTGGCCATCACATCGACAACTGTCTGCAGACAAACGGCACATTGCTCACCGATGAATGGTGCGAGTTCCTGGCTAAGAACCACTTTCTGGTGGGGATAAGCATCGATGGGCCAGAGTCCATGCACGAACACTATCGCCAGCAGTTCGACCGCGTGGTACGAGGCATAGCCTTACTCAAGAAGCACGGCGTGATGTGGAACGCCATGGCCACCGTAAACCGCCACAATGCTGACGACCCTCTGGCATTCTACGATTTCTTCCGCGACATAGGGTGCCAATATCTGCAGTTCACGCCCGTGGTAGAACCTGGCACGAGCCAGGAAGCACTGGTGACGCCCGAGTCGGTGTTGCCCGGCCAATGGGGCAGCTTTCTTACCACGCTCTACGATGAATGGGTGAAAGGCGACGTAGGCCGCATATTCGTACAGCTTTTCGATGCCACGCTGGCTTGCTGGGTGGGGGAGCCGCCCTCTGTGTGCACCATGGGCGAACACTGCGGCCAGGCGGCTGCTTTGCAGCCCGACGGCTCGCTCTACTGCTGCGACCACTTCGTGTTTCCCGAATATCTGTTGGGAAACATACGCCACCACACGATCACCGAACTGATGTACGGCCCACGGCAACGAGCCTTTGGAAAGAAAAAGAAACTGGAGCTGAGCGACAGTTGCCGGGCTTGCCGCTTTCTGTTTGCCTGCCATGGCGAATGCCCGAAAAACCGTTTGCTGCCAGGGAACGGAAACTACCTGTGCCAAGGCTACAGGCAGTACTTCGGGCACGTTGCCGCCGACATGGACTTCATGGCACAAGAGTTGTTGGCAGGCAGAGCGCCCGCAAATATCATGGATAGAAAGGCAACCGCAACATAACCACTTAAATCCGTTCTTATATGAAGATAGCCATCCTGACATCAGGCATCCTGCCCATCCCTTCCGTGCAGGGAGGGGCTGTGGAAAAGCTCATCGACCACTATCTGGAGTACAACCACCAGCACCGTCTGCACGACATCACCGTCTTCAGCGTGCTTCATCCCGGCGTGCTGGCCCATCCTGCCTTGCTCTCCGACGTCAACCACTACCAGTATATCGATATGGGCAGCTTTCCCGCCAAGATAAGAAAGCGCCTTTATGCCCTTGCCCATCCGCATGGCTACTATCATTACAGCATAGGCTACTATCTTCGGCAAGCCATCAGGATTATCGAGAAGAGCAACGACTACGACTGCATCATTCTTGAAAACCGCCCCGGCTATGCCTTGCCACTGCGCCACGCCACACGGGCGAAGCTGGTTTGCCACCTGCACAACGATTTCCTCAACGCGGCTACCGTGCATGGCCACGCCATCTACGAGGCCACGGCGGGCATTCTCACCGTCTCCGACTACATCAGGAGCCGCGTACAGACATGCTGCCCTCAGGACACGAAGACCGTCACCGTGCACAACGGCATCGACCTTGGCTCCTTCGCGCGCCAGCCTGCCATCACACGCCAGTCGCTTGGCCTTGCCGCCGACGACTTCATTCTCGTCTTCAGCGGCAGGCTCATACCAGAGAAGGGCATAGTAGAACTGATAGAGGCCATGCACATGCTCAAGGACGAGACGAGCGTCAGCCTGCTTGTCATGGGCAGCTCGTTTTATGATAACGCCTCCAATCAAGACGACCCTTTCATTGCCGAGCTGAGGTCGAAGGCAGAAGGTCTGGGCGACCGCATACGCTTCACGGGCTACGTCAGGCACGAGCTGATGCCCGACTACCTGCGGCTTGCCGACGTGGCCGTGGTGCCGTCTACCTGGGACGACCCCTTCCCCACCACCGTGCTCGAAGGGATGGCCGCCGGCCTTCCCCTCATCACGACCAACCGAGGCGGCATTCCCGAGATGGCCACAAGCCGCAACGCCGTCGTCGTGGCCTATCCCGGCGATTTCGTAAACGGTCTGGCCCGCGCCATCAGCTACCTTCATCACAACGCGCGAGAGAGAGCAGCCATGGGCGAGGCTTCGCTACAGCTCTCCAGGCAGTATTCCAAAGAGGCATACGCAAAGAACTTCTTCGATGCCCTGACCCGTTGCGTCGAGACAGCAACGCCGTAGTCTTCCTTCAGAAGCTTTGCAGCCAGGCTTTCAGCTCGTGCAGCACCTCCATGTGGAAGTCGAAGGTGGCGCGGTAGCCCCAGCCGTGGCCTCCAGTGGGGTAGATGTGGAGCGAAGCCGGCACGTCGTGGCGGTAGCATTCCATGTAGTAGTTGGCCCCGTTCATGGGCAGCACGGCATGGTCGTCGTCGCTCAGGGCGATGAAGGCGCGTGGCGTGCTGCGGTCTATCTGCATGTCGTTTGAATACTCATGAATCTCCTTCTTCTTCGGTTTCTCGCCAAGGAAGTTGACCATCGAGCCTCTGTGGGTGAAGGCGGGATCCATGGTAATCACGGGGTAGAACAGAATCTGGAAGTCGGGCTTGGCATCGCCTTTCGAATGGGTGGCGATGGTCGAAGCCAGGTGTCCACCGGCCGAGAAGCCCATGATGCCCACCTGGTTTTTCTTCACATGCCACTGCTGCGCATTCTGCCTCACCAGCCTCATGGCCTGCTGTGCATCGCTGATGGGCACCTTTCGGTTGCCGTGAGGCATGCGATATTTCAATACAAACACGGCGATGCCCTGCTGGTTGAAGTATCCGGCCCAGTCGGTGCCCTCATGCTGAAAGGCCAGGTGGTCGTAGCCGCCGCCGGGGCACATCACGATGGCCCTGCCGGTGGCCTTCTTCTCGTTGGGCAGAAACACGGTCAGCTCAGCCTTGTCGTCAGGGTCGCCATTATCGTTGGGAGCCCCGTCGGGCCAAAGGTTCAATACTTTCTGCGCCTGCAAGGCGGCCGAGATAGCAGTCATCATCAAGATAAGTGTAAGTTTTCTCATTGTTACTGATTTCTTATTAGGAAAAAAATGCTTTCCGGCCCCATGTTCATGAGCAGGTCGAGAATGCTCAGGTTGGGCAGGAAGCCATGTTTGCCGCTGAACACCTGATAGTATGGCCGTGGCCGGAAGTCGGCATCGGGCCAAGGGTGCTTGGGGTTGATTGCCTCGCGGAAGTCGTCGGCCGGTGGTTGCCAAGCGGCACGCTCTTCTTCTTTCACGTAGCAGGTGGTGAAGTCCACGCGTGGCTGAATGTCGAGCAGTTCGCACATCTTCTGCCTGATGGCCTCGTTGAAGTCGTAGAGCCACTCCCAGCGCTCGGTGAAGAAGGGCCTGAGGTCGTCTTCGTAGTACTGGAAGAAAGGCGAGTCGCCGTAGGCCGAGGTGATGGCCTGCCAGTGCTGGTGCCGCCAGTTGCCATGGTCACTGATGCGGCAGGAATGAGACACCGGCACGGTAAGCGCCTGCACGCCGTTGGCGCCCGCTATGAGGCAACGGTTGCGGTAGGTCTGCTTGGCGTAGCTGTCGTGGTGCTCAATGAGCACGCGGTCGTAGCGGCAAAGCTTCTGGTACCACTGAACGGGTGCGAAATAGGCAGAGGAAAGCAGCGCGGTGGTCATCATTTCAGCAGCAGCAGTCGGTCGTTGCGGTAGCCTCTCCAGAAAGGCTCTCCGGGGTTGTGCGAGAAAATGATGAGGAAAGCCCTCCCGATGATGAACTGTTCGCTGATGAAGCCCAGCTGTCGCGAGTCTACCGGATTGTCTTCACTCAGCGTCTGAATCCAGTAGTAGTCGGCATCGGCACAGTCTTTCAGGCTTGGCACCATCTCTACCTGCCCAGAGTAGCGCACGGTGTCGCCCGGCAGGGCGCGGCACCGTCCGAAGAGCACGCTTCTGCGGGTGGTGTCTCTCGGGTCCTCATAGGCCACGATGTCGCCGCGCTCCACAGCCTGCCGGCACAGCCGGCCATAGCTGAAGAGCCCCCGCACGCTGCCCGTGCGCAACCCATAGCTCCACCGGTTCACCATGACGTGGTCGCCCGCCAGGAATTCCGGCTGCAGCCCGTCGCCTTCCACCTTGTAGATGGTGACGGCCAGAGAGCGGAATGCCAGCATGAGCAGCAAGGCCACGGCCAGTGCCAGCAGGAATTTCAGGGTGTTGCGCATAGAGGGCTCTATAATGTTTAGTGGAGGCGGGAAGGCTGCGATAGAATCGCAGCCCACGCGAACCACCTATTTTATATTGTCGACCATGGTGAAGAGGCGGCTCCAGCGAATGCCAGAGAAGCCGTGGCGGTCGGGGTCGCTGCTCCACCAGATGAAGATGGGCTTGCCCACGATGTGGTCTTCGGGCACGAATCCCCAGTAGCGCGAGTCGGCCGAGTTGTGGCGGTTGTCGCCCATCATCCAGTAGTAGTCCATCTTGAAGGTGTAGCTGGTGGCCTGCTCGCCGTTGATGAAGATTTTCCCGTCGCGAATCTCGAGGTCGTTGCCCTCATACACCTTGATGGGCCGCTCGTAGATGGCGATGTTCTTCAGCGAAAGGTCTATCGACGCGCCCTTCTTCGGAATCCATACAGGGCCGTAGTTGTCGCGCGTCCAGTGCATGTTTCCGTTCAGCGGATAGATGTCCCATTCCGAAGCCTCGGTGTTCAGCTCTATCGAGTCGCAGATGTCGTGGCTCTGCTTCAGCCTCTTGGCGGCATCGGCCGTGAGCGGCATGTAGCCGTACTGGTTCAGCTGCGCCAGGTCTTCCATAGTTATCTGCAGGGTGAGCATCTCCTCGTCGGTGAGGTGGCGTTTCAGCTTTAGCCTGTAGGTGAACTGCGCCTCGCGAGGCGTCGGGTTGGCCTTGCCGTCGAGGTATACCACCCGGTCTTTTATCTGCAGCGTCTGCCCGGGCAGTCCCACGCAGCGCTTCACGTAGTTTTCGCGGCGGTCGGTGGGGCGCGAGTCTATCTGTCCGAATTCCTGGAAGTTGCCCTGAATGTATTTCCGTCCCAGGGTGCATATCTCGTCGAAGAGCCTCAGCCGCTGCTCATCGCTCAGCGAGTCTATCTGCGGGCGGTTGGGATAGAGCTGATAGCCATAGCCATAGCACAGCTGATAGTAGTCCATGGCCTGATAGCGCAGGTCGCTGCAGATGGTGTCGCCGGCGGGGTAGTTGAACACCACGATGTCGTTCAGCTGCACCTGTCCCGTTCCCTTCACGCGGCGGTAGTCCCAGTGTGGCCACTCCAGATAGCTCTTGGTGCCAAACACGGGCATGGTGTGCTGCGTGAGGGGCATGGTGAGCGGCGTCTGCGGAATGCGGGGGCCGTAGCTCACCTTCGACACGAAGAGGTAGTCGCCCGTAAGCAGCGACTTCTCGAGCGAGCTGCTGGGAATGACATAGTTCTGGAAGAAGAACTGATTGATGAAATAGACGGCCACGAGGGCAAACACGATGGCATCGACCCACGACATGACCACGCGCACGGGGGTCTCGGCATCTTTCCACCACTGCCATTTTATCTTTCTTGAAATATAGGCATCGTAGATGAAGGGCACCACAAGCAGTCCCAACCACGATTCTACCCAGTAGAGAAACAGCAGATAGAGTACGAGCACAACGACGAACTTCGCCCATTGCACTTTCATGTTTGGTTCGTTTTTCTTTTTCATAAAAAAAGCCTAAAACTTAAACATGTCTGAAATCGTGAGCAGGCCCTGGTGGCCGGCGGCATATTCGGCAGCGAGCACGGCGCCAAGGGCAAATCCCTTGCGCGAGTGGGCATCGTGGGTGATGGTGATGCAGTCGGCCTCCGAGTCGTAGCGTATGGTGTGTATGCCGGGCACCTCGCCGCGCCTGATGTGGTCTATGCGCAGCAGCTGCGGGTCGGTGGTGTCTTCGGCCCAGGCCGTCTTGCGGTCGAGTGCCTCCACGATCTGCTCGCCCAGGGTGATGGCCGTGCCCGAGGGGTGGTCGAGCTTGTGCACATGGTGGGTCTCCTCCAGCTCCACGTCGTACTGTGGGAACTGGTTCATGATCTTGGCCAGGTAGCGGTTCACGGCCGAGAAGATGGCCACGCCGATGCTGAAGTTCGAGGCCCAGAAGAGCGTCTTGCCCTCTTCGGCACAAGCGCGGCGCACGTCGTCGCCATGCTCTTTCATCCAGCCGGTAGAGCCGCTCACCACCTTCACGCCCTTGCTCCAGGCCTTCTGGTAGTTGGCGTAGGCGGCAGTGGGGTTAGTAAACTCGATGGCTACCTGGGCCGAGGCAAAGGCCTCGCTATCGAAATCGGCCTGATTGTCGATGTCGATAATGCTTACAATCTCATGGCCACGGTCGAGGGCAATCTGTTCTATCATCTTGCCCATCTTTCCGTAGCCTATCAAAGCTATTTTCATGTCGATAAAATGTATTAATACGGTTGCAAAGGTACTGCTTTTTAGTCACAAATACTGCTTTTTTACATTATTTAGTATTAGCCAACATGATTCATGGAGTCTGCGACATACCGCTTTGCGGTCTTACAAAAACAAATAAACACCGGAAATAGCAGGACGGACTGCACGTTCTGCATAAAAATGCAGGATAGTTTTTCGATAATCAAGACATTTCGTTTTCTCATTCTAGCTTGTCGCAACGGCTTTCAAGGTGGGGCTGCGACACGGTGGGAAGCAAGCGGCGGCGCAATTCAGCACGTTTTCACGATGACGAACGCTCATCGGCGCTGCCATTCAGGCTGGATTAGCTCACAGAACAGCCTGCTTTGCAACGCAATACAGGCTGAATTGCGTCATTATCCAGCCTGAATTGCAACCCAAAACAGGCTGAATCGCAGCGCCGTTTTTCCATCATTTTTCAACACATTGATTTTCAGTAGCATACGAAAACCTCTCAGATTTCATTATTTCGACTGAGAGTGCCCGCCGTTCAGAATTTTGAAATCTCAGCCATCTTCACCGTATGTTTATGCAGCCGGATCTTGCATAAATATTACTTTTGTCTGGAAGTTTTCACAGCCCGACGTTCATCTTTATATCTTTTTATTCAACTTTCGCAAGTAATAGAACAATTATTATTCTTATTTCTGGATAAAATTATTCACATTATTCTAATTTCTTTCATAAAAAGATAGCAGAAGAATTTCTGTCGGTTCCTTGCTCCAGAAAGAAATGGCTCTTTTTTATGAAAGAAATAGGAATAATGTGAATAATCTCATTCAACAATGAGAAGAAATAATATTTTTTCCGTTACAGGCAGACAAAGCAGGGCAGGTGCGAATGTTGGGGCAGGTGCGAATGTAGGGGCAGGCCCTGTGCCAGC
>CAMJLB010000034.1 GCA_946406555.1 uncultured Prevotellaceae bacterium | reverse complement strand
GAAGAGGACGCAACGGAGGCAGACGACGCACGGTGGGCCAACAGGGCATCTTCCTACAGCTGAACTACCGATACAACTACAGCTACCAGAAGAACGACCCCAAGACCTATGACTTCCCCCGGCTCGACGAAGAAGCCTTCGACGACGTTCTCAACGACTACCGCCAATGGGCTTCGCTCTTCGGCTACCTGGGCAATCCCTACGAAAGCTACCTGAGCCAACGGCTGAGCCGATATTCCGAACGCACGGAATATGGCCACAACATCGATGCACAGCTGCGCTTCGTACACGAGAAATACAACATGAACGTGGGCGTGCAGATACAGCCACAACGGTCGCACTACGTGCAACAATACCTGGGGAAGCCCGTCGACACCGTGCGAACGGTGACAAACGTATCGCCAACGCTGAACCTGCGATACAGGTTCAACCAGCAAACCAACCTGCAAGTGACGCTCAGAGGACAGACACAGCAGCCCAGCATCACCCAACTGCTCGACATTTATGACGACACCAACCCCTTGAGCATCAACATGGGAAACCCTGGGCTGAAGCCTTCGTTTACCACCAACCTGGGAACAAACTTCCAAAAAATGCGCACTCCACAATATGTGGAAGACAGTCTGGGATTCATGGTGCCAAAGGCCCTTCGCAACTGGAGCTACAGCCTGAACGCCAACTGGCGGCGCAGCACCAACAGCATAGGCAACGTGGTGACCTACAACGAGGCCACCGGCGGGCGCATCTCAAGACCAGAGAACATCAACGGAAACTGGAGCGTGAACGGCGGCGGCAGCTTCTACATAGGGCTGGACTCGCTGAACCGATGGGACGTGAGCGGAGGGCTGAACGGCAGCTACAGTCATCAGGTGGGCTACGTGAACCTGAACCGAACCGCCACGCCCGACCGCAACGTGACACACACCTTCAACCTCGCACCATCGCTCTCGCTCAGCTTCAGAAACAAGTGGCTCAGCTTCTCGCTCAACGTGCGCACCACCTATGCACGCACCGAAAACCGACTGCAGGCCACACGCAACCTGGACACCTGGAACTATAACTACGGAGGCAACACGAAGATAACCTTCCCATGGGGAACAAACCTCTCGACCGACATTCACATGTACAGCAAGCGCGGCTATAGCGACGAGACACTGAACACCGACGAGCTGATATGGAACGCACAGCTGAGCCACAGTTTCCTGCGAGGCAAAAAGCTCACCGTGATGCTGCAGTGGTACGACATACTGCGCCAGCAGACCAACTTCTCGCGCAACGTATCGGCCAACGGCTGGCGCGACACCGAGGTGAACGCCATCACCAGCTATGCCATGCTGCACGTGAGCTACCGGCTGAACCTGTTTGGAGGTGCCGGACAGGGAGGCGGAAGAGACGAGAGAGGCGCCAGAGGCGAACGCGACGACGAACGAGGCCAGAGACGCATGGGCAGAGGAAATGGCGGCGCACGTGGCGGTGGCGGCGGATTCGGCGGAGGCCGTGGCATGTAAGACGCAGAAGTTTTTAGGGAGTTTGCTTGCTAAATTCAATTATTTGTATTATTTTTGCAATAAAATTCCTGAAACTATGATTAACAAGCAATTACTGGAACCTGAGAGCATCGTCGTGATAGGCGGCTCGAACAATGTGCACAAACCAGGCGGGGCCGTGGTACGCAACCTCATGAGCGGTGGCTACAAGGGCACACTGCGCATCGTGAATCCCAAAGAAGACGAGGTGCAAGGCATCAAAGCCTTCCACGACGCCAAGGAGCTGCCTCCCACCGACCTGGCCATACTCGTGGTGGCTGCCAGGTTCTGCCCGCAATATGTAGAATATCTGGCCGAGCATAAGCATGTGCGTGCCTTCATCATCATCTCGGCAGGATTTGGCGAAGAAACCCATGAGGGTGCCCTTCTTGAACAGCAGATTCTTGATACCTGCGACCGTTTCGGCTGCGCCCTTATCGGCCCCAACTGCATAGGGCTGCTCACCCGCTGGCACCACTCGGTATTTACAAAACCCATCCCACACCTAAGCCACAAGGGCGTAGACTTCATTTCCGGTTCGGGTGCCACGGCTGTGTTCATTCTGGAAAGTGCCGTGACCAAAGGACTGCCCTTCAACAGCGTATGGTCTATTGGCAACGGCAAGCAGATAGGCATTGAGACGGTGCTGGAATACATGGACGAGCACTTCGACCCCGAACACGACTCGCTGGTGAAGCTGCTCTACATAGAAAACATTGCCGACCCCGACAAGTTGCTCTTTCATGCCACCTCACTCATAAAGAAAGGCTGCCAGATAGCCGCCATCAAGGCAGGCAGCAGCGAGAGTGGCAGTCGTGCTGCCAGTAGCCATACCGGTGCCATCGCCAGCAGCGACTCGGCCGTAGAAGCTCTCTTCCGCAAAGCCGGCATCGTGAGGTGCTTCTCGAGAGAAGAACTGACCACCGTGGGATGCATCTTCCAGACACTGAACGTAGAACGCCCTTCGCTCAACCCTCCGCTCGGCCGAAGGACGCTTGCAGAGCAAGAACCCTCAACCCTCCGCTCGGCCGAAGGACGCTTGCAAGGCAAGAACCCTCAACGCTCTACATATAGCTTCGCCATCGTCACCCATGCAGGCGGGCCCGGCGTAATGCTCACCGATGCACTATCGAAGGGCGGCATGCAGGTGCCACAGCTCAGCGGGCCCGTAGCCAACGAGCTGAAGGAGAAGCTGCTGCCAGGCAGCAGCGTGGCCAACCCCATCGACATTCTGGCTACAGGCACACCCGAGAACCTGGCCACGGCCATAGACTACTGTGAACAGAAGTTTGACGAGGTAGATGCCATCGCCGTGATCTTCGGCACACCGGGACTGGTGCAACTCTACGAGACCTACGACGTGCTGCACAAGAAGATCCTGGAGTGCAGCAAACCCATCTTCCCCATTCTGCCCAGCGTGAACACAGCAGGCCCCGAGGTGCAGGAGTTCCTGAAACGCGGGCACGTGAACTTCAGCGACGAAGTGACACTGGCCACGGCGCTCACTCAGATCATGAAGACACCCGCCCCAGCCGAGCAGAACGTCATCATCAATGGGGTCGACGTGCCACGCATTCGCAAAATCATAGACGGCATAGGAACAAACGGCTACATTGAGCCCGACCTGGTGCATCAGCTATTGGCAAGTGCTGGCATTCCCACCGTGCCGGAATTTGTGAGCGAGAAGAAAAGCGAAGTGCTGGCCTTTGCCGAGAAGACGGGCTTTCCCGTGGTGGCCAAGGTGGTGGGGCCGGTGCACAAAAGCGACGTGGGCGGCGTGGCGCTGAACATACGGTCGAAGGAAGTGCTGAGCGCCGAGTTCGACCGCATGATGCACATACCCGATGCCACGGCAGTAATGGTGCAAAAAATGATAAAGGGCACCGAACTGTTCATTGGTGCAAAATACGAGCCACGCTTCGGCCATGTGGTCCTCTGCGGCCTGGGCGGCATCTTCGTCGAAGTGCTCAAGGACGTGTCGTCGGGTCTGGCCCCACTGACCTACGAAGAGGCCGACTCGATGATCAGGTCGCTGCGCGGCTATAAGATCCTGCATGGCACGCGCGGACAGCGAGGCATCAACGAGCGGAAGTATGCCGAAATCATCGTGCGACTGAGCACGCTTTTGCGTTTTGCCACTGAAATAAAAGAAATGGACATCAACCCTCTGCTGGCCGATGAGAACGAGGTCATAGCGGTAGATGCCAGAATACTGGTCGAGAAATAGAAAACGAGGTGCGAGGCTGGGGCATTGGACCCACCTCGCACCTTGCCATTTATCACCTAATGTCGTCTCAGGAACTGAATGGCCTGCTCTATGTGCGGGTACATCAGTTCGTCGTTGAGTATGAAGGGTACAACCTTCCGGAACTCATCGTGTATGCGGCAGATGGCAGGACTCGACTTTAGCGGCAGGCGGAAGTCGAGTGCCTGAGCAGCATTGAACAACTCGATGGCCAGCACGCGCTCGGTGTTGTAGATGACCTTATAGAGCTTGATGGCAGCATTGCCCCCCATCGAGACGAGATCTTCCTGATCCTGACACGAGGGTATGCTGTCTACGCTCGACGGCATGGCCAGACTCTTGTTGAGCGACACACACGAGGCGGCGGTGTATTGGGTGATCATGAAACCACTGTTCACCCCGGGATTGGCTACCAAGAACGAGGGAAGGCCTCGCGTGCCCGACACCAGACGATAGATGCGGCGCTCGGAGATGTCGGCCAGCTCGCTCAGTGCTATAGCCAGGAAGTCGATGGGAAGGGCGATGGGCTCGCCATGGAAGTTGCCTGCAGATATTATCAGGTCTTCGTCTGGACAAACGGTGGGATTGTCGGTGGCAGAATTGATCTCGATATCGATGACCGACCGCACATAGCGGATGGTGTCTTTCACGGCACCATGCACCTGAGGCACACAGCGGAACGAGTAAGGGTCTTGCACGTGAGCCTTGATATTGCTGATAATCTGACTGCCCTCGAGCATCTGGCGCATTCGCTGAGCCGTTTCTATCTGCCCCTGGTGGGGGCGGACGGCATGCACGGCGTGGGTGAACGGCTCTATGCGCCCGTCGAAGGCATCGAGGCTCATGGCGGCAATCTTGTCTGCCCAGTCGCTCAACCGCTGTGCCTCGAGCAAGGCCCATACGGCAAAGGCGCTCATATTCTGCGTACCATTGAGCAGAGCCAGCCCTTCTTTCGACGCCAGCTCGATAGGCTTCCAGCGCTTCTTGTGGCACAACTCCTGACCACTGATCACCTTGCCCTGATATTCCACCTCGCCCAGTCCTATCAGCGGCAGGCACAAGTGAGCCAGCGGCACAAGGTCGCCCGAGGCGCCAAGAGAGCCCTGCCTGTAGACCACGGGAAGCACGTCGTTGTTGAAGAACTGCACCAAGCGCTGCACCGTGTCGAGCTTGCAGCCACTGTAGCCATAGCTCAACGACTGTATCTTCAGCAGCAGCATGATTTTCACAATGTCGTTGGGCACACGCTCACCCACGCCACAGGCATGACTCTTAATCAGGTTGACCTGCAATTGGGACAGCTGATCCTTACCTATCGACACATTGCACAATGAGCCAAAGCCTGTTGTGACACCATAGACGGGGGCCCCATTGGAAGATATTTTCTTGTCGAGATAGTTACGGCAGCGACGTATGCGCTGGCGAGCATCCTCAGAGAGTTCCAGTTTTTCACCATTACGGATAATTTCGCCGATACGTTCAATGGTAAGGTGATCGGCCGAGATAAAATGTGTTGCCATAGAATCGATTCCTTTTTTATTTGTGTGCAAAGGTAATCAATTTATGGCAAAACTCAAAAAAAATGCATAAAAATGTCACTGCCGGAGTTCGGCGATGAAGCGTTGCAAGGCTTCGACATCTTTCACGGCAGGCGCTGTTTCGAAACGGCTATTCAGGTCGACCCCCATGCAGCTGGGGTGAGAAAACGCCTTGACCCGTTTGGCATCGTCGGGGCCAATGCCCCCAGAAAGCATGAAGGGTTTGGAACCATGGTATGCATCGAGAAGAGACCAGTCGAAATGCCTTCCACTTCCTCCCACCGATGCGCAACGGGTGTCGAAGACGAAGGCATCGACACAGTCTTCATATACCTGGCATTGCTGCAAGTCGGCGGCAGTGCCTATGCTGATGGCTTTCCAGAACAGCAGGCCAGGACGGATGTCGGTGCTGAGCGTAGCACGTAAGTTGCGAATGAGCGTAGGCTGCTCTTGCCCGTGCAGCTGTACCACATCAAGCTGATAGTTTACCACACGGGTGATGATGTTCTGAGCCATCTCGTCGACAAAGATACCTACCTTTTGGGGACTTTGCAAAGGACTAAGCGTGGAAAGATCCGAAGCTCTGTCGGGGATAATGCCGGCGTGAGTGGGAATCATCGTCACGTTGCGAGGCGACTTTGGCCAGAATATCATGCCAATGTAGTCTACTCCAAGTTCGCTTACCCGACGAATGTTCTCGCCATCGCGCATTCCGCATACTTTAATTTTCATATATCGTCTATAAATTGTTTTAATGCCAGGCCAGGGTCGGGTGCCTTCATAAACGTTTCGCCTATGAGGAAGCCTCGGAAACCAACACTACGCAACAGACTGATAGTCTGAGAATTGCTAATACCACTCTCGCTCACTTTCACCGCGTCTTGGGGAAGCTGTTCGGCCAGCCGGAACGAGTTCTCGACATGGGTGACAAACGACCCCAGGTTGCGGTTGTTGATGCCACAGAGGTCGGGTTGCAACTCGGCGTAGTCCAGCTCTTCCTCGCTATGCATTTCCAGCAGCACCTCCAGACCCAGCGCGTGAGCCTTTTCCATCAGTTCCTTGCACTGTCGCTTGCTCAGACAGGCCGCAATAAGCAACACTGCCGATGCACCACAGAGGGCGGCCGCATAGAGCTGCACTTCATCGATTACAAAGTTTTTGTATAGTATAGGCAAAGTGACGCCCGAAGCCCTTGCTTCAGTTATAAAACGGTCGGAACCGCCAAAATATTGTTCATCGGTCAATATCGATATGGCAGTCGCCCCATTCTGCTGATAGGAAAGGGGAATCTGGTCGGCACGCCCCTCTTCCTTGATCCAGCCTTTCGAGGGGGAACGGCGTTTAAACTCGGCAATGATGCCCGTCTTGCTACTGAGCAATGCCTGCCGCAACGAAGGGCGAGGGGTAGCGGTTTGGAAACCGTTACCCTGAATATGAGCACGAATGGAGTCGAGTTCCTTGCGTTTGGTGGCAACGATTTGTTGCAGAATGTCAGCCATAGTCTATGAGTTTAATTCAACAAATTTCATGAAGGTCTGCAAAGCCCGTCCGCTATCGATTGACTGCCTGGCAATGTCGATACACTCATCGATAGGTTTCTGTCCGCCCTCCAACACCTGAATGCCGAAGGCAGCATTGGCCAGCACGATGTTCTTCTGGGCAGGTAGAGAACGATTCTCCAAAACGGCATCGAAAATCTCCTTTGCTTCCTTCTCGGTAGCTCCTGCCACGAGTTCCTCAGGCTTAGCAGCGGCAAAGCCCAGGTCGGCAGGAGAAAAGATGCGCTCATAGTGGTTGGTGGTCACCTTGAAGTCGCCAGTGAGCGAAATCTCGTCGTAGCCATCGATGCTGTTCACAATGCCATAATCGATACCCAGTCGCTGGTAGACAGCTTGGTATAGGCGCATCTGGTCGAGAGTGGCCACGCCGAGCAGCTGACAGCTGGGCAGACTGGGATTGACCAACGGCCCAAGCAGATTAAAGATGGTGGGGAACTGCAACGCCTTGCGAATGGGTCCGACATATTTCATCGCACGGGCAAAGAGCTGTGCATGCAGGTAGACGATGCCGCACTCTTGCATGCAACGGTTGAGCTTATCAATGTCGTCGGTGAAGCGCACGCCGTGCTGTGCTATCACATTCGAGGCCCCACTGGTTGAAGTGGCGGCATAGTTGCCGTGTTTAGCCACTTTATAGCCAGCTCCGGCAATGACGAAACACGAGGTGGTAGAAATGTTGAAGGTGTTTTTGCGGTCGCCGCCAGTTCCCACAACATCGATATATCGGTCGCAGTCGAGGGGCACGGGCACACCAGTCTCAAGAATGCCATCGCGAAAGCCAAGCAGTTCGTCGACGGTCACTCCACGCATCTGAAGGGCTGTGAGCAAGGCCGTCACCTGCTCGGTGGGATATTCACTCTGTGTGATGCCGATGAGGATATGCTTCATCTCCTCGCGACTCAACTCCTCGTGGTTCAGGAGTTTGGTAAGAATTTCTTTCATGTTTTTTTCGGGTTTTTAGGGGACGTTTTTTCGGGATTTCGGGATTCCGGGATTTCGAAATACCGTGATTCCGGGATTCCGTGATTCCGGAATTTCGAAATACCGTGATTCCGGCATTCCGGCATTCCGGCATTCCGGCTTATAGAAACATCCAGTTCTGCAACATTTTTTTCCCGTCGGGAGTAAGCACACTTTCGGGATGAAACTGTATGCCGCGTATGTTCAGCTGCTTATGCCTCAGAGCCATGATCTGCCCTTCATCGCTGACAGCCGTCACTTCAAGACAATCGGGCAGTCCTTTACTCGAAACCACCCACGAGTGATAGCGACCTACGGTGATATCGCGCTCCAAGCCACTGAAGACAGGGTCGTCGGCCACGATATGACAGGGCGTGGCTACACCATGAAACACGTTGCTCAGGTTCTCGAGCTGTGCGCCAAACACCTCGCCAATGGCTTGATGCCCCAAGCATACGCCCAAAATGGGCTTGCGGCCAGCATAGCTGCGTATAACACTGAGCAGCAGGCCTGCCTCCGACGGGATGCCAGGTCCTGGCGAGAGTATAATCTTGCTAAAAGGCTCCAGCTCTTCCAAGCGGAACTGGTCGTTACGCAGCACGGTGACATCTGCTCCCAGCTGTTTGACCAGATGCGACAGGTTGTAAGTGAACGAGTCGTAATTATCGATAATGACTATTTTCATAATGTTGCAGCTTTTTGGATGGCCTTGCGCAGGGCACCGAGTTTGTTGTTTACTTCTTGTAATTCATATTCCACATTGCTTTTAGCTACGATGCCGCCACCAGCCTGGAACCACAGTTCGCCATTGCGGGCTACAAACGTGCGGATAGTGATGGCCTGATTGACCGATCCGTCAAGGCCGATGATGCCGATGCAGCCGCCATAAGCACCCCGGTTGTGGGGTTCATACTGCGAGATGAGCTGCATGGCCCTCACCTTTGGCGCTCCGCTCAATGTTCCGGCGGGGAAGGTGTCGATAAAGGCCTGGATAGGGTCTTTGTCGGCATCGAGCTCACCGCTGACGCGCGACACGAGGTGTATCACATGAGAATAATATTGTATGTCCTTATAGTATTCCACCTTCACCTGATGGCAATTGCGCGAGAGGTCGTTGCGGGCCAGGTCTACCAGCATCACGTGTTCGGCATTCTCTTTCGGATCGTTGCGCAGGAACTCCGCCCCCTTCCTATCGGCTTCAGCATCGCCAGTGCGCCGGGTAGTGCCGGCGATAGGGTCGATGAAGGCTTTCCGGTTTTCTATCCTGCAATGCGTCTCAGGCGACGACCCGAAGATACGGAACCCGCCGAAGTCGAAATAAAACAAATAGGGCGAGGGATTGATGCTGCGCAGAGCACGATAGAGCCGGAAGTCATCGCCCTCGTATTTTTGCACGAACCGCCGCGAGAGCACTATCTGGAACACATCGCCACGCAGGCAATGGCTAATGCCTCGCCGGATATTGTTCTTGTGCTCTTCATCGGTCAGCGTAGAGCACACGTCGCCCACGGGGTGGAAGTCGTACTCGCGCACATTGCCACGGTTCATGGCCTTTATCATGTTTTCTATATCTTGGTCATCGCCCAGCGTCACCACCTTCAGCCTACTGTTATGATGGTCGAACACTATCACCACCTTATATAATATGTAGAGCACGTCGGGTGCATCGTTTTCCTGTTGTGTCTCGTCCTTCACGTCGATAGGTTCGAAATAGCGCACGGCGTTGAAGGAAGTATATCCGAAGAGGCCACATACCTGTGCGTTTTCGCCATCGACATGCACCCGGTCTATGAGCGAGTGAATGGCTTCAGCCATGCCAAATTCGTCGTCGACCGCATGTTTCATGATGCTCCCATTAGGAAAAGTCACCGTGGCCTGTCCATGCCCGATGGCAACGCTCGCAATAGGATTCACACCGATGAAACTGCGTGCGGCAGTCTGCTCATGATAGTCGGAACACTCCATCAGCGCGCTCTTCGGATAGAGGTCGCGCAGCCTCATATACACCCCCACAGGAGTGTAGAGGTCGCCCAGTATAGTACGTGAGATTGCTGTGTAATTAAAAGTCTCCATATTCTCCTGCTAAATTTTTGTTGTTCAGATAGGTTTCTACGTCCTTGTCGCCACGGCCGCTGACCGTGAGGACCACCACATCATCGGGTTTAAAAGTCAGCTTCTGTAGTGTGGCAACGGCGTGGGCACTCTCGATGGCAGGTATGATGCCTTCCATGCGCGTCAGCTCGTAACCAGCCCGAATGGCCTCGTCGTCGTTAATGCTCAGCACCTTTGTGCGGCCTTTCTTCGCCATGTTGCAATGCATGGGGCCTACGCCCGGATAGTCGAGACCAGCCGAGATGGTGAAGGCCTCTTCTATCTGTCCGTCGTCGTTCTGCATCACCAGCATCTTTGCCCCATGCAGTATTCCTACCGTTCCCTTGTGAATGGTAGCGGCGGTATGGTCGGTTTGCCACCCTTGTCCGCCCGCCTCGGCCAGCACGATCTTCACGCGTTCATCGTCTACATAATGATAGATGGTGCCTGCCGCATTGCTACCGCCGCCAATGCAGGCTATGAGATAGTCGGGATAGTTGCGCCCCACCTTCTCTTGCAGCTGCCATTTTATCTCCTCGCTGATTACACTCTGCATCCTGGCCACCAGGTCGGGATAAGGGTGCGGCCCCATGGTCGAACCAACGATATAGAACGTGTCGGCAGGATGACAACACCAGTCGCGTATGGCTTCCGAGCATGCATCGCTCAGCGTCATGTTGCCAGTACGCACGGGGTGGACCGTGGCTCCCAGCATCTTCATGCGCTCCACATTGGTGTGCTGCCGTTCCACGTCGGTTGCACCCATGAACACTTCGCACTGCATACCCATCAGCGCACAGACCGTGGCAGTGGCTACGCCATGCTGCCCAGCACCTGTCTCGGCAATGATACGGCTTTTCCCCATTTTCTTTGCCAACAGGATCTGCCCCACGGTGTTGTTGATTTTATGGGCTCCCGTGTGGTTCAGGTCTTCTCGCTTCAGATAGAGCTGACAGCCATAGCGTTCGCTCATGCGACGGGCAAGATACAGCGGACTGGGACGGCCCACATAGTCGCGCAGCAAGGCGTGGTATTCTGCCTTAAACTCGCTGCTCTCAATGATGGGCAGGTAGTGGTGCTGAAGATTCTTCACCGTGGCATAGAGAATTTCGGGCACGTAGGCACCGCCAAATTCTCCATAAAAGCCGTTCTCATCTACAAAATAATTATTCATATCTTTTTGTTTTTGTGTAGTTTAAACTAAAAAAGGCTCGTCGCGATTTCACCGACGAGCCCCATATTTTTCCTTTCATAAAAAATACAAGCATAGCTTCGTACTTCGCGACTATCTTAATCTCGAATTACGCCACCACCAAAATTTTGAATTTTTATTCATAATATGCGCTTAGTTTTTATGTTTCGGGGGCAAAATTACGACTAATCTTTTAAATATGCAAATTTTCGAGACTCTTTTTTCTAATAAGTATGCATTTTAGAAAGTTTAAGACGTGTTTTTCGTTTTTCTGCTCAATTATTTGTTATTTTACCAGCTGAATAATAAGAGAATGGAGATATGCAATACTTTCAGAAAAAACGAAACACACCCATAGTCACACTCATAAGGCACTACACAGACAAAAAAGGCGGCAAAGTGGCAGCATCGCGAGACGAGATTCAACGCAGGTTCCCCTTCCTCGACTGGAAAGACCAAAAGAAGCTTATCCTTGCTTTTCTGGCATCGGGCAAGACCGACCGTCATTGGGCCTACAGGCAGATGATGGACTATTGGGACAATGCGTTTGAAGCTCCCGTGAAAGCCCTTTGGGAGCAATACCACGAAGAGCGTTGCGCCTGGTTGGTGGTGCGTTTCTTCCCGAAAGCCTATCTGCTCCAGCATTTCGACCTGCTCACGCAGGGACGCAACTACTATTTCGCATGCCTGCGCCTGGCGCAGGACAAGACATTCCCGATAGACCGCTCCAAGCTCTCGCACACCGACTATCTGGCACTGCTGTATCACACCCATCGCAGCTTGAGCCACGAAGAGGCTACCGACCTGCTCTACCAGATAGTTCACCACATCTGTACCGACAAACTGGCAGGCTATGCAGGCTTAGACCGCTTCGCAAGCAGCAGCAGGGAAAACGTGATCAGCCCTGTCCATTTCCATGAAGTGAGCCTTGCCCTCTACTACTTGCGCCAGCTGTATCTCGACACGGTGGTGGCCCATTTCGAGGAATGGGATGAGCAGGTGCGCAATGCCATCTTCAAAAGCAGCGAATACGCCACCCTCATCACTACCAACCTTGATGACTACAATTACAATGAGGCCCGAATCCACATAGTAAAAAAATATGCCTACAACGCCCTACCCTACCAATACAAGCAGGCCGATGCGCCCCGCACCGACGAATGGCTAACGACTCTTTTAGAAAAAGCTCAGACACCAGCCGAACCAAGTCCCAAGAAGAAAGAGAAGAGACAATACAACGACCCTGCCGCCCTAAAGGAGATCATGACCAGCAACCCTGCCGTTGGAAAGCTCATGAAAACCTTCGATCTCGAATAAATGCCTGTTCGCCTCCTACTCACTTCCAGAACCAGCAAAAAAGGATGCTATCAACCCATAAATAAAAAAGATGACACCCGAGCAGCGACACAAGAACATGGCAGCCATCAAGTCGAAAAACACGAAGCCCGAACTAATCGTGCGCCGATGGCTATGGAAAAGCGGTTTCCGCTACAGGCTGAACTCCCCCCGCCTGCCCGGACACCCCGACCTGGTGTTGCGCAAATACCGCACATGCATCTTCGTAAACGGTTGCTTCTGGCATGGACATACCGGTTGCTACAAGATACCGAAGACCAACCAAGAGTTCTGGCAGAAGAAGATAAAGCGTAACCAGGAGCGCGACCGCGCCGAACAGCAACAGCTGGCGCAGATGGGCTGGCACTGCATCACCATCTGGGAGTGCGAGCTATCGGCAAGCCGACGGGAGCAGACGCTGAAGTCGCTGGCCTTTACGCTGAACAAGATATTCCTCGACGACCACTGCGTGAAACGCCCCTACCAACTGCCCGAGCAAGAACCGGCCATTGCTGCCGAGGACATGGCCTCCCAACCATCAAACGACATCACGACATGAAAAGAACAATGTTTCCTAAACCGCTCCGTCTGCCAGCCAGACGGGCATTGACCCTAACCCTGTTGGCAACCCTGCTCGCCACGGGCTGTGCCACACAGCAGCAACGTGCCGAACGGCGCGAATACACACGCAAGGCCGTGGCAGAAATGCTGGAGAGACGACACTGGCGCATCAACATCAGTTCGATGAACACCATGCGCTACGGATCGCGTATCGTAACAAGCGACTTCTACCTGGAACTGCGAGGCGACACCCTTTGCAGCTATCTGCCTTATCTGGGGCAGGCCTATCAGGCACCCTTGGGGTCGCCACCCGAAGGGCTGAACTTCGAAGTGCCCATAAAGGAACTGAAGACTAAGCATCCGAAAGCCGACAAGACCGAGATGGACATCGACGTGAAGACGAGAGAAGATGCCTACCATTATTATATAGAGGTCTACGACACGGGCAAGGCCAGCATCAGCGTGCATTCACAAAACCACGACCCCATCAGCTTCGATGGTGACTGCGACATACCCTAACCTGCATTATCCGCAAAGGAGTTTGCGAATATATGAGTATGATTGATTTGCAGCAATGAGCATTATCAATGTGAAAAACTATGTGAAAAAAGCCTTTTTCCTGGCACGATTTGTTGCACAATACAATATTTTTAAGTAAGTTTGCACCCTATAAAGCTAATCGAAGACAAAGATTATACACACGACTTATGTTTGGACTTGGTATGCAAGAAGTGCTGGTCATAGCGCTCATTGTGCTGCTGCTCTTCGGCGGCACGAAGATTCCCGAACTGATGCGCGGCCTGGGAAAGGGCGTGAAAAGCTTCAAGGAGGGCATGAGGGAAATAGACATAGACACCGTCGACGAGAAAAAGAAGGATGGGCAATGAGGGGCTGACGTTCTGGAATCATCTCGACGAGCTTCGCTCAGCCATCATCCGCTCGCTTGTGGTGGTGGCCGGGGCGGCGGCGGCAGCTTTCTTCATGAAGGAGTGGCTCTTCGCCTTGGTGCTGGCACCACGCACGAGTAGCTTCGTGAGCTACCGGCTGCTGGGCATCGACGAGACGTTTGCCATCCACCTGATGAACGTAGGGCTCACCGAGCA
Organism: uncultured Prevotellaceae bacterium; assembly: GCA_946406555.1. Lineage (GTDB taxonomy): Bacteria > Bacteroidota > Bacteroidia > Bacteroidales > Bacteroidaceae > Prevotella. The sequence continues at coordinate 12,561 of CAMJLB010000034.1, read as the reverse complement.
GTTCATGACCCACATGCGCGTATCCATCTACGCCGGACTGCTGCTTGCCTCGCCCTACGTGCTCTATCAGCTGTTCCGCTTTGTGTCGCCGGGGCTCTACCAAAACGAGCGCAAGGCTGCCACATGGATTGTGGGTTCGGCCTACGTCATGTTTCTGCTGGGCACGGCCATCAACTATCTGCTCATCTTCCCTCTCACGGTGCGCTTTCTGGGCACCTATCAGGTGAGTGCCGAGGTAGAGAACATGCTCACCCTGCAGTCGTATGTCGACACGCTCATCGGCATGAGCTTCGTCATGGGCGTAGTGTTCGAACTGCCAGTAGTCTGCGCCATACTGGGCCGAATGGGCTTCATCAACGGCAGACTCATGGCCCAGTATCGTCGCCATGCCATTGTGGCCATACTCATCGTGGCGGCCATCGTCACGCCCACCACCGATGTGTTTACCCTCCTGGTGGTGGCACTGCCCATCTGGCTGCTCTATGAAGTGAGCATCGGTGTGGTGCGGCTGCTCAGCAAAGAATAAGAATAAATCACGATATCAGAATGTTAAGGAAAATCAGAATCTTACTGGCAACGGTGTTCTTCGCCGGACTCTCGCTGCTGTTTCTCGACTTCACCGGCACGCTCCACCACTGGCTGTCGTGGATGGCCAAGACGCAGGCCCTCGAGGCCGTGCTGGCGCTCAACGTCGTAGTGATCGGCCTTCTGGCAGTGCTCACACTGACGCTGGGCCGCATCTATTGTTCCGTCATCTGCCCGTTGGGCGTGCTGCAAGACGTGTTCGGCTGGCTGGGCAAGAGGCACAAGGAAAACCGCTACAGCTATTCTGCAGGCCTGCCCTGGCTGCGCTATTCCATGCTGGCGATATTTCTGGTGGCCATGGCGGCCGGCATTGGCTCGGTGGTGCAGCTGCTGGCGCCCTACAGCGCCTTTGGCCGCATCATGGCCATGATCTTCCAGCCCCTGTGGAAGGTAGGCAACAACATCCTGGCTTCGTTTGCCGAGACGATGGACAGCTATGCCTTCTACTCAGTAGACGTGTGGATGAAGTCTATGCCCGTGCTCATCATCGCCGTACTGACGCTGGTGCTGCTCTTCGTGCTGGCATGGCGGGGGGGCCGCACCTATTGCAATACCATCTGCCCCGTGGGCACGGTGCTCTCGCTGCTGGCGCGGCTGTCGTGGCTGAAGATACGCTTCGATGCAGAAAAATGCCGCAACTGCTCAGCATGCTCGAAAAACTGTAAGGCCGCCTGCATAGACTACAAGACGCACACGGTAGACTACAGCCGCTGCGTGGTGTGTGGCGACTGTCTGGAAAGCTGCAAGTTCGGTGCACTGAGCTACAGCAACTCATGGCAAAAGGCAGAGACCAGCCAGACAGCAGCCACCGATGTGGGCAAGCGCTCGTTTCTGCTGGCCACCGCCATGGCCACCACGGCAGCCATGGCACAGAAGAAAGACAAGCTGGTAGACGGAGGTCTGGCCACGATAGAGAAGAAGGTGGCTCCCGAGCGACAGACACCCCTCACGCCGCCAGGCTCGCTCTCGGCCAAAAACATGCAGACGCGCTGCACGGGTTGCCAGCTCTGCGTGAGCGAATGTCCCAACCAGGTGCTGCGCCCTTCTACCGACCTGCTCCACCTCATGCAGCCCGTGATGAGCTACGAGCGGGGATATTGTCGGCCTGAGTGCACCCGCTGCTCGCAAGTGTGCCCCGCCGGGGCCATCAAGCCCATCGACGACATCGAGAAGTCGAGCATACAGATAGGCCATGCCGTGTTCATACAGAAGAACTGTGTGGCCGTAACCGACGGCGTGGAATGTGGCAACTGCGCGCGCCACTGCCCCGTGGGAGCCATCGAGATGGTGCCGCTCGATGCCGACGACGATCTCTCGCCGTCGGTCCCCGCCATCAACGAGAGCCGTTGCATAGGCTGCGGCGCCTGCGAATATGTGTGTCCGTCGCGACCGTTCTCCGCCATCTGCGTAGAGGGGCACGAGGTGCACAAAATGCTTTAACCTACCAACAAAACAAGACCTGATGATGAAAAACGAAAAGAACAACATATCGCGCCGCTCGTTCCTGAAAATGATGGGGGCTGGAGCGGCCACCGCCATGGCAGCCTGCGCCGGAGGCAACAAGGAAGAAAAGAAGGCCTCCGAGGAATACAAGCAGCAGGTGGAGCCCTCCACAGGCCAGATGACCTACCGCGAGAACCTGCACGGCGACAAAGTGTCGCTCCTGGGCTATGGCATGATGCGGCTACCGACAAAAGCCGACAATGATGAAGAATACGATCAGGAAATGATCAACAAGCAGGTAGACTACGCCATAGAGCATGGCGTGAACTACTTCGACACGTCGCCAGTCTACTGTAAGGGCTTCTCCGAACGCTGCACCGGCACGGCCCTGAGCCGACATAAGCGCAGCGAATATTACGTGGCCACGAAGCTGTCGAACTTCAACGCCGAGACGTGGAGCCGAGAGGCCAGCATCGCGATGTACCGCAACTCGATGAAGGAGCTGCAGGTAGACTATATAGACTATTACCTACTGCACAGCGTGGGCGGCGGCGGCATGGACAACTTCAGCAAGCGCTACCTCGACAACGGCATGCTCGACTATCTGATGCAGGAGCGCGAGGCGGGCCGCATTCGCAACCTGGGCTTCTCTTATCACGGCGACATCAAGGTGTTCGACTACCTGCTGGCCGAAAACGACAAATACCACTGGGACTTCATGCAGATAGAGCTGAACTACCTGGACTGGGACTTTGCCAACGAGATAAACAACCGCAACACCGACGCACGCTACCTCTATGCCGAGCTGAAGAAACGGGGCATTCCCGCCGTAATCATGGAGCCGCTGCTGGGAGGCCGACTGGCCAATCTGCCGCAATACCTCGTCAGCGAACTGAAGCGGCGCGACCCGCAGCGTTCGGTGGCATCGTGGGCCTTCCGCTATGCCGGCACGCCCGAAGGGGTGCTCACCGTGCTGAGTGGCATGACCTATATGGAGCACCTCAAAGACAATCTGCTGAGCTACTGCCCACTCGTGCCTTTCAGCGAGCAGGAGATGGAATACCTGCACCGCACCATTGCGCAGAAAATCGTGGGGCTGGAAAACATTCCCTGTAACGACTGCAACTACTGCATGCCCTGCCCCTACGGCATCGACATTCCGGCCATCTTCGTACATTACAACAAATGCAAGAACGAGGGTACACTGCCACGCACCGTGGGCGACGACGACTACCGCAAGCACCGCCGACAATACCTCATCAGTCTCGATCGTGCCGTGCCACGCGAGCGACAGCCCGACCACTGCATTGGCTGCGGACAGTGTGAGCCTCACTGCCCACAAAACATTCGCATTCCAAAGGAACTGCACAAAATCGACGACTTTATCGAGGAGCTGAAAAGAACCCCAAATCCCACCACATAGCATCGCTGCCCATTGCGGAAACCTACTTTTTTCCCGCACCTTATCTGCTACAAGAAAAGTTTTCAAAACATCTGCTCCGTCTGCTCCTCTGCAAAACCACCTGGATATCAGGCTGTTGCCAACGAAGCAGATGGGAGCAGATAATTCATCTGTCACCACCCTCGAATCGCTTGACAATCCAGCATGAATTAGCCCATTATTCAGCCTGAATTGCCATGCAAGATAGGCTGAATTGTCATGTAAGATAGGCTGAATTGTCATGCAATTCAGCCTATCTTTCTTCTTTTGTCTGCGACGCTACACAAATGACCATGAATGAAACACGAATGACCCATGAATATAGAAAGTCTTCAGAATAAGTTACGGATAATTACGGCAATTTGTTTCTGTTTCTCGAATGTCACGGTTAGCTTTCCCCTCTATAATCTCGAAATTTTCTCCCAAAAATTTGGAGGTTTGGCGAATAATCATTAAATTTGCATTGTTGTTTCTTAGGGGTAAGTGGCCTTAGAGGCAAAAGCTTCGAAGATACGACATTTTTATTTGCTCAAATTCCGTCTCGAACTAGCACCTCGGAAAAGGATATACGAGTAAGATTCTAAGTACGTTTGGAGTACGCATTAAGAGTGCGTTTCTCCATAGTACTTAGAGGCTGTGCTAGGCCTGAGACGGATATGGCAGGAAGGCACTCTTTTCATGTCTTGAAATGTGTGTGACCAGTTTGAAGATAACTATTTGTATAATCCATAAATTAGAAATATATAATAACTTCTTTAAATTTTCAAGCACGATGGTATAAGATACCATCACTTAATAGAATTACAAATAAAATTATTCAAACCTATGAAACAGTTCCCTATGATTCTATGCATGCTTTGCGTATGCCAGTGGGCAATAGCTCAAAACTTTTCTGTGAAAAATGCAGAAGGAATTAATATTGAATATGAAGTGCTTTCTGCTGAAGAAAAAACAGTGGAAGTTGTTAAAGGAAAACGCGCAGAGACTCTTATTATACCTACTACTGTTGAATTCAATGGTATTACCTATAAAACTATTTCAATAAGAAAAAAGGCATTTGCTGCTAATCATAAATTTGTTCGCTACATCAGAAATCTTGTCCTGCCCGAAGGATTAATTTATATAGGAGAAGAAGCTTTTTTCAGTGCATTTAAAGAGCATGGAGAATGTAGACTCTATATTCCAAACTCTGTGAGATACATCGGTTCTGATGCATTTAGTGCTTCTGGTTGGATAGAGTTTACTCGCTTCAAAATTGAAAACATCCCTTCTATTGTAACACCATATTCTTGTATTGGAATGGGAATTGGTAAAGATTGTGTAAAAAGGTTCTACGCTTTTCATCCTGATCGGCAATTTGATAGCTATATGGATGAAGCCATCGCTGACAATTTATATCAACATGAAAGAAATAAGACAAGATCCCAAATACTTGCAAAAAATATAGAAACAGTTGCCACGAATGTTGCTCAAAATATTACTAACTCCCAAACTCATAGGGCCATGCCCCCTCAAACGATCAACTTTGGCTCATCTGACTACTATACCAGTCCTGCTTATCTTGCACAGGTACAGGCACGTGCTAACCAGAGCATGGCAAACTATCAGGCACAGATGCAGCGCATAGGACAGCAAGCCATGGCAAATGTTCAACAAGAGATGAACAGAATCAATCAGATGTTTAAAGATATGGCTGATTGGTCTTACCGATTCAACTCACAAAATGGACGGTTCCCGACAGACTACGAAAAGACACAATGGGTGGCACTAAATTATCCCAACATGCTCAACAACTATGTACTTTCACAGGGTGGAGGAGCGTCTTGGAGGCAAAGTTCATCAGAATCTTCATCCCAAAACCGCAGTAGCAGTATAGATTACAGGCAATGGTATCAAAAGACCGAAGAAAACATAGCCAGTCTGCACAGGTCGTTCTCAACAAGTTCCAGTGTAACCACTACTTCTGACGGAAAAATTAAGGACACAAGTAGCACAAGTGGTGGTACTTACTTGCAAATGCAACAGACTTATAGGGATTTACAGAAAGAGTTGAAAAATATTAGAGAAGAGGCTGCACAAAATGGCGTAACGATAGCCCCTTCGCAGTGGGAAACTTCTATTTTGAAGCCCTGAATAAGATATAACAAGCCATACCATGCCCTACTACAAAGAAATAATGTCAATGTTTCACAGGCTGATGTTGTAAAGGAACTAACAGAACGCCAGATGGTTATAGTAGAAATGATATCTAATGATTCCTTTATATCTGCTAAAGTTTTGTCGGAGAAAATGTCAGAAAAGAAGCGCGTAACAGAAAGAACGATACTGCGCTCCACGAAACTGGATGGCATGGAGAGTGTGATTGAAAGGCTGGAAAGCTTGGGGTCTTCAAGGCTCCGGCCAGTACGAAGTTCCACCTAAACAACACCATTTTGCATTGGTGGCAGATGAAACATCTGCTCCCATCTGCTCCGCCTGCAACAGCTTGATAGCCAGGTGGTTTTACAGAGGAGCAGACGGAGCAGATGTTTTGCAAACTTTTATGGTCTAAGGAGTTGGGGAGTAGAGGAGTTTTTCTGTCCTAAAGGCGAAGCTTCCTCCTTTACTCAGCAGGCTTTGCCTGCCTCCTTTAGACTCCTTTGTATAGAAAGAGGGTGCACCCCTGCGCCTTCAGGCGCAGAAAACTCCTATACTCCTATACTCCTTAGACATCATTTCCTTCATAGAAGTGAGGAGTAATAGGAGTAGTGATGCCAAAGGCATCATTGGAAGGGTAATGTCAACCGCACCTCGAAAAACGCTAACGCCGGATGCACTCATGCTGCAGAAACTCGTTCCACTGACCTTCGTAGCCATTGAACACGTTGATGTCTACCTCACCGAAAATGCCCCTCACACGTCCATCGGCCGACAGCTGCCAGATAGCCAGGTGCAGGTCGGGCTTATATTCGCCATAGCGGGCTATCCATATCAGGTAGTTCTGCTTTAGGTCGGGAGCCAAGTCGAGGTATTTCTTTACAAAACGCTGATTCACATAGAGCAATGGGCGTGCACCCGTGCGGCGTTCTACCACCTCGATCCATGCGCGCACCTCTTGGAACAGCCGCTCAGGCCCTCCCATCTGCTTGATGAGCGCATCGCTGGGTTCTATGTCGAGCATCGGCGGCAGGTCGCCATTGCTCAGCACTGCCTGGCTCAGGAAATAGTTGGCCTGCAGCCTGCCACTCTGGCGGGTAGAGAAGAAATGATAGGCTCCCACCTTGATGCCTTCGCGACGGGCAGCGGCATGGTCGGCTGCATAGTAGCGGTTATGAATGGAAAGGCCTTCGGTGGCCTTGACATACACAAACGAAACGGGGTAGTCCACCGCCCCCTTGATGTTCTGGCGCGCTTTACGCCCAAGGCTGTTGATGCGCAGCTTATACCAGCTGATGGGGTATTTCTTGCGCCCCACCTCATGCTGATAACGGGAAATGTCGATGCCATAGATGCGATCGCTGGTATAGCTCATGCGCTCGCCCAAGAAACGCCCATCGCGCCAAGTACCAGCCAGCAGACTGGTGGGCGAAATGCTGAAGCCGAAGCCATTGCGCAAGTTGCGATCGAAGTGACCCTCGTAGTAACTGCCATCTACCGAACGAAACGAGCCATGACCATGGGCTTGCATGTAGCGGTCGAAATGGCCTGCATAGATGCCGGTGGTGTCGAGCCTCATGCCCGTGGTGAGCGTGTCGGCCTGCCACATGCCATAGACCAGACCACCATCAGGCGACCGCCCTACCCCAACACCCTGCCGCCGTATGCCACGCCAACGCAACATGCCCAAGGGCATCATCGGCCCATTTGGCAGATAGTCTTGCAACGAAGAGTCGCCTCGCTCGGCATAGCGGGCCACCATCTCAAAACCCTCATCGTCGACGTTGTGGCGGCTCAGGTAGTAGTCCAGCTCGCTCGCGATCTTCTGCTGGCGCTCTTGCAAGAGCCCACTGTCAACGGGCTGAGCCGACCACGAATCAAGTGAATCGGCCACCGCCTCGGCTCCAACAGTCCCTGTCGACCGAGGCTGCTGGCAACTCACGCATAGCAGCACCAGTATTGCTGCTCTTATGATAAACGTCTGCATAACAAGTGCAAAATTACAAAGAAATGTTAAATAAGAAAAGGTTTCTTGTGTTATTTTTATAAAAATGGTGCAAAAGTTGTAATTTTGCCAACTGAAGATTACAATTATAGAGATATGGACATAGAAAACAAGAATTTCCAGGAAGTACACGAAGCATTTACCACTAAGCAGGCTATCGACGAGGCTAAGCGATGCCTGCACTGCAAGGTGCCCCAATGCCGCAAGGGGTGCCCTATAGAAAACGATATACCGGCCTTCACCTCGGCCCTGTCAATGGGCAATATCGGCCAGGCCATGAGCATCATCAACGAGCGGTCGAACTTGCCTGCCATTTGTGGCCGCGTATGCCCCCACGAGAAGCAGTGCCAAGGCCACTGCATACTGGGCAAGAAGGGACAGCCCATACAGATAGGCAAGCTCGAAGAGTTTATTGCCGACTTTGATACCGACATGGAGCTTATTCGCGAGCGTCTGCCGCAAAAGACGCGCGGACACGTGGCCGTCATCGGCTCAGGCCCTGCCGGGCTTACCGTGGCGGGCGACCTCGCACGTCAGGGTTTCAGCGTCACCATTTTTGAAGCGCAGGAAGAGGCGGGCGGCGTGCTGATGTTCGGCATTCCTGAATACCGACTGCCAAAAACCATCGTAAGAAAAGAAATAGAGAAGATTGCCGCCCTGGGCGTAGACATCAGGCTGAACACAACAGTGGGACGCAACGGCGTGACAGTAGACTCACTCTTTGCCGAAGGCTTCGACGCTATATTCATAGGGACAGGTACCTCTGTACCACAAAACATGAACAGCACCCCTGGCGCACAACTGCGAGGGGTGAACCAGTCGACTTACCTGCTGCACCAGGTGAACGTGTTCAACGAGGGAATGACCACCCGCGACAAGGTGCCCGTAGACGAAGGCGACCGGGTGGCCGTAATCGGCGGAGGCAACGTGGCCATGGACGCCGCACGCACGGCCATACGGCTGGGAGCAAAAGTCACCGTGATCTATCGCCGAACGCAAGAGGAAATGCCTGCCATCGAGAGCGAATACCAAGAGGCTACCGAAGAGGGCATCGAGTTCTGGTGGAACACCACCTGCACCGAGTTTATTGGTGGCGACAACGGCCGACTGAAAGCGCTGCGACTGCAAACGCCAGAAGGCGAAAGGATAGAACCCTTCAACAGGGTGTTTCTTGCCATTGGCTCGCGGCCTGCCAACCGCATCGTTTCAACAACCGAAGGAATAGAAGTCGACGAGAAAGGCTACGTGAAAACCGTGGAACGCCCCTTCGGCATGACCACCCGCCGGGGCGTGTTTGCCGGTGGCGACGTGGTGCACCGCCCACAGACGGTGGTGCTCGCCATGAAGGCTGCAAAGGAGGTGGCCGCTGGCATCGCACAGTATGTGGATGCGGTGAAATTGCTGCAGATTTGCCCCGAATAAGGCAAAGAAGACCCTCTTTCTGTGCCAAAAACAAAGAAAAACAACATTTTTCTGAAAAAAGTTGGAAAAACATTTGGCCAGTTCAAAAAAAGTCAGTACCTTTGCAACCGCAAAACAGAAAGGATGGCTCCCTAGCTCAACTGAATAGAGCATCTGACTACGGATCAGAAGGTTGTGGGTTTGAATCCCGCGGGAGTCACAAAACGCAAGGCGGTTCTGAATGAAAATCATTCGGAACCGTTTCTTTTTATTTGCCTTTCGTACATTTTTACATAAATTCGTACATCAGTCGCAACGTTATTGAGTATTTTTCTGTACTTTTGCAGTATGAATCTTTTAAACACCTAAAAACAAAACAAATGGAAAGAACATGGAGATGGTTTGGCAAGAAAGACAAGATAACGCTTGCCATGCTGAAGCAAATTGGAGTTGAAGGCATCGTGACGGCTCTGCACGACGTGCCGCTGGGGCAGGTATGGACACGCGAAAAGATTCGCGAGCTGCGCGAATACATCGAGAGCTTCGGGCTGCGTTGGAGCGTGGTGGAGAGCCTGCCCGTGGTTGAGACGATAAAGTACGGCGGCCCAGACCGCGACGAGCAAATCGAGGTGTACAAGCAGAGCCTGCGAAACCTCTCGGCAGAAGGCATACACTGCATCTGCTACAACTTCATGCCTGTGCTCGACTGGGCACGCACTGACCTGCTGCACCTGAACCCTAACGGCTCGACAAACCTCTATTTCAACTATGCCGAGTTTGCCTACTTCGACATCTACATACTGAAACGGGAGGGCGCTCGCGAAGAATGGGCCAACTTCAAATTTCCCGAGGGCTGGGGCGAGGGGCGCAATGTCTTGGCCGAATGCGACGAGCTGGCCAAAACCATGACACCCGAGAAAGACCACAAGCTGGTGGAGAACATCGTAATCAAGACGCAGGGATTCGTATCGGGCAACTTCAGCGAGAACGACGAAGCACCAGTACAGAAGTTCCGCGAGTTTCTCGACCTATATAAAGGCATCGACAAGAAACAGCTGCGCGAAAACATGAAGTACTTCCTCGAGGCCATCATGCCTACCTGCGAAGAGTGTGACATGAACATGTGCGTGCACCCCGACGACCCACCCATCGAGATTCTGGGACTGCCGCGCATCGTGCGCACAGAGGAAGACATACGGTGGTTCCTCGATGCCGTGCCCAACAAGCACAACGGCCTGACTTTCTGCGCAGGAAGCCTTTCGGCTGGTGCCTACAACAATGTGGTAGACCTGGCGCGCAAGTTTGCCTCGCGCACCCATTTCGTACACCTGCGCTCATGCCACATTTTCCCAAACGGCGACTTCACCGAGGCCAGCCACTTAGGCGGACGAGCCGACCTGATTGAGCTGTGCCGCATATTCGAAAAAGAGAACCCACAACTGCCCATGCGCGTGGATCACGGCATGACATTTACCGATGAGCCTGGTGGCATCATGGACGAGTCGAGTCACGGGCACAATGCTGGTTACACCCTGCTTGGACGCATGTTTGCACTGGGACAGGTGCAGGGCATCCTGGCAACTGTAGACCGCGAGCTGGGCATTGACTACAAACAGCCTGGATTCTTTGACTAAGCAAGGATATATGGCAAAAGACAGTCCGAAGGAGAATTTTTCCTTCGGACTGTCTTTTGCTTTTTTTACTGAGACAGCAGGCGGCCTACTTCTTCAGCGGCACCAGCACGCTGAAAGTAGAACCTTCACCAAGCGTAGACTCTACCATTACATCGCCACCATTCTTGCGGGCAAAGTCTGCACAAAGCTGCAAACCTAATCCAGAGCCTTCCTCTCCGCCCGTACCATAGGTGGTCTCGCCTTTATGGAAAATATTGCCGATGCGCTCCGGGGCTATACCCACACCATGGTCGCGCACGCTGACTTTGGCAAAGTCGCCCTCTGCCTTCATGCTGATTTCTATCGTACTCCCTTCCGGGCTGAACTTAATGGCATTCGACATGAAGTTGCGCACCACCGTCTTCAGCATATCGTTGTCTGCACGCACCACCAAAGGCTCATTGGCATGTGTCAGCTCCAAAGTGATATTCTTCGTAACGGCTATCATCTGGAAGATGTCGACGACACCTGGCACAATGTCGTTCAAATCCAAATCCTGGGTTACTACATTCAAACGGCCAGTCTGGCTCTTCGTCCACTTCAACAGATTGTCGAGCAGGTCGTGCACCTCCTCCGACTCTTTATTGGCTTGGTCGAGCAAGCCATACAGCTCCGGACCGACCATATCCGACGTGACAGAACTCACAACCAAATTCAGCACCATACGGATAGATGCCATGGGCGACCGCAAGTCGTGGGCAATGACCGAATACATCTTGTCGCGATTGCCTATAGTGGCACGCAGTTCTTCATTCTGCTTCTGGATAAGGCGCTTGGCTGCCACCAGCGTTATCTGGTGCATGACACGCACGACCAGCTCTTCTTTGTTGAAAGGTTTGGTCAGGAAGTCGTTGGCTCCCACCTGGAAGCCATGTACCAAATCGCTTGGATTGTTGAGTGCCGTCAGGAAGATGATGGGAATGTCTACCGTAGCTGGGTCTTTCTTCAGAATCACCGCCGTATCGAAACCCGACATATCGGGCATCATCACGTCGAGAAGTATCAAGTCGGGCTTTTCGGCCTTGGCTTGCTCTATGCACATGTTGCCGCAGTTGGCCGTACAAACCTGAAATTTCTCATTGGTAAGCAGTATCTTAAGCAGCAAGACATTGCTCACCACATCATCGACGATCAGTATTTTATAGTCTGAGCGATTTATTTTCGACTCCAGTCTTTCTCCTAAATCCATACAATTTTTATGGTTATTGGTTTTTCAGCATGCAAAAATACTTGTTTTATTTTTAATATGCAAGCAATTTGGCTTTTTTTTCAAGTAGAAAGACCTGATACAGCAAAAAAACAAAAGGTTTTGGCTACCATTGCAGCCAAAACCTTCAATATCTGTTCTTTCCTGTTTTCTTACTCTGCGGCAGGAGCCTCAGTCTCTTCCTGAGCGGGAGCCTCTTCTACGGGAGCAGCCACCTCCTCAACAGGAGCATTTTCGGCCACAACCTTCACAGGAATCTCAACTGTCACCTCTTTATGGAAGTGTACGAGAGCTACATAGTCGCCCACCTTCTTGATGTCGCGCATGGTGATGATCTTGCGGTCGACCTCATGGCCAAGCTTCTTCAGCTCGTCGGCTACCGCAGCGGTATTCACCGAGCCATAGAGCTGCCCCGTGGCACTCACCTTGGCGGCAATGCAGAGGGCAACACCCTCCAAGCCCTTGGCACGCTCATCGGCGGCAGCCTTCAGCGCAGCCAGCTTATGAGCCTGCTGCTTCAGGTTCTCGGCGAGCACCTTCTTGGCAGAAGGAGAAGCAATAACGCCCTTTCCCTGAGGAATGAGGTAGTTGCGGCCATAGCCCGACTTCACATTAACGATATCGTTCTTATATCCCAGACCGATAATATCTTCTTTCAGTATAATTTCCA
>CAMJLB010000033.1 GCA_946406555.1 uncultured Prevotellaceae bacterium | reverse complement strand
GGCGGTGGCATGAACACCATCGTGTTCCAGGAGCTGCGCGAGGCACGCGGACTGGCCTACAATGCCTATGCCGCCTATATGCAGCCACGCTATCATGGCGAGAGCGAATATTTCTTCACGCATATCATCACCCAGAACGACAAGATGATGGACTGCGTGCGCCAGTTCCATGCCATTCTCGACAGCATTCCCCAGAGCGAACCCTCGTTCCAGATAGCCAAGGATGCCCTTACCAAGCGTCTGCAGAGTCAGCGCACCACCAAGTTTGGCCTTATCAATGCCTGGCTCACGGCCCGCGAGAAGGGCATCGACTACGACGAGAATGCGCGTATCTATGAGGCCCTGCCCTCGCTCACGCTGCAAGACATCGTTGCCTTCGAGCAACAGCAGATGGCCCGTAAGACCTACCGCTACATCATCCTTGGCGATGAGCGCGAGCTCGACATGAAGGCACTTTCCGAATACGGACCTCTGAAGCGTCTTTCCACCACCGAAATCTTTGGATACTAACCACTCTTGATGGACTATCTTTTTCAACCCTATCTCAATCTTACGGCAGGGCAGCGCAGGCTGCTCTGCTTTTTGGCATACGTAGGCAGGCGCATCGACAGCAGCGACATTTATCTCTATGCAAAGGCCGAGAATATCGACAAGAGCGCAGTGAAAAAAACGCTCAACTCGCTCACCAGCTTTTTGGGTGGCTACTTTTATTATCGTGAGGAATATTCGCTCCATGCCCATCACGTGGCTCCCCTCATGCTCTACATGTTGCGACACGAACCGGCACTGACCGACCATTTCGCCACCTATTACAAGCGCATGCAAGACCCTCTTGCCCGCCAGCTGCTGAAGAACCTCCAGGTCTGTCTGGCCCACGAGAAGACTTCGCTCTCGGCGGCGGCCTTCACCTCTATGAACGCCTTCGAACTGCTCGTGCCCCTGGTGGCCGAACCCCTCTTCTTCCCACTGATGCGGGTCCTACCGCCCCGGCGCATGTTAGAATTCGTGGCCTCGGTAGCCGTGTGGCAGGTAGAAAACGACGTGGCCGACCCCGACAACATGCTATCCCAGGTGGCGCAGCTTGCCTACGACCGCACAGACGATCTTGTGAAAGACAACATGCGCGCCATCGTGGCACTCTACGACTACTACAAGCAGGGGCGCTACGATGCCGAGGCCGCTGCCCTTCCCAATCTCTATGCACATCTGCTGGCTGGTGCCAAGGCACTCTACGATGCCGACATCGCTGCCGCCTTCACTCATCTCACCACGGCCATGCGCCTCAACAACCAGAATGCCCTGGCCCAGGAGAAAGGCTATTTCAACATGCCGCTCAACAACTTCATGCTCGTCATGGCCTACCACTTGAAGACCACCGATGAGCACAAGAAGCTGGGGGCCATGATCAAGAAAGATGGCTTCCGCACCTCTGCGCCCTCGCGCAGCGTGCTCTGGCTGGCGCAATACCTCGTTCAGGGCTACGAGCCTTCGCAGCAAACCGTCGCTGCCGAGCTCAACGGCAGTGCCCTTCACCGCCCCAAGCCTCTTGCCCAGTATCTGGCGCTCATCATGGCGCGCTTTTTCCATGTCGAGGTATCGTGGCCAAAGACCTTGCCGCCCCAGCCTCGCCTGTGGATACTGCGGCAGGAGCTGGCCGCCCAGCCGCCATCCCTCATAGCCCGCCTGCGCCACAAGCAGCGATGGGAGCTGCTGCTCGAGGAACTCACGCCCAAGGCCAAGGCCGGCGGCACGGAGAAGGGTGATGTGCGGGTGAGCTATCTCTTCAACGCCGGCTATGTCGAGGTGCGCGAACAGTCGCGCCTCCGCTCGGGCGAATGGGGGGCCGGCAAGCGCATGTCGTGGGACACCTTCCGCAAGGGCACTCCTTTCATGGACGATACCGACCGGCGCGTGGCTGCCCTCATACCTTACAGTTATTACTCCTACGATGTCACTGTTGAGAAGGTGCTGCCCCTGCTCGTAGGCTCCGACCGTGTCTACACTGGTCGCTACGCACCCTTCCAGCCCGTGACCATCGACGAAGAGAAACCCTACCTCATCATCGAGCGCACCAAGAAGGCCTTCACCGTGAAGTCGAACCTGGGCAATGCCAAGCAGGAGAGCACCGTCGTCTATCGCAAGGAGAGCGACACCCGCTATGTCGTCATCACCATGACCGACCGCCAGCGCAGCTACTATGCCAAGCTGCTCTCCATAGGCATCTTCCCCCTGGAGGCCGAGCAGCAATTGCGCGAATTCCTGCCCAAGGTGAGCGACGTGGTCGAGGTGCACAGCGACCTCGTCGAGGGCGGCACCACCCTCGAGCAGCGCAAGGGCGTGGGCCAGCTGTGCCTGCAGGTGCTGCCCTCGCCGGGAGCACGCAACCTCTTCGACGTGCTCTGTCTGGCACGCCCGCTGCCCGCCGGCCCCTCGCTCTTTGTCCCTGGGCAGGGGCTCAACCCCTGCGTGGCCGAAGAAGACGGCGTGCGCTACCAGGTCACGCGCGACATGCGCACCGAGCGCACCAATCTGCAGCTGCTCACCACTTTCATGCACGACTCCGACCTGCTGCCCGACACCATCGACGAACCCTTTGCCGAGCGCCTCCCGCTGAGCCTTTCCGCCGACGGCCTGCTGGCCACGATGGAGTTTGTGGCGCAGCATGCCGACAACTTCTATATAGAGTGGCCCGAGGGCGGACAGCTGCGCCTGAAGACCACCAACACCGCCGCGTGGAATATTGCCCTGAAGTCGAAGAACGGATGGTTCGAACTTGAGGGTGAGATACCCATCGACGACGATACCGTGCTTACCACCGCCCAGCTGCTGCAGCTCGTGGCCGAGGCTCCCGCGTCGGGCTTCGTGCGTCTGGGCGAGAGCGAGTTCCTGCGCATCAGCGACCGCCTGCGCAAGCAGCTGCAGCGCATCGAGAGCCTCACCGTGAGCGATCATGGCCACCTGCACATCAGCGAGCTGCATGCCTCGCTTCTGGGCAGTGCCCTCAGCGGCGAGATCGAGGTGAAGCACGACAAGAAGATAGACCAGCTGCAGAAGAAAATAAAGAAGAGCATGGCCCTGCAGCCCGCCACACCGCGACAGCTGAAAGCCGAGCTGCGCGACTACCAGGCCGACGGCTTCCAGTGGATGAGCCGCATGACGGGCTGGGGCGCCGGCGTATGTCTGGCCGACGACATGGGGCTGGGCAAGACCGTGCAGACCATCGCCTTCCTGCTCAGCGTGGCCGACGAGGGGCCTGCCCTCGTGGCAGCGCCCGCCTCGGTGGTACCCAACTGGCGGCGAGAGTTCGAGCGTTTCGCCCCGTCGCTACATGTCGAGGTGCTCAACCTCTCGGCCGACCGGCACGAGGCTATCGAGAAAGCCGCCGCCGCCGATGTCATCGTCACCACCTACGGACTGCTCGTCACCGAGAGCGAAGACCTGCTGAAGAAGCACTGGAACACCGTCTGCCTCGACGAGGCCCACGTCATCAAGAACCGTGAGACCAAGACCTCGGCATCGGTCATGAAGCTGCAGGCCAGCCACCGCATCATCCTTACTGGCACGCCGGTGCAGAACCATCTGGGCGAACTCTGGAATCTCTACCAGTTCATCAATCCCGGCATGCTCGGCAGTTACGAGCAGTTTCAGAAAAAATACATCGTGCCCATAGAGCAGCAAGACAACAAGGAGCGCTCGCGGCAACTCAAGCGACTCGTGCAGCCCTTCATTCTGCGCCGCACCAAGCAGGAGGTCATCGAAGAACTGCCTGACAAGACCGAGGTGAACATGCCAGTGGAGCTTTCGACCGACGAGATGGCCGTCTACGAGGTCATTCGTCGACGGGCCAAGAAGCTGCTCGAAGACGAGCAGGGCGGTGCCCCCAGCGTCAACACCCTGGCCGAGATCACCCGCCTGCGCCAGGCCGCCTGTGCAGCCCAGCTGGCCGAGAAGAGCTGGAAGGGCGAGTCGTCGAAGATCACGGCACTCATGCAGTTGCTCGACGAGATCGTGGGCGGAGACAACCAAGTGCTCGTCTTCAGCCAGTTCACCTCGTTCCTCACCCTTGTGCGCGAAACCCTCGACAAGCAGCACGTCGACTATATCTACCTCGACGGTGCCGTGCCCATGAAGCGGCGCGAGCAGCTCGTGCAAGAGTTCCAAAAGGGCCTCCACCCCGTCTTCCTCATCAGCCTCAAGGCCGGCGGACTGGGTCTCAACCTCACTGGGGCCAACTATGTGGTGCACCTCGACCCCTGGTGGAATCCCGCCATCGAGCAGCAGGCCACCGACCGCGCCTACCGCATAGGCCAGCGCCAGAACGTCACCGTCTACCATCTCATTGCCCAGCACACCATCGAGGAGAAAATCCTGCGCCTGCACGAGACAAAGCGCAATCTCGCCGATGCCATGCTAAGCGGCACCAGCGAGAGCCATAAGCTCACAAGCAAGGAGCTGCTGCAGATGATAGGGGGATAATAGTCAATGGACGTTCCAGCCTTGTAACCGAGGCTGAATAGCACTCTAATATCGGCTGTTTTGTCCAAACTCCTGACCTCTCCCAGATTCAAGTTCGGAAGTTAAGAAGTTAAAGAAGTTAAGTTAAAGAAGTTAAGAGGTTATTGAAGCTTCAATAACCTCTTAACTTCCGAAAATAGAATGAATGACATTACCCATAGAGTTTTGTTGTTTACTCCATGGAAGTGTGAACTATAGATTCTTCACTATTGCCTGAATCTTGGCTTTGGTCTCGTCGGTCTTCTGCTCGTCGATCTTGGCGGTCACGATGCCACTATCCTCAGCGTGCCAATAGTTGCAGATGTCGTGATATTCTGCCGTGGCACCCGTGTAAACTCCAGGCGAATAAGACGACATGAGGAGGGCCATCTTCTTCACCTTTGCGGGGGCATTGACACAGTACATGCGCTGTATGGGGGCCTGAATCTGGGCGTTGAGCGTGAAGTAGTAGATGGGCGCGGCCAGCACCAGCACTTCGGCCTCAGCCATCAGCGGGTAGAGTTCCTGCATATCGTCTTTCTGTATGCAGGTACCGTTGCCTTTGTTATGGCAATACTCGCAAGCCAGACAGCCGGCAATCTTCTTGTGCGACACGTTGACCAGCGTCACCTGGTGACCTGCTGCCTCGGCAGCGTTCTTGTACTCTTCCGCCATCCATGCGGTGTTACCTTTGGCTCGTGGAGAAGCCTGTAAAATAAGGATGTTCATCATCGTATTTGTTTAGTGATACAATAAAAGTGTTTAAATATACATGCAAAATTAGTGATAAACGATGAATTATGCAAATTTTTCATCGATTAAAAGGCACTTCCCCATCGCTTGCTGTTGCCAACGTCGTTCTCGCTGATGGTCGTGCTGTTGTCGGCATTGTCGGCCAGGCTGATGGTGGCGGGAGCCATGTAGTATGTGTCAAAAGGATACCGTTCTGGTAGGCCTTCACCATGCCGTAATCAGTGAGTTCGTGATGGTGGGTCTGTTAAATACGGGCCATCTGACGAATCCGCCACAAGCCAGTTCGCCAAGTAGTTGACGGCGCCGCCGCTGCTCATAGGCCTTTTATATAAAAATTTTACATTTTTCAAAAAATAAACTAAATTATTTTCAGATGTCAATCGAAAAGTATACCTTTGTGCTCTATATAAAACCTAAAATTGACAAATACTAAAATCACACAAAAATGAAAATTGTTAAAATCGCATGTGGCTTGGCTGCCACGGCTATGTTCATGTGGGCTTGCGAGAAGCCCATTCTCGACGAGGAGGCAGAAGAGCCCGCGAAAGAGCAGACAGGGAAAGACAAAGGCAATGTGGTGCTCAGGGTGGCCGACTTCACGATGGTGCCCTACGATGCCCGGGCCACGCGCGCCGTTCAGAACATTTCCGATTACTGCACAAGGCTCTGCTTCGTGGTATACAAAGACGATAAGAAAGTGAAAGGCATCACGCAAGCGAAGACTGACGACAATTACGGCGAAGTCTCGATGGCGCTCGATCCCGGTGAATATAAGCTTCTGGTACTTGCCCACAACAGCCAAAAAGAAAATCCTGTTCTATCGAATCCGGAGAGCATACAGTTTACCAATGCCATAGGCTATACCGACACCTTCTATTATTATGGCGACCTGATGGTGACCAGTCAGCCGCAGACGCACGATCTGGCATTGACCAGGGCTTCGTCGAAGCTGAATTTCATCATAATAGATGAGATTCCCAGCAACGTGGCTTACCTTAAATTCTACTATACAGGTGGCAGCGGCGTGCTGAACGCCACTACTGGCTTTGGCGGGATGGTGAACTCTCAGCAAGAGGCTTTGTGGAACATCAGTGGCGTTCAGGTTCCTGTCACCCTTCCTATCTACACCTTCCTGCAAGACGAGACGGGAAAGCTCCAGCTGACGGTGACGGCGTTGGCAGCCGACAAAGAGACGGTAGTCGTCGAGCGCAAATTTGTCGACGTGCCTATGAAGCGTAACATGGTCACGGTGTATGAAGGCAGTTTCTTCGACCACACCAGCAACAACACCTTCACGATGACGGCAGAGACCGGCTGGGACGAATATCAGAAAAAGACCTATGCTTTTTAAGAGTGAATAGTGAATAGTGAAGAATCGGCTAAAGAAGTATAAAAAGAACGAAAATCATTATAATTTGCACTAAACTGTTCGATTTCTTTTGTAACTTTGCACTCTGGATTCTGAAAAAGTTCCAGATTGTTATATTTATTGTTTAATCAAATTCGTTCTTAGAGATTCAATGAAACTAAAGATTGCCGTTTTGCCGGGCGACGGAATAGGTCCCGAAATCATGGAGCAGGGTGTGGCCGTAATGGAGGCTATAGCACAGAAATATGGTCATGAATTCAGCTATGAGCAAGGATTGGTGGGGGCTTGCGCCATCGATGCCGTGGGCGACCCCTATCCCGAGGCTACCCATGAACTGTGCATGCAGTCAGATGCCGTGCTCTTTGCTGCCGTGGGGTCGTTGAGGTACGATAATGACCCTACGGCGAAGGTGCGCCCGGAGACGGGCCTGCTGGCCATGCGCAAGAAACTGGGGCTGTTTGCCAATGTCCGCCCGGTGGCCACTTTCGACTGCCTGATTCACAAGTCGCCCTTGAAAGACGAACTGCTGCGTGGCGCCGATTTCGTGGTTTTACGAGAACTGACGGGTGGTATGTATTTTGGTGAGAAGTATCAGGATAACGACAGGGCTTACGATACCGACAGCTATACACGGCCGGAGATTGAACGCATTCTGAAAGTAGCCTTCGAGATGGCCCAAAAGCGCCGTAAGCACCTCACGGTGGTCGACAAGGCCAATGTGCTGGCCTCGAGCAGGCTCTGGCGACAAATAGCCAAAGAGATGGAACCCAATTATCCCGACGTTCAGACGGACTATATGTTTATAGACAATGCATCGATGCGCGTGCTCACCGAGCCCCGCTTCTTCGATGTGATTGTCACCGAAAACACCTTTGGCGACATTCTTACCGATGAGACCTCATGCATCACCGGCTCTATGGGGTTGCAGCCTTCAAGCAGCCTTGGCGAGCACACTCCGCTCTTCGAGCCCGTCCACGGTTCGTGGCCGCAGGCCGCAGGTCAGAACCTGGCTAATCCGCTTGCCCAGATTCTTTCGGCTGCCATGCTTCTTGAACATTTCGGCCTGGAGGCAGAGGGAACCCTCGTCCGCAAGGCCGTCGATGCTTCGCTGGCTGCCAATGTGCGCACTCCTGAGATTCAGGTCGAGGGTGGAGCTCATTATGGCACCAAGGAAGTGGGCCAGTGGATCGTGAACTATATCCGGCAGGCATGAGGCATATCGCGTTGTGGCTCCTCATGTTCTCGGCGGTGGCGGCTGGTGCCCAGACGGCTGGGCAGTGGCGCGACTCATTGTCGGTGCTCAACGACAGCATACGCATGATGCCGCACAACACTGACCTCCGCCTGCGCAAGGCAGCCGTCAACATCGAGCTCGGACAATGGGACTATGCCGTAGAAGAGTATGGGCGTGTGCTCCAGATAGACTCGCGTAATTTGGCTGCTCTTTATTATAGGGCATACGCCAATACGACGCTTCGCCATTACGATATGGCCCGCAACGACTACGAAACATTTCTCGGCATAGTGCCCCATCATTTCGAAGCTCAACTGGGATTGGCGATGGTGAAGCGGAAGCTGGGGCGCCAGCTCGACACCCTTGATGAACTGAACCAGCTGGTGCAGCAATTTCCTGATTCGGCCTTGGCTTATGCAGCCCGAGCAGACTATGAGGCAGAACTCGGAAAATACGACGTGGCGCTCTTCGACTGGGGAGAGGCCATTAGCAGAAGGCCCCTCAATGCCGATTTCGTCGTGTCGAAGACGGAAATCCTGCTTCGTCTGAAGCGTTATGACGAAGCATGGGCTTTGCTCGAAGAGGCCATGCGCCGTGGCATACCACGCGCTGCTCTCAAGGAATGGATAGACAGATGTAAATAGGATCTTCCCATTGCTTTTCCTGATTAATATAAAATCCGGTTGCCAAGTTTTACAACTCGACAACCGGATTTTTATTAGTTCATAAACATTTAAATGCTTATTTGAGAAGCCGCATCACCTTCGCAAAATATCTGTTAGTGGCCTTAATGCTATAGTTCGGACCACCGTTCCATGTGCGAATTGCTTTCTCCACGTCATTCGTCTTGTTGTGGTGCGACTGAATCAGAAGGAACATTTCTTTCGACTTCTCGACACTGTAACGGTCGTTCATCGTAAAGCGCTTGTCACTCTTGCGATTCTTGAGAATCTTGTTGCATTCCCTCACGAGAATAGGAGTGATCTGCATCACGCCGACCGAGTTTCCGCTTACGGCCTTGGCGTTTCCTCCGCTTTCTACCTGAATGATGGCTTCCATTATAGGATTCCAATCAAACGATGCTGAGCTTTTGTTTCCTTTCTTGGCTGCTTGAGCAACCATCGGAATCAGTGACAGAATAGTCAGGCTCAGACATACATTCTTCACTAAGTTCTTCATACGCTTTATTTTGGAGTTTCTCATCACGAGAAATGTGTTATCCACTGATTTTCAAGCGCAAAGGTACGAAGAATGCTTGATAATGCCAAATTTATTCAGATTTTTTATGAATTCTGTGTACGCACACTTAATATATGTCAATTTTTCAGTTGATGATTCTTATCCCTCCTTTATCGGCTGAACTTACGCTTTGGGCGTATGCTCGCAGGGCTTTCGACACGGTGCGATTGCGTCTCAGTGGTTGCTGTGGCCGAGCCTCCAGTTCTTCGTCGCTCAGCTTTACGTTGATGCTGCGCGAGGGTATGTCGATTACGATGATGTCTCCGTCCTGAATCTTGCCTATATTGCCTCCGTTGGCGGCTTCTGGCGATATATGGCCGATGCTGAGGCCGCTCGTGCCTCCACTGAACCGCCCGTCGGTGATGAGGGCGCATTCTTTTCCCAGATGCATGCTCTTTATATAAGAGGTGGGGTAGAGCATCTCCTGCATGCCGGGGCCGCCCTTGGGCCCTTCATGGGTAATGACCACGCAGTCGCCGCTTTTCACTCGACCGCCCAGAATGCCCTCGCAGGCATCTTCCTGTGAGTCGAAGACAACGGCCGGGCCTTCGAAATGCCACAGGGCCTCGTCTACGCCGGCAGTCTTTACCACACACCCATCCTGTGCGATGTTGCCAAAGAGAACGGCAAGGCCTCCGTCTCGGGTGTAGGCATGCTCTATGTCGCGAATGCAGCCGTTTTCCCTGTCGGTGTCGAGCGTGGCATAGAGTTCTTGTTGCGATCCCATTTTTGTCGAGAAGCGTCCGGCAGGTGCCGAGAAGTATATGTGTGCCGGGTGGGGTGTATGTGGCGTGTGGGCAATAGGCGTGATGTCGTAGGTCTCGATGGCCTCTTCCAGTGTCATGCCGTCTGCCCTGATGGCCGTGCCGTCTATGAGTCCACCCTTTTTCAGCTCTCCCAGTATACCGAGAATTCCTCCGGCGCGGTTGCATTCCTGAACCGAATATTTCTGGGTATTAGGGGCCAGTTTGCAAAGGCAGGGTACATGCCGCGACAGTTCGTCGATGTCTTTCATGGTGAAGTCTACGCCTGCCTCTTGTGCCACAGCCAGCAGATGGAGCACCGTGTTGGTAGAGCCTCCCATGGCGATGTCGAGTGTCATGGCATTGAGGAAGGCCTTCCGCGTGGCGATGCTACGGGGCAGGACGCTGTCGTCGCCGTCTTCATAATATGCCATTGCATTTTTCACTATCTGCCGTGCAGCCTTTCTGAAAAGCTCTATGCGGTTGGCATGGGTGGCCAGAATGGTGCCATTGCCTGGCAGCGAAAGGCCGATGGCTTCGGTGAGTGAGTTCATGGAATTGGCTGTGAACATGCCCGAACAGGAACCGCAGCCGGGGCAGGCACACTGCTCTATCTGCCTCATCTCTTCGTCGCTGACGCTGGGGTCGGCACCTTTCACCATGGCAGTGATGAGGTCGGCATTTTCTCCACGCCATCGCCCTGCTTCCATGGGGCCACCGCTGCAGAACACCGTGGGAATGTTCAGTCGCATAGAGGCCATGAGCATTCCTGGCGTGACTTTGTCGCAATTGGATATGCAGATCATGGCATCGGCCTTATGGGCGTTGACCATATATTCTACGGAGTCGGCGATGATGTCGCGTGAAGGAAGCGAGTAGAGCATACCGTCGTGGCCCATGGCTATGCCATCGTCGATGGCAATGGTATTGAACTCGGCGGCATAGCATCCCATCTGCTCTATTTCCTGACGAATGATCTGTCCTATTTCGTGAAGGTGGGTATGCCCGGGCACAAACTGAGTGAAAGAGTTTACGATGGCAATGATGGGCTTGCCAAACTGTTCTTGCTTCATGCCGGTGGCCACCCAGAGGGCGCGGGCTCCGGACATGCGCCTGCCTTCGGTGCAGACGCTGCTTCGTAATGCATGCTTCATAATCTGGTGTTGGTTTGGTCTTCGAGATTCTATTTTTCTGGCAAAGGTACGTCTTTTTCTGCTAAAGGCGGCAGATTTGATATCTCAATTTAAATAAAAGATGTTAAGATTGTAGAATAAACACTTGTTGCCATGTGTTAAATGCCGACACTTTCGTACCTTTGCAGCCGCAATGAAAAAATATTTGATTTTATTCGTATTTTCGTGTCTGGCAGCCATTGTTGCTACGGCCCAAGTTCAGGAAGAGACACCGAATGCCAAACAGGCGCGTCGCATTTTTAATACCGCTTATGAACGGGTGTTTGGGCCTCAGGGAGCCAAGCTGAGCTATGATGTAAATATCATCGGCCTCTATAAAACTCGCGGCACCATTACGTTCAAGGGAAAGAAAAAGCGTTTCAGCGATGAGCGTGTAGACAGCTGGAACGATGGCACCTTGACCTATATGGCCTACAGGAAGAAGAAACATGTAGAAATTTATGATGCCAAATCGGGAAAGAAAGACAAGTATAGCGGAAAGTTCAAGTTTTCGCTCGACGATTTCAACTATAGTGTGGCCACCCATCAGGAGGGGCTGATGCTGACGTTGAAACAGAAGAAGAAGGCCAAAGGCACAATCAAAGAGGTGCAGGCACTGGTGACGCAAGGCAGCTATACGCCTATTCGGCTACGTATAAAGGTCGCATTCTTCTGGACCACCATCAAGATTTCCGATTTCCATTCTGGCGATATTGACGATTCCGTATTCGTCTTCCCCAAGTCGGAATATGCTTCGGGGTGGAAATACATCGACAAGCGTTAGTCAGCGTATAACGAGAGCCAACCGTCGTCGTTGATGACAGTAGCTTCGCTTACCAGCTTGTCAAGTGCAGCCTCGATGGTTTCGTATGGCAACGGCAGTTGGTGTAGTTGTGCTATGCGGTGGGGCTGCTTGTCGCCGAGCAGTGCGATGATCATGCCTGTGGCTTCTTTCAGCTTGTTCGTCTTGGTAAGTTCGTGGTTGCGGTCGAGGCACACGTCGCACTGTCCGCAGTCGGTCGGGCGCGTTTCGCCAAAATAGTTCAGCAGCTGTCTGGAACGACATTCTTCTGTTGTGGCATAGGCCAGCATGGCCTCTATGCGCTGTGAGAATCTTTTGCGCAAGTCTTCGTAGATGGCAGGAGGAAACTGCAGGTGCTGGGCATCTTCACGGCGCTGGCGATAACGTATGAAGGGCGTTCGCTTCTGTGGGATGAAGTTTAAGATTCGCTTTTGGCTCAAGGATTTCAGCGTGAGGTAGACCGAGGTTTGCGAAAGTCCAGTCAGTTGGGCAATGAGGGCCTCGTCGATATACGAGAAATCGCTGAACAGTCCGCTGTAGTTGCGCAGTAAGGCCACGATTACTTTTTCCTCTTCCTGCGTGTTTCCTCTCAGGCGGTAAAGCTCGTCGCGCTCCAGTATGAACATCACCCGCGCTTGATTGTCTTGTTCTTCTGTGTATTCTATGTATCCCGCACGGTCGAGAATCTTGAGCGCGGCATCGACCTGTATGGGGAAGTGCTTGTAGGTCTTGCAGAATTTGTCGATGGGAAACTCGAAAATGGCATTATAGCCAGAGCCGACTCCTATTTGATAGAAATAGGCCAGATGCTCGTAAACCTGCCTGATATAATCTTTTTCAGGAAAAGTATCGGCCACACGCTTCAGCAGTTTATGTCGGTCGCTGCTGTTGTATAATAACACGGCATAGGCTTTCTGCCCGTCGCGCCCTGCCCGCCCCGCCTCCTGGAAATAGGCTTCAATGCTGCTGGGGCAGTCTATGTGAACGACAATTCGCACATCGGCTTTGTCGATACCCATTCCAAAGGCATTTGTTGCCACCATGATGCGCACCTTGTCTTGTTGCCAGTCGTTTTGTCGGCGGTCTTTTTCGGCATTGTCGAGTCCTGCGTGGAAAAAGGTGGCGCTGAGTCCCGCATTGCAGAGAAGTTCTGCATATTCCTTGGTGCGTTGTCGGCTTCTTGCATAGACGATGGCCGCACCCGGCACGTTGCGCAGAATGTGCAGCAGCTGTTCGTTCTTGTCGGGTGCCGTTCTTACCACATAGGCGAGGTTCTTTCGCTCGAAGCTCATGCGGAATACGCATTTTTCCCTGAAGGCCAGTTTCTCCTGTATGTCGTCGGTCACTTCGGGAGTGGCTGTTGCGGTGAGAGCCAGGACGGGCGTGCCGGGAAGGTCTTTGCGTATGTCGGCGATGGCCAGGTAGCTCGGTCTGAAGTCGTAGCCCCACTGACTGATGCAGTGGGCCTCGTCTACGCAGATGAAGCTCACCTTCATGTGGCGAAGTTTTGTGCGGAAGAGGTCGGAAGAGAGACGCTCGGGCGAGACGTAAAGCAGTTTCACGGCACCAAAGATGGCATTTTCAAGCGTCTGCAGAATATCGTCTTGCTGCATGCCGGAGTAGACGGCGGCAGCGCGGATTCCCCTGTGTCGCAAGTTCTGCACCTGGTCTTTCATCAAGGCAATAAGTGGCGTAACGACGATGCACACGCCATCTTGTGCCAAAGCAGGCACTTGGAATGTTATCGATTTTCCGCCGCCTGTAGGCATCAGACCCAGTGTGTCGTGCCCGTTTGCTATCGATTCGATAATCTCGCGCTGTATGCCACGAAAGTCATCGTAGCCCCAATAGTGCTTCAGTATAGACTGAAAAGTGGAAATCTCTTTTTTCATTTTCAATCTTCCATTTTCAATCTTCAATTTTCCGAGGGCTTAATGTCCTCTATTTGCAATTGCACTTCTCCTCGTTTGTAGATGTTTTCTTCTATGGTGTATACGATGTCGAACGATCGTTTCGACTTGATGTAGCGCGCTGCGGCACTCTGCCCAAAGGCTATGCCGTTCATCACGTTGCTCGATCTTGAGTCGACCAGCTCCAGTTTGATGTGCTCTTGCTGTCGTCCTACTACTTTGCTTGTGCCGTAGTCGTAGACGTTGCGCGTGCAGAATAGCGGCTTGGGGTTGTCTGGGCCGTGGGGCGCAAACTTCCTCAGGTCGTTGTGCAGCTTCTTGGTTATGTCTTTGAAGTCTACTTCGGCCTCTATCTCGAGCATCGCCTCTGTTTGTTCTGGCAGTATGTGCTCACTCACGTATTTCTGGAATCGCCGGCGGAACTCGGGAATGTTCTCTACCTTCAGCGAAAGGCCCACGGCATAGGTATGGCCACCAAAATTTTCAAGTAAGTCTCGGCAGCTCTTTATGGCATCGTATATGTCGTAGCCTGCCACCGATCGTGCCGAGCCACTGGCCATTCCGTCTTGGCACGACAGCACCACCGTGGGCCTGTAATATATTTCTGTCAGTCGCGAAGCCACGATGCCTACCACGCCCTTTTTCCACCCTTCGTTGTAGAGCACGATGGCAGGCTGGTGCTCCTGGCTTTCCAGTCGTTCCACGATCTGGTTGGCTTCCTCGCTCATCTGCTTGTCTATGTTCTTGCGTTGTTCGTTGTGCTCGTTTATGTGGGTGGCTTCTGCCAGGGCACGCTTCAGGTCCTTCTCCACAAGCAGGTCTACCGTCTCGGTGCCATTTTGCACACGTCCTGATGCGTTGATACGTGGCCCGATCTTGAAGATGATGTCGCTCATGGTTATTTCGCGACCGGTTAGGCCGCAAGTCTCGATAATGGCTTTCATGCCCATGCTGGGGTTTTGGTTCAGCTGTTTCAGCCCATGGAAGGCCAGGATGCGGTTTTCGCCCGTCACCGGAACAATGTCGGCGGCAATGCTTACGGCACAGAAGTCGAGTAGGGGAATGAGTTGCGAGAAGGG
This sequence comes from uncultured Prevotellaceae bacterium, assembly GCA_946406555.1. Taxonomy (GTDB): domain Bacteria; phylum Bacteroidota; class Bacteroidia; order Bacteroidales; family Bacteroidaceae; genus Prevotella. The sequence continues at coordinate 12,089 of CAMJLB010000033.1, read as the reverse complement.
TATGCCATTGTTTTTGGCAAAAGCTTGCATAAACTTGAAGCCCACACCACACCCACACAGATGCTTGAACGGGTAGGTCGAGTCGACTCGCTTTGGGTTGAGAATGGCCACAGCACATGGCAGCTCGTCATCAGGTACGTGGTGGTCACAGATGATGAAGTCTATGCCCAGTTTTTTGGCATAGGCTATTTCCTGGATTGCCTTGATGCCACAATCGAGCACGATGATTAGTTTCACACCCTGGCTGGCCGCATAGTCAAGCCCTTTTTTGCTGATGCCATAACCTTCTTCGTAGCGGTCGGGAATATAGTACTCAATGTTTGAGTAAAACTGTAGCAGGAACTTGTATACCAAAGCTACTGCCGTGCAGCCGTCAACGTCGTAGTCGCCGTAGACCATGATGCGTTCTTTTCTCCCCATGGCATCGTTCAGCCGGTCCACGGCCACATCCATGTCGTTCATCAGGAAGGGGTCGATGAGCTCGTTGAGCATGGGTCGGAAAAAGCGTTTTGCCGCCGATTCGGTTCTGATGCCTCGCTGAAGGAGCAGGTATCCCATAATGGGGCTCATGCCGATTTTTTCGGCCAGTTCTTTAGCCGCTTGTTGTCGTTCGGGTGTAGGTGATTCGTAATTCCATTTGAAGTGCATTATATATTATTTTTTTATTTTTCGCTTGTCTTGGCGTAGGGGCAACATGCAGTTGTCTGTACCAGATGTGTCACTATTGTGAGGCTATAGAGCATACAAAATTAATAATAAAGTATGAGAAACTCTCTTCTTTTGGCATCTTTTTTCATGCGATTCCACTTTTTTACCTATTCTTAACTATCTTTTAAATTCTCTGTCGCTCTCGTTCTTCCTCTCGGCAAGCGGAAACGCTATCGCGGTAAGGTGTTCATGTGCTATTTTCATTAGGATGATGCGAAAGTGGTACTCTTGACATTTTTAAAGGCTTTGCCGTTGTTTTAAAAAATATGTGACATTACGCGTTTTTTCTTCAGAAAAAGTTATATCTTTGCACTCAAAACGGTGAATATAACTTTAATATTAATGTAAGTTGAGCGAAAGCGATACTTGAAAAAAGAAAGATGAAAAAAGTGATTTTTGAAGTAACTCCTAAAATCCATTGACAGGCTGACTTAAAAAATTGAATTAATAATATAACAAGATGAAAAAAATAATCACTATTTTGGCTTTGATGCTGCCCACGCTGGCCTTTGCCCAGTGGCGAGTGGGAGTAAACGGTGGTGCAGACTACAACCACTTCAGCATCGACAAACACTATCAGACGGACTATGTATTCAAAGACCGGTGGGGCGTAACCCTCGGTGTGATGGGACAGTACGACGTAAATGACTGGCTGGGCATACGCGCCGAGCTTGACTGGACGCAGAAGAACTATCGCCACACCCGCGAGGTATTGAAAAACATGTGCTACGACTACACCAACAACTACCTTCAGTTGCCTGTGATGGCATCGTTCGGCTTTGGCGGCGAGCGGCTGCGTGGCTTCTGCAATGTAGGCGCGTATGGCGGTTACTGGCTCAACAGCGGCCGTGAGGGCTTCGACACCAACAGCTTCTCGGAAATTGCCTACAACTTCAGCGAGAATATAGAGTTTAACAGCAATCGCGACCAGCGCCTCGACTTCGGACTGCTCGGCGGACTGGGGCTGGAGTACCGCTTCGACAGTCACTGGGCTGTACAGGCAGAGATGCGCTACTACTACAGCCTCGTGAGCACGCAGAAGGACTACATGCGCGTGAGCGACCCCCGCTACAATTCCACCCTGGCCCTGCAGGCCGGCGTGTGGTACTGTTTCTAAACGATGTGTAATATAATTAGTATGACAACGATGAAAAACAAAATCTTGATATTGGGAGCTCTGCTCCTGACGCTCGCCGCCGCCTCGTGCCGCGAAGATGCCGACGTGCTGCAGACCTATGCTTACGATGATGTTCTGGCGTTTGACCAAGCAAACAAAAGCTATGCCGGGAAGTTCCGCGTGTTCTGGAACGCCATGAACCAGAACTATACCCTCTGGGACTATGAAGAGCAGAACGGACTGGACTGGGATGCCGTCTACGATGAATACCTGCCCAAGTTTGAAGCCCTCGACCAGAAAGACACCGTAGTGACCGACTCTATGTTGAACGAGTTGCTGGTCGACCTCGTGACGCCGCTGCACGACGGCCATTTATACGTAGAGTTCAATAATCATCAGACGGGGCACGCCGTAGGTGTGTCGCCTGGGCGTATTCGCAACGGCAAACGTCAGGATGTCGAAGAACTCAAAGGCTTCCAGGCCACCATGGCTGGCTATTCCATTAACGGAGAACTGAAACGGTTCCTGAGCTATGATGCCACCGTGCTGGGCCAGCTGCGCCCTATATTCAATACGCCAGGCGCAGGCTATATGTGGGTGAAGACCCGCCTCAGTGAACTCCTGGACAAGAGCGAACTCACCGAGGGTGAGGTCAGACTGTATGAAGGGCTTCGCAGCCTTGAGAACAAGCTGGATCCTCTTGTCAAGAAACCGGTCAACGCGCAATGGCTCACCACCTACAATGCCATCGTCAGCGAGTTTGCCTATCTGAACGTGCCCTTCCTTGAGCAGGTAGACCCTCGGCTCTTCGACTATGGGCTGAGACTGCAGTTCGCGCAGACCACCGACGACATTGTCTATCTGCAGATTAGTAGCTTCTTTCTCACCGCATACCTCAACGATGCCAGCTTTGCCGACGCGCTGGGCGGCAGCGTGCGCAACAACGAGATACGGCAGCACGTAGTGCAGGCGTGGCAGGCATGGTTCGACACCATCCAGGAACTGCACAAGAGCGGACGGCTCAAAGGCGTGATCATCGACGTGCGCAGCAATTCTGGCGGGTTTATGAACGACAGTCGCTACCTGCTCGGCGCGCTGCTCCCTTCGGGCGGACTTCAGTACGGCTGGTCGCGCTATAAGCGTGGCGTGGGGCGCTACGACCTCTCGCCCTTCACGCCGAAGACGATTTTTACCATGGACGATTCCCATGAGATTATCGACGATAAGCCCATCGTCGTTTTGGCCAACGCCCAATCCGTGAGCATGTCGGAGATGACGTCGCTCTCTGTCAAGCAGCTGAAGAATGGTACCGTCATAGGCCGGCGCACCTTCGGCGGACTGTGCGGACTGACTTCAAACACCTATAATACCTATAACTATTCTGGCCATGCCGGCGTGCGAAACGTAACGCCCGTCTGGGTCTATATTCCCACGGAGTGTATCTTCGACATGGACAAAAAGCCTCTCGATGGCATAGGCGTGACGCCCGACATCGAGGTGGCCTACGATGCCGCCCTGTTCCGGGATACCGGCAAAGACACCCAGATAGACCGCGCCCTGGAATATATCCGCACAGGGAAATAACGTGAGCACGAAATCCCGGGAACCCCGAAATACCGAAATCCCGAGCCCCCAAAATCCTGGAATACCGGAATCCCGGAACAACAAAAAAAACAATTACCCCAAATCAAAACCGTATGAAAATAGCAAACATACATCGCCTCACAGGAGCCTTTCTCTTGGCTGGCATCGTGCTCACCGGCTGCACGAAAGACAATACGCTCGACGAAATCGTCACTGAAAAGCAGCCGAAAACGTCTTCAAATGCCTTTGTTCAGGCGTTAGAGTCCATCGATGGCGTGCGCAACGTGCAGATAAAGACCGACAAGACTGGCAAAGACACCACCTACTTCTTCAGCTTCCGCCAGCTCATCGACCACGACGATCCCCAGCGTGGCACCTTCTATCAGCAGGTGGCCATCAACTTCAAGGGCTTCGACAAGAATGTGGTGCTCTACACCCACGGCTACAACATGCCTTTTACTTCTAATACACGCATTGTTGACCTGAGCACGCAGCTCGATGCCAATCAGGTGAATGTGGAGCACCGCTACTTCGGCTCTTCGCTTCCAGAACCGGCCGACGCACTGAGGTTCGCCTACTTCAACGCCAAGCAACAGTCCTGCGACCTGCACGCCATCGTGCAGGCACTGAAGCAGGGCGTGTTTAAGACTGGCAGGTGGGCCAGCACCGGCCTCAGCAAAGATGGCATCACCAGCGCCCTCTACGCCTACTACAGCGACCAGTACGGGTGGAACGACATTGATGTCTACGTGCCCTTCTGCGCACCCTTCTTGACCGGCAGTGTGAGGAACGGCAAGTTCTCGTGCATGGACTCTTCCACAGGCGTCTACCTGGAGCAGGTGAGCGGCGTAGGCTATCCAGAAGGCACCACCGAGGCTGTCGCCTGCCAGCGACTGCACGACATACCCTACTACTTCTGCTCGAACAAGCGGGTGCGCGAAGCCTGTAACAAGTACCTCCTCAAAGCAAACTCTTCCGAATACCTCAAAATCGTAGAACAATACAACCAGAAGAGTCCTAACAGCACCGGCAACATGGAGAAAGATGTCACTGCCTTGGCATACAACATGTACTATGAGTGCCTGTTTAGCAAGTTCTCCTACGTGCCGTTCTACCTCTGGTCAAAACTCGTGCCCGACCCCGCCAAGGCCGTCACCGACGACGAGGAACTGGAGAAGCTGTGCACGTTTGTCTTCATGGACAAGTCGGCACTGAGAGACTCTCTGCATGCCATGGCCGCCCGGGGGGAACAGACCAGAAGCATAGCCACCGATGTCTACGACAAATTTTGGAACTTCATCCATTCGGTGCGCAACGATAGCAGTGCGCCCTATTACGTGCAGGCTTTCATGGAACTGGGGGCCGAATGCCCAGGCTACAATAACGTCGATGGCACCTTCCTCACCAAGGAGCAGGCCATGAGTGTGAATGACATATTGACCGTGCAGAAGCGCTATGAGGGTCTCTACAAACAAGACGAGGGCAGACTCATGACCAGCTTCCGTCAGTGGGTGGCTACCGAGGTCACACAGAACATCATCTTCGTCTATGCCTACAACGACCCCTGGACGGGAGGACGGCCAGACGACACGGCCGTAAGCCAGAACCCGCACACGGTGATGGTCATCGACCCTATAGCCGTGCACTTGGACTACTTCCTCGACAGCAGTGTGTACACCACCGAATCGAAGGATGCCATTATCGCCGCCCTCGACAGGTTCTTAAAATAAGGAGGCTTAATTCTTACTTTAAAATAATGTATGTATATGAGAAAACTTGTTACACTTATCATCTTTCTCTTTGCCATGACAGTGCAGGGCACCGTGTTGGGAAAACACCTGAACCAGAACCTTCGGCAAGAGAACATCCCCGTGGAGCAGGCTCCACAGTATTTCGGCAAGTGGGTAAAGATAGACAGCATGGTTACGTTTACCCTTGTAAAAGACGAAACCGACGACCTTGGCTTCCGCCATCAGCGCTATGCTCAGCAATACAATGGCATCACCGTAGATGCAGCCTGCCTGATGGTGCACTCGAAGGATGGGAAGCTGACGGTTGTCAACGGCTATGTGATGGAGACCGACGCTGCCCCTGCCCGTCAGGTGCCCAGCCGTGTGCGCGGCGCCCGGGGGAAAGACCTGGTGCTGGTAGAAACCCCCGGCGGCTTCGTCTTTGCCGTGAAGAGTGTCGATGCCAAGACTCACGACATCATCTATACCGACGCTGAGACAGGTCAGGTGGTGAAGCGTCTGCCCACCACCTTTCACCTTGACGGACAGACGAAGGCAAAGGGCATGTCGTACTACTATGGCGAAAAGGAGATAGACGTCACCAAACTCGCCGACGGACGCATCATCATGGCCGACAGTGTAAGGAAGATCTATACCTACGACGCTGCCAGTGCCCCCGACACCATTCCCGCGAAATACAAAAACGCGGTGGAGGAGGAAGACGATGGCAGCAAGTCCTACTATCCGGATTCTGCCCATTGCAAACTCTATTTCGACGAGGTGCTGAAGGTGGCACAAACCAGGCGTGATGTCTTCAAGATGCAGGAGCTGACGCAGCTGACGCTCGACCTAACAGCCGAGGGCAGACGAGCAATAGCATCTGCCGACGACGCTATTGCGATTACCGTCACCTGCGGCGATGTCACCCTGCGCGACATCGTGAAAGTGGGCTCGTTTCCCTTGGTCATACACCCGGAGCAGAAAAATACGATCTCAAACAATCAGAACTACATGCGCATGAACGATACCGACACCACCTATGTGGCGATGCGCACCGAAGGCGGAACCCTTATCGACCTGCTTGAGATAGCCCCCACGGCCGATGGCGGCGATGTGGCCAGCATGAAGGTCGCCGGAGAGAAAGGTCTGCTTGCCGCCGAGGCTACGCTGAAGGCCTGTGGCAACTATGTCGTCGACGTGCACTGGGGCATGCAGCGCGTGTATGATTTCTACAAGAGCGTGCTGAACCGTGACAGCTACGACAACTGCGGCTCGCATATCATCAACGTCGTCAATCCCCGTCATGTAGACGGCAGCATAAACTCGATGATTTCCATGAAAGAGTCGAATGCTTATGCTTCATCCTATTCCCTGCCCCGACTGGTGTATGGCCGCGGCTGCCTGAAAGAAAAATCCGACGAGCAGGTAGAACTCAGCACCATGGGACATGAATATACCCACCTGGTGACCAGAAAGACGGCCGACCTGGAAAGCACGGGGGAAGCTGGAGGCCTGAACGAGGCCATTTCCGACATCTTCGGCGCCGCCATCGTCGATGCCGTACTGAACGCCGATGGCAGCCGCTCGCTCGACTACGTCTATGCCATCGGTCAGGACAGTGAGCGACAGCAGCCTGGGGCATGCCTGCGCTCGATGAAAAATCCATGGATAAAGCAGGACCCAAAAGCCGTGGAGGGAAAATTCTGGGGAAACCCAGCAGACCTTAGTTCCGACCAAGGCGGCATACATAGCAACTGCTGCGTGCTGGACTTCTGGTTCTATCTCTTGAGCGAGGGATTCCAGCCCGATCGCGACACGCTCGATGCCAGCGTCGTCGACCCCGACTTCATCGCCTCGGTGAAGACCAGCGGCTGGAAAGGCATAGGCATAAGCAAGGCCATCAAGATCGTGTATCGCCTGCAGACGCAGTATCTCTACGAGAAGGCCGGCTACCGTGCCGCCTACAATCTCTCGAAGCAGGCTGCCATTGACCTGGGCTATGATGAGAACTCGGAGGAGTACCAGACCATGATGAAATGCTGGCATGCCGTGACCCCGGCTGGCTGGACCGAGGCTGTTTCGCTGGCCGATGCCGTCACCTTCAGCTTTACGGCTAAGACCGTCAAGGAATTTGTGGACAACAACAGCGTGCTTGCCGACTATAACGGCACACAACTGAAGAGCGGCATTGTGGAACTCACCGGCACCTTCACGCTCAACGACCCCGCCAAGCTGCGCAACGCCATTGCCTCCGTGCCCAAGTATCTGCCGGCCACCTGCACCATCATCACCCTGTCGAGCGACGAGGCGACGTATGACTTCACCAAAGCTTTCAAAGAATTCGTCGGCAAGGTACTGGCCGACAACAGCCTGACGAAGGGCTACTCGCAGAGCTATACCCTAACCGATACGGTTCGCGGCGGATGCACGGCAGAGATACTGACCACCATCCAAGCACTGGAAACCAACCGGACAGAAAGCGTCGACATCAACGAGAATGCCACTACCTATCTTTATAAGACCAAGACGCAGCTCACCACTGCCGACGAGCAAATCACGGTTTATGTGCAGATGAACTCGGGCTATCCTATGATGCAGAAACCCAATGAGGCAGACGAGAAGGTGTATTTCACTCTCTACCGCCTGGACGGCAACGGACAGGAGACGCAGATAAACCAATTTGAAATAAAGATATATTTCTCTGATATCAAGTCGTATACAAAATCGAAGTCTAAGTATTTTTCTGCTTTGTTCGGATATGTCTATCCGGCCAACTCCGCCTCGACACTTGCCGATGCTAAAGCAGAACCCCTCCCTGTCGGCGATTATCGCGTAAAGGTGTCGTCTACATGGGAAGCGCTGCGCCCCAACCAGTTCGACATCACGGTTGTCTCGACTACGGGCATCGAAGAACGGCGACGCTCTTCAGTCGATGTATATGATGGTGATGCTTACTGGTACACCATCGATGGCCGCCGCCTGACTGAGCAAGGGCTGAAGAAAGGCATCTATATTCATGGAGGCAAGAAAGTTATCCTGAAATAAGGAAATTGGGCTGCATAGCTTCTCATGCCCTCAGCATAAGCTTACAGCTCGAAAAAACTTTTCAATACATCTGCTCCATCTGCTCCTTTTGTAGAACGGGCTGGTAATCAGTTTGTTATCGTGGGAGCAGATGGAAATGAGATGCTTGAATCTGCTCCCCATCTGCTCCCCATCTGCTCCCCATCTGCTCCCTATCTGCTCCCCTCTAACTGCTTGGTAATCAGATAGTGTTGCAGAGGAGCAGATTTTTTGCGTTTTTTCTGTACTGTGAAAAATGATTTATACATGGCGATGTCATTCTCCGTTTTGACAGGCTTCAGCCAAGCTGTCGTCAAGGCTTAACGGTGTTGCCTGCCAGCGTCGTGCCGGATAAGTGCAATCCAGCCTGTCTTGGGGGGCAATTCAGCCTGATTTGCATCCCAAAACAGGCTGAATTGATGTGTAATTCAGCGTGAATTGCACCCTAAGATAGGCTGGATAACAGAATGTATATGCACATTTTGCTCGAAAAGCAGAAAAAAGTAAGGAAAAAGGGCAAAAATATTTCAAATTATTTGCGTAGTTCGAAGAAAAGAATTACTTTTGCAACGAAATAACCAAAAAAGTAATAAAAATGACAAATCGAAACGCTTATTATTACGGCTTCTACTTTTACTTTACAAGCAATTGTGAAGCGGTAGTTCGCGTTTAAACGATAATGTCGGCTGAAGAGAAACCAAAACGAAAGAACCCCGCTTCACAACAAGTGAAAGTGGGGTTCGTTTTTTAGAACAAGTGTATATGAAACGAATAGCAATACAAGGCGAGATAGGATCGTTCCACGACATAGCAGCCCACCAGTACTTTCCTGGCGAGCAGATACAGCTCATCTGCTGTTCCACCTTCGAGCAGGTATATGAGGCAGTGGCCCAGGATCCTACCGTGATAGCGATGGCTGCCATCGAGAACACGATAGCAGGCTCGTTGCTGCATAATTATGAGTTGTTGCGCGATAGTGGCACTACCGTGGTGGGTGAGCATAAGCTGCACATCACGCACTGCATCTGCTGTCTGCCAGAAGATGACTGGTCGACCATTACAGAGGTGCATTCGCATCCCGTGGCTTTGATGCAGACGCGTCACTATTTGGGGCACCACCCCAACTTGCGCGTGGTGGAGGCCGAAGACACAGCAGGCTCGGCAAAGATGATTGCCGAGGGGCGGCATCGTGGCTGGGCTGCCATTTGCCATGCAGAAGCGGCCCGGCTCTATGGGCTGAAGGTGTTGGAAGATGGCATAGAAGACAACAAGCACAACTTTACCCGTTTCCTCGTGTGCTCTATGCCGCAGAAAGCCGACTTGCTGCGCCCGCTCGTTGAGAGCAACAAGTCGAGCATCGTCTTTGCGCTGCCTCACGAAGAAGGGTCGCTCTCGGCCGTGCTGGCCATCCTGTCGTTTTATAAAATAAACCTGACGAAGATTCAGTCGCTGCCCATCATCGGCCGGGAATGGGAATACTTGTTCTATGTCGACGTGATGTTTAACGACCTGACGCGCTATCGGCAGTCTATCGACGCCATCATACCGCTGACTCGTGACTTGAAAATCTTAGGAGAATATAAAGCAATGTAAAAATTATGATACAACCTGCAGAAAGACTTAGCTTAGTAAGCGAATACTACTTCAGCCGGAAGCTGAAGGAAGTGGCCCGGATGAATGCCGAAGGGCAGGACATCATCTCATTGGCCATTGGCAGTCCCGACATGCCGCCATCGGAGCAGACGGTGGAAAAACTATGTGAGGTGGCCCACGACCCGACAGCCCATGGCTACCAGCCCACGATGGGCACCCCCGAGCTGCGGCGGGCCATGACCTCGTTCTACAGGCGATGGTACGGGGTGGACCTTGATGCCAATAGCGAGCTGCTGCCGCTGATAGGCTCGAAGGAAGGCATCTTGCACGTGACGCTGGCCTTTGTGAATCCAGGCGACGAGGTGCTCGTGCCCAATCCCGGTTATCCCACCTATACGTCGCTGTCGAAGATTCTGGGAGCGAAAATCGTGAACTATAACTTGCGCGAAGACAATGGCTGGCAACCCGATTTCGAAGAACTGGAAAAGATGGATCTTTCGCGGGTGAGGCTGATGTGGACCAATTATCCTAACATGCCGACGGGAGGCAATGCCCGACGTGAGACTTATGAGCGGCTGGTGGGCTTTGCCAAAGACCACGACCTCGTCGTGGTGAACGACAATCCTTATTCCTTCATCCTAAACGAGGAGAAGCTCAGCATTCTGCAAGTGCCTGGGGCCAAGGAGTGTTGCATAGAGTTCAATTCGATGTCGAAAAGCCACAATATGCCCGGGTGGCGGGTAGGGCTGTGTGCCTCGAACGCGCAGTTCATACAATGGATCCTGAAAGTGCAGTCGAATATAGAGAGTGGCACGTTCCGGGGCATACAGCTGGCAGCTGCGGAAGCTTACAACAACAGCGACGAATGGCACCGCGTGGCCAATATAGAGACCTATCAGCGCCGCCGCAAATATGCCGGGCTGATAATGGACGCACTGGGCTGCACCTATGACCAAAACCAGGTGGGCATGTTCCTCTGGGGAAGAATACCAGAAAAATATAATAATGTGGAAGACCTGACCGAGCGCGTGCTGCACGAGGCGCGTGTGTTTATCACCCCAGGATTCATCTTCGGCAGTAATGGCGAGCGCTACATACGCATCTCGCTTTGCGCCAAGGAAGATAAAATAAAACAAGCACTTGAAAGAATAAAAAAAGCGATATAATCATGGAATTAGAATTAGCACCACTGAACTTACCGAGTGACAATGAACGTCCTTTCGTGATTGCCGGCCCCTGTTCGGCCGAGACCGAAGAACAAGTGATGACAACGGCACGGCAGCTGGCCATGAAGGGTTGCCACAACTTCCGCGCCGGCGTGTGGAAGCCGCGCACGAAGCCGGGTGGCTTCGAGGGTAACGGCGAGAAAGCCTTGCCTTGGCTCCAACAGGTGAAGAAAGAGACCAAGATGCTCGTGTCTACAGAAGTGGCCACCCCCGAGCATGTGGAACTGGCGCTGAAGTATGATGTCGACATTCTGTGGGTGGGGGCCCGCACCTCGGCCAACCCCTTTGCCATGCAGGCCCTGGCCGACGCGCTGAAGGGTGTCGACGTGCCGGTATTTGTGAAGAATCCCGTGAACCCCGACCTGGAGCTGTGGATTGGGGCTATGGAGCGCATCAACCAGGCTGGTGTGAAACGGCTCGGGGCCATTCACCGGGGCTTTTCAAGTTATGATAAAAAGATTTACCGAAACATGCCTATGTGGCAGATTCCCATTGAGTTGCGTCGTCGCATTCCAGACCTGCCCATCATTTGTGATCCTTCTCATATCGGTGGCCGCCGAGAGCTGATAGCCCCTCTGTGCCAGCAGGCCATGGACCTTGGCTTCGACGGATTGATAGTAGAAAGCCACTGCGACCCCGACAAGGCTTGGAGCGACGCTTCGCAACAGGTGACGCCAGACGTGCTCGACTACATACTCTCCTTGCTCGTCATTCGCGATGAGCACACCACCACCGAGGGTATTCAGACCTTGCGAAAGCAGATTGACGAACTGGATAATCAGCTCATGGATCTACTGGCAAAACGCATGCGGGTGTGCCGGGAAATAGGTCACTACAAGAAAGAACACAACATGACCGTGCTGCAGGCCAACCGCTACAACGAGATTCTCTCGAAGCGAGGTGCACAAGGCTCGCTCCTGGGCATGGGAGCTGAGTTCGTGGCACATGTGTTTGAGAGCATTCACGAAGAAAGTGTACGTCAGCAAATAGAGATTATCAACAAATGAGAATATTAGTAATGGGAGCAGGGAAGATGGGAAGTTTCTTCATCGACCTGCTGAGTTTCGA
>CAMJLB010000032.1 GCA_946406555.1 uncultured Prevotellaceae bacterium | reverse complement strand
GTTTCTGAAATCACATCTCGGAGACTTACCCGTTTGTTGTCAAACCAGACGTATCGCCAATCGTCATAGTCCTTGTCTTCAATAAGCCCTGCTGCAAATCTCCATATTTTTCTGGCCCACCAGAAATGACCTGTTTCAGCACATAGGTCACCGAGATACATGGCTTTTTGGAACTTTCGCTTGCAGCTTTCCGTACAACGGATTGGATGGATTTCTCGATTAACCAAATCCTTGAGCAGACGAGCTTCAAGATGGGGCACAACACCATTGGGTAAGCATCTACATACCCGATAAGGAATTCTTCTTCTCATAATTTGAATAAATTAGTGTAACAATATTATAAAGAACGCTCTTTCACCAGTCTTTTTAGACTGATGCTTACAGGTCGAAAGGCCTATTGTTACACTGCGCTTAAGAGCGGAATCTTAGCTATGTCATCTTGCTATCACCAAAATTGCTGGTGCAAAAATAGGCAAAAAATATGTTCCCGCCAAATGTTTTGAGGATTATTTTGAGGCACTTAAAAATTTATTATTTCAGGTGTTAGAAATTGATTGGCTGATGGCTCTCTTTATTATAACGGGTAAAATTCCTATAGCATTATGATTGAAAAGTTCTTTGTACAGACAAATAAGTCCATCCTCCATTTCCTATCCGAGATAGGCAAAAGTAAGGACGTGTTCTCTACATATTCATGTATGGAGATGGATGGCTGAAGTACGACAGTGCCGAGCAGATGAACTACATCATTGAACACATGGACGAGTATGTGAAAATTAGGGTTGGGAACTAAGAAAAAGGGAAAATTGCTTGGTTTTTCCCAGAAAAAGCACTATCTTTGCACACAATTGTTATTAAAGAATTATGACTATGGCTGTTTCAACAACATACCAACCAACCGTTTCGCCCGCAGATGCTCTTTGGGTGTTATATCAGTCGCAGACAAAAAAAGTACGCAAGGCTTTTCGCCAGCGTATCTTGGCTGAAGACGCATCAGGCAAAGAGAAGGAAGCCTTGGCTGCTTATGAGAGGCAGCTCCCGGAAAAGGAACGCGAGGCAGCCTATGCCATAGCCTTTGCTGTACGTCAGGGTATCGCCGATGTGCATCAGGCTGCAGCAAATCAAACCCATGTAGGCCGTCGTGCAGAAGACTTCCTTGCTGAACTTGAACAAGAAATGTGATGGAAGTTGAAGTCTACACCCATCCTGAATTTGAACGTCAGTTCAAACGGTTTAAGAAAAAATATCATTCCTTGGTTGACGACTATCGTGATTTTATTGATAGCATCAAGAAAAACCCTTACCAAGGAAGCAGTCTTGGCAATGGACTCCGAAAGTTAAGGCTCGGTGTTGCCGACAAGGGTGGTGGGAAAAGTGGCGGGATGCGTGTCATCACATTTACCATAACTAAGATTAATGGCAATCACGTCGAAGTAACATTGCTTTACATGTATGACAAGAGTGAGATGTCTAACGTTTCTGATAAATTTGTCTCCGCTCTGTTAAAGCAATTGTAATTTTACATGGTGGTACGAATGCCCGACGCGACGTATGTCTTTGAACTGAAAGTGAATGGCACTGCCCGCGAGGCTTTGGAGCAGATAGACCAGAAGGGCTATGCCTTTCCGTATCAGACAGAGGGGCGCAAGGTGGTGAAGGTCGGCGTGAAGTTCAATGCCGACACCCGCGTTCCCGAAGAATGGGTTGTCGCAGACCAATAAGTTGATTTGTAACTGTTCGGGGAATCCAGACTTTTCCGCCTTGCAATTCATCTGAATTAGGTCGCTATTCTGGCAATATTGACCATTCCAACGTGAAAACAGTTTTCAAAACATCTGCTCCCTGTCTGTTCATGTATAACTAATTGATAATCAGATAGTGTTGCAGATTTGCAGATTTTTCTGCGAAAAAAGATTTAATAAATAGATTCAGCTGCTGGGAGACGCTGATGGAATCAGCGTCCACAGGCAGCAAGGGAAACCTTGTAGATTGAAGATGTATCAACATAACACCGGCCGCCCTGGCTGGAATGAAAATCGCGTTTCACCGCACAGCAGTGAAACGCGATTTTCAGTTTATCTGACGCTGCAAGAAGAAGGTTTGAGTCCGGGCAAAGTAAAGTAATACGCCGAGGGCATTGACCAATGCTACAATCCAGAAGGCCACGGCATAGCTTAGTATTTCGGCGATGATGCCGCCGAGGAGTATGCCAAGTCCCATGCCGATGTCCCAGGAAACGAGTATGGTGCTGTTGGCTGTGCCTCGTTCGTTGTGGTGGGCCATAGAAATCATCATGTTCTGGAATGCCGGCCATAGGTGTCCATTGCCCAATCCGATGAGCAAGGCCGAGCCGTAGTAGCCGATGGCGCTGAGTGTCGAAAGTTGAGTGTCGAGCGATGGCAGGGCGATGAAGATGGCATAGCCCACAAGCGAGATGACCATGCCCTCGGCCGCATTATGGGTGAGACGCCCTTGGCGCAAAGCCTTTCCGCCTTGCAGCCGTGACAGGATGAGGCCCAGGCTGCAAAGCATGAACCAGATGCCGGTTCCGCCAGTGATGCCCAGTACCTCCTTGCCATAGATGGCCAGGTAATTGCTCAGCACGCCAAAGCAGAAGCCGAAGAACACCATGTTGATACCCAATAGCCAGCCCCTGAGCAGGAAGAAACGGTCGAGGGAGATAGGTGTCTTCAGTTTAGAGTTTTGAGTGTAGAGTGTAGAGTCTCCTGACAGGGGGGCTGTCTCGTCGGTAGACGACTTTTTGCTGTTCGCTTTACATTTTCCGCTTTTCACCGTGGCATCGGTAGCCAGACCGGCCACGGCCACAATGAGGGCTATCCAGAAAAGCAGCTGGAAGCTATGCGTATGGTTGTAGATGAACAGCCCAATGGTAGGCGCGATGGCCATGGCCAGATTGTTGCTCAGACCGTAGTAGCCTATGCCCTCGCTGCGTCGTGATGCGGGCAACACATCGATGGCAACGGTTGAGTTGGCCACCGTGAGTGCCCCGAATGGCCCGCCGTGGAGTGTTCTTATGATGGTGAACAGCAATAGGGTGGAGGCGGCAAGGTAGCCGGCAAAGAAGATGGCAAAGGCTACATAGCACACCATAAGCACCATTTTGCGTGGAAAAGAGTCGACGATGAAGCCGCTGAAAGGTCGCACGATGAGGGCAGTGATGGTGTAGCCGGAAAGTACCAGGCCAATCATGTCCTTCGTGGCACCGAACGTCTCGCTGAGATATAGTGGCAGCAATGGCGTTAAAACATAAAAGGCGAAGAATAGCGCAAAGTTTGCTATCATCACCTTTATGTAGTTACTATTCCATAAACGGTCCATTAGTCAGCCGACTCGAACTCGCGTAGGAACTGTGTGTCGTTTTCCGAGAACATGCGCAAGTCGCTTACGCGGTATTTCAGATTCGTAATGCGTTCTACGCCCATGCCAAAGGCATAGCCGCTGTATTCTTTTGAGTCGATGCCGCAGAGTTCAAGCACGTTGGGGTCTACCATGCCACATCCCAGAATCTCTACCCAGCCAGTGTGCTTGCAGAAGCCGCAGCCCTCGCCGCCGCAGATGAAGCACGAGATGTCCATCTCGGCCGATGGCTCGGTAAAGGGGAAGTAGCTGGGGCGCAGGCGTATCTTGGTATCGGCACCAAACATTTCTTTGGCAAACGAGAGCAGCACCTGCTTCAGGTCGGTGAACGAGACGTTTTTGTCGATGTAGAGTCCCTCGACCTGATGGAAGAAGCAGTGGGCGCGGGCTGTGATGGCCTCGTTGCGATAGACGCGCCCCGGACAGATTACCCTGATAGGGGCCGTGAGCTTGCCGTCGGCGGTGTGCATCTGCTCCATGACCCGTGCCTGTACGCTTGAGGTGTGCGAACGCAGCAAAATGTTCTTCGTCACGTCGCCGCCAGCATGCTGCGACACGAAGAACGTGTCTTGCATGTCGCGTGCGGGGTGGTCGGCGGCAAAGTTCATCTTGGTGAAGATGTGCAGGTCGTCTTCTACCTCGGGGCCGTCGGCCAGGACGAAGCCCATACGCGAGAAGATATCGATAATCTCGTTGGTCACGATAGTCAGGGGATGACGGGTTCCCAGACCGATGGGGTAGGGGGTGCGTGTCAGGTCGATGGCTTCGTCGGTGCCCTCTTGCACCTGGCATTCTTCGCGTAGCTGGTTGATGCGCTCGGTGGCCAGGGTCTTCAGTTCGTTGATTTTCATGCCCACGGTCTTCTTGTCGTCGGCAGCCACCGAGCGGAAGTCGTTCATCAGGGCAGTGATCTCGCCCTTCTTGCTCAAGTACTTCAGGCGCAATTGCTCTACCTCTTCGGCGTTCTTGGCGCTCAGTGTCTGTACTTCTTTTAGAAGCTCGTCTATCTTGTCGAGAATCATGTTGATATACTTTTTACGGATTAACAGTTTTGCTATTTGGGGTGCAAAGGTAGCGAAAAAAAAGAAAATGGCGAAACTTTTCAGGCGTTTTCTTCAATAGAGCCTCGCTTAGCCTGCATTATTCGTGGAGTTTGGGATATACCTCAACACTCATCGCTTAGCCAATCTTTATGCGAAGGCGGCCTATCAGGCCGTGCAATGAACGAAAATGTGGCAGCAACACTCAATACTCAATACTCAACGCTCAACGCCGAACGTAACCCATCTGTAGAGATTGCAGCCCACGAAGTTGCCCAGCACCTCGGCCACATAGACAGTCAGCACTGGCAGCGTGAACGCCTGCTCTGCCGGGCATGCCAGAAAGTAGAAGGCATCGGCAATGCTGTGGGTGAACCCACAGAGAATGAACACCGGCACGCCGAGCAGCAGTGTGAGCATCTTGCCCTTGCGGGCAAACTCTACGGCAGTGGTCATGATGAAGCCACAGCCCACGGCCAGTAGTGCGCAGGCCACGGGGCCTTTGGCAAGTCGTCCGGCTAGAATAGCCGTGGCGGGCTCCACGATGTCGGGCTGCGAATAGCCTAAGGCAAGTGCCGTGAGCCAGCAGCCCACGATGTTGCCCAGCAGCACGGTGGCGAGCATGGCCCAGTCGCCGTGGGCACGAATGAAGCCGGCGGTGCCCGTGTAGAGTTTCAGACCGTAGTAGACCACGGTAGTGAGTCCGAAGGCGAATAGCACGGCACCGGCCACACCGCCTACCCGCAGGTTGACCGTGCAGCCAATGGAGATGCACAGACCAGCCAGAATGGCCAAGGGAAAGGTTTTTCTAAACATATTATTCATTTTTTTCTTGATGGTTAATAAAAAATAGCTGTTACTTGGTGCTTACTCTTCGCTCTCGAATGAGCCTGAGCTCTTGCAGCATGTCTTGATAGTGCAGGGCATTGATGCCGCTGACCGTAGGCAGCAGGCTGTTCAGGTGGCGCTCGATGCTGTCGAGGTGCTGCATTAAGTAGAGCAGCAGGTCGCTGTTGTCTACTCGTGCGGTGGTGGCCACTTTCTCGCGGTCCTTGGGGTTGATTAGGTCGTTCAGCTGCGAGAGGTAGCTGCGTTGCAGCCGGCGGCGCATCTTGGCTTGCCATTCGGTCTGGTTGGCGAGAGGTAGCCACACCTGGTCGAAGACA
Source organism: uncultured Prevotellaceae bacterium (assembly GCA_946406555.1). Lineage (GTDB taxonomy): Bacteria > Bacteroidota > Bacteroidia > Bacteroidales > Bacteroidaceae > Prevotella. Next base: position 21,965 of record CAMJLB010000032.1, on the reverse strand, counting down.
TCGCTTAGATAGTCGGCTATGGGGTAGGGGGAGGTGCTGGTAGTGGCCTGATTGCTCAGCGTGTTGAGCACATAGCCAGAGAGCAGCCGTCCTATCACATTGTCTTGCAGGGAGTTGTGACTGATGGTAGGATTGATGCCCACCTTGTTGATGATGGCTTGTGGGTAGAGCCACTCTGGAGCTTGGAAGATGTTGCGCCCCAGGTATAGCAAAGCCTCCTTCTGCCTGCTTCGGGGCACAGCCACGCGTGGCTCCTGTCCCGGCATGTTGTTGCGATAAGTGCCAGCAATGTTGTGCATCACGTGATTGCGGTAGCGGCTGAACTGACCGAGCACCTCGCCATACATCATCGCGAGGTCGTCGTAGCGGTCGTTGTCTTCGTAAGTCCATTGGGGCAGTCCCTGCATCACGCGCTTCAAGTTGCTGATGCCATATTCCGATGCCTTGACGCTGTTGTCGCCCAAGTCTTCGGTTTGGGCGCGTGGGTCTTCGCCGCCGCCCTCGCCACCATACCACAGGCGCGGGTTCTGGCGCAGGCGTTCGGTGGTCTCCTTCATCAAAGCTTCCTTTTCCTCAAATTCGTCGTTGAACTCCGGCCTCCACTGGTAGCCCCAGCGTATGGCCCAGCGGTCGTAGTCGTTGATGCGGGGGAAGAGGCCTCGCTCGCCGATGTTGTCTTCTGGCTGAGCCACGTAGTTGAAACGTGCATAGTCCATGATAGATGCGGTGTGGCCATGGGCTTCTACCCACTGCTTGTCGCGCAGCTTTTCTACAGGTGTGGCCCATGAGGCCCCCATGTTGTGGCGCAGACCCAGGGTGTGGCCTACCTCGTGGCTCGACACGAAGCGGATGAGCTGGCCCATGAGCTTCTCGTCGAACTTCATCTTGCGGGCACGCTTGTCTTGAGCGCCACACTGCACCATATACCATTTCGTGAGCAGGTTCATCACATTATGATACCAGCAGATGTGAGCCTCGATGATTTCGCCCGATCGTGGGTCAACGATGCGCGGCCCGTAGGCGTTCTCGGTTTCGCTTGGCAGATAGCGCAATACCGAGAAGCGTGCATCGTCGAGGCTCATTCCCTCGTCGTGCTTGGGCCACTCCCGGGCCTCAATGGCGTTTTTGAAACCAGCGGCCTCGAAGGCCACACGCCAGTCGTCGATGCCCTGCTTGAGGTACGGAATCCACTGTTTAGGCGTGGCGGGGTCTATATAGTATACGATGGGTTTCTCCGGCTCGGTAAGCTCGCCCCGCAGGTATTTCTTCTTGTCCTTGGGCACCAGCCGGTAGCGGGAGATAAACGACTCGTGGCGGGCCTTGGTCTGGTCGTCGCTGAACTGTCGGAACTGGTTTACGAAATAGCCCACCCGTTCGTCCCATAGCCGCTTGCGCATGGGCTCTTTGGGCAATAGCACCATCGACGTGTTCTGCCCAAGGGTGATGCTCCCCGTCTTCGATGCCGCCGAGGCTGCCGCCTGGCTGCCATAGGTGCGGGTGGTGACCACCTCGATGTTGGTGGGAAATACCTTTATGGTGTCGATGAAGGTACGGTCGCTGCTGAGTCCGCCCACCTTCAGCGTGGTCTTGCTGGCACCGGGAATGCCAGCGATGTTGTTGTCTTGCTTGAACAGCGATGTCACGTCGATGAGCTGGGCATTCTTCTCTTTGTTGCGGCCAATGACCTTGAACGCCATCACCATGGGGTCTACGGTCGACTTTTCGAGCGTGCGGGCAATATTGTCGCCATCGTTGGCCAGATAGCTCAGCACATACTGGCGCATGAGCAGCGTCTTCTCGCCCCGCTGCTCCAGGTAGACGGTGCAGTGGCTCACCTCCTCGCCCGCCAGTCTGGCGAAGCCCTGGGGCACGGCGGTGTAGCGGGTCACGCAGAGCAGCAGCCTGCCCAGCAGCGTGTCGGGCACTTCGAAGTAGTAGTTGTCTTCAATGTGCCGGACGGTGAAAAGGCCTTCCTGTGTGGTGCCGCCTTTCTTGAGCAACTTCTCGTATTCCGACTCTTCTTTCTTCTTGGCTTTCTTCTCCGTGGCCAGGGTGTCGGTGGCCAGGGTATCGTTATTGGCTTTTCCCACCTGAGTGGTGTCGGCTTTTAGCGTCCAGGCTTCAGCACCCAGCGAGATAGCAGTGCTGCATAGCAAGAGTAATAGTTTCTTTCTCATAGGTAATATGTGTGTTGTGATATGATCACTACTTTTCTTTCTGTTGTTTTTTATACTATCATAAGTTCGCTCATCACCATGTTGCTCACAAAAAGCCCCTTGCGGGTGAGGCGCAGCGCGGTGCCATTGTAGTCGAGCAGTCCATCCGTAATGAAACGGCGTGCCTGACAGAGGCAGTAGGAGCGATGTCTGGGCGACAAACGGTCGATGCCGAGCCCCTCGCAGGTGCGCAGGGCCGTCATCACCTGTTCGTTGTAACGTGTGTCGGCATCGAGCACTTCGTAGTCGAAAAGAGGCTTTCCGCTTTCGATTCCGTCGAGGTATTGCTGAAGGTTGCTCACGTTCCAGCGCCGTCGGTCGAAGCCATTGTAGCTGTGGGCAGCGGCTCCCAGCCCGATGTAGGGTATGGCGTGCCAATAGCTGCTGTTGTGGCGGGAGCGGTGAGTGTTGGTTGGTTTCTTCGCAAAGTTGCTCAGTTCGTAGTGCTCATAGCCGGCGTGGGCCAGACGGTCGATGAGGTCGAAGAACATCTGCCGTTCGGTCTCCTCGTCTATCAGTTGCGAATCATCGGTTATCAGCTGATGCAGTGGCGTACCTTCTTCTATCATGAGCGAATAGGCCGAGATGTGTTCCACGTTCAGGGCAAGGGCTTGGTCGATATCGTAGTGCCACTGGCTGATGGTTTCGCCAGGAAACCCGTACATCAGGTCGATGCTGATGTTGCAGAACCCCGCTTGCCGCAGCCTGTCTATGGCCTCTGGTATTTGTCGGGCATTGTGGCGTCGGTGCAAGAATCGCAGTCGCTCGTCGCAGAAGGTTTGCACGCCCATCGATATGCGGTTGATGGGCAGCTGAGCCAGTGCCTCGACGTAAGCGGGGGTAAGGTCGTCGGGGTTACACTCGATAGTTATCTCCTGCCCTTCCGACAATCCATACACCTTATTTATATAATAGAAGAGTTGCTGTAGCTGGCTTGGCTCGAGCTGCGATGGCGTGCCCCCGCCCAGATAGATGGTGCCTACAGCGTCGGTATGGTTGTCGCGCTGTTGCATCTCAAGGCAGAGGGCATCGACGTAGCGTTGCCGCAGTTCTTGATGGGTAGTGCTGTAGAAGCCGCAATAGATGCATCGGCTGGCACAAAAAGGTATATGGATATAGAGACCTGCCATTCTGATGGCAAAATTACTAATTTTGTTTAATATTTGCAAGCGTTTCTTGGTGTTTTGACGAAAAATGTATACTTTAGAGGCCGCAAAATAAGAACTCAGACTGAAAAACCAATATATTAATAACTTAAAACCTGAAAACCGTATGAAAGTTTATCAGACAAACGAGATTAAGAACATTGCACTCATTGGCAGTGCGGGTAGCGGCAAGACGACTCTTGCCGAGGCTATGGTCTACGAGGCCGGCATCACCAAGCGCCGTGGCACCGTAGAAGGAAAGAACACCATGAGCGACTACTTCCCGGTAGAACAGGAGTATGGCTACTCGGTGTTTTCGACCGTGTTTCATGTAGAGTGGAACAATAAGAAGCTGAACATTATAGACTGTCCGGGCAGCGACGACTTCGTGGGAGGTGCCATCACGGCACTGAACGTGACCGATCAGGCCTTGATACTGATAAATGGCCAGTATGGCCCTGAGGTAGGCACGATGAATGCCTTCCGCAATACCGACAAACTGAAGAAGCCAGTCATCTTCCTTGTGAACCAGCTGGACCGCGACAACTGCGACTTTGACCAGATTCTGCACCAGCTGAAGGATATCTATGGCAACAACTGCGTGCCTGTGCAGTATCCTATTGCTACAGGTGCAGGCTTCAACGCCGTCATCGACGTGCTGCTGATGAAGAAGTATTCGTGGAAGCCCGAGGGCGGTGCTCCCATCATCGAGGACATACCTGCCGACCAGCTGGAGAAAGCCAAGGAGATGAAGGCAGCCCTGGTAGAGGCTGCCGCCGCCGGCGACGACACGCTGATGGAGAAGTTCTTCGAAAGCGAAGACCTGACCGAGGACGAGATGCGCGAAGGCATCCGCAAGGGTCTGGTGACCCGTAGCATCTTCCCCGTGTTCTGCGTCTGTGGAGGTAAGGATATGGGCGTGCGCCGCCTGATGGAGTTCCTGGGCAATGTGGTGCCCTTCGTGAGCGAGATGCCCCAGGTGGAGAACGCCGCCGGCGAGAGCATTGCCACCAACGCTGCAGGCCCCACCTCGCTCTACTTCTTCAAGACGGGCATTGAGCCACACATCGGCGAGGTGAGCTACTTCAAAGTAATGAGTGGCACGGTGAAGAGTGGCGACGACCTGACCAACGCCGACCGTGGCTCGAAGGAGCGCATTGGCACCCTCTATGCCTGTGCCGGTGCCAACCGCATACCAGTAGACCAGCTGGTGGCTGGCGATATAGGCTGTACTGTGAAACTGAAGGACGTGAAGACGGGCAACACCCTGAATGGAAAAGACCTTGAGTGGAAGTTCAATTTCATAAAATATCCCAACTCTAAATTCTCGCGTGCCATCAAGGCCGTGAATGAGGGCGAGACCGAGAAAATGATGGCCGCACTGAACAAGATGCGCCAGGAAGATCCCACATGGGTGGTGGAGCAGTCGAAAGAGCTGCGCCAGATTATCGTGCACGGTCAGGGCGAGTTCCATCTGCGCACGCTGAAGTGGCGTCTGGAGAACAACGAGAAAATCCAGGTGGAGTTTCAGGAGCCGAAGATTCCGTATCGTGAAACCATATCGAAGATGGCCCGTGCCGACTATCGTCATAAGAAACAGTCGGGCGGTAGCGGACAGTTTGGCGAGGTGCACCTGATCATTGAGCCATACACTGAGGGCATGGAGGATCCCACCAGCTTCACCATCAACGGCCAGGAGTTCAAGATGAACATCAAGTCGAAGGAAGAGAAAGACCTGGAGTGGGGCGGCAAGCTCGTATTCCTGAACAGTGTGGTGGGTGGTGCCATCGACATGCGCTTCATGCCTGCCATCCTCAAGGGTATCATGCAGCGCATGGAGCAAGGCCCGCTGACGGGTTCGTATGCTCGTGATGTCCGCGTCATAGTCTACGATGGCAAGATGCACCCCGTCGACTCCAATGAGTTGTCGTTCATGCTTGCGGCACGCAATGCCTTTAGCGCAGCCTTCCGTGAGGCCGGCCCGAAGGTGCTCGAGCCTATCTACGACCTGGAGGTGCTGGTGCCTGCCGACTACATGGGCGACGTGATGAGCGACCTGCAGGGGCGCCGTGCCATCATCATGGGCATGGACTCGGAGGCTGGCTACCAGAAGCTCGTGGCAAAGATTCCTCTCAAGGAGCTGGCCAGCTATTCTATCGCACTGAGCTCGCTCACGGGTGGCCGTGCTTCGTTCTCTACCAAGTTCTCGAGCTACGAGTTGGTGCCCAACGATATTCAGCAGCAGCTCATCAAGGAGCACGAGGCCGAGATGAAGGACGAAGACTAAAGTTATAAATTGAGAATTATGAATTGAGAATTATGATTAGCTTTGTTGCCGACGGGCCGTTGGCTGTTTTTCAGGCAAAGGTGGTAATCATAATTCTCAATTCATAATTCCCAATTTTCAATTCTCAATTCTCAATTTTGTTGCTATTTGGTCGTGATGTGCAACAGGCGAGTGATCTGACCTGCTATCGACATGTCCATGTTGTTGATGAAGGCGTCGAGCAGTCGTGTCTTACCGTGCAGTGGTATCACGTCGTAGTCGGCAATGGCGGCGGGAATGAGCGTGCTGTGGCCTTCGTGCAGCAAGGTTTGCTGCCCGTTTTCCCGCAGCCGTAGCATGCAGTCGCCCTCGATGCACATGGAGATGATGAAGCTGTCGTATTTCAGTAGGTTGCGGTGGAACGGACCATGTATCTCCATTACGCGCACGTCGAAATGGGGTGTGTCTATTATTTGTATGGCACGGTTTTTGGTGTTGCTATATTCAGTGCGGTAGTTTTTCTCTACATGATAGTCGAGCGCCTCCGCTGCCAGACGGGTGTGCAGCTGTCGTGGCTTTCCGTCGATGCCCGGCCGGTTGTAGTCGTATATGCGGTAGGTGACGTCTGATGACTGCTGCACTTCGGCCAGCATGATGCCTCCGCAGATGGCATGCACCCTTCCTGCTGGAATGTAGAACACGTCGCCCGCCTTCACGGCGTGGTCGGCCAGCACGTCGACGATGGTTCCGTCGGCAATGCGGCGTTCATATTCGTCTGGCGTGATAGCCTGCTTGAAGCCGGCATAGAGGTGACTGCCCTCTTCGGCCTTTATCACGTACCACATCTCGCTCTTGCCCATTTTCCCATGTTCGCGCATGGCCATCTCGTCGTTGGGGTGCACCTGTATGCTCAGGTCTTTCTGGGCATCGATAAACTTTACGAGTAGTGGCAGCCTGCCACCCGACTTCTCGCTGACGGCCTTGCCCAGGATGGCTTCTGGCATCTGGCTTATCACGCTGTTCAGGTCGTGTCCGGCCCATGCGCCATTGGCTATGATGCTGGTGCTCGATGGTACGGCGCTCACCTCCCAGCTCTCTCCGATGGGGTCTGTTGTGGGTTGCAGGCCTTTGTAAGGCTGAAGTCGGTGGCCACCCCACACCACGACGTGCAGGTTGGGCTGGAAGAGGAACGGATAGAGTTGCTCCATAGATGTTTTGCTTTTCTTAGTGTGGTTGCATTTATCGTTTCTTTCCCGACATGGTAATCAGTGGTATGAGCATTTCTTCCATTGATATGCCCCCATGCTGGAAAGTGTCTTTATAGTAGCTCACGTAGTAGTTGTAGTTGTTGGGGTAGGCAAAGAAGGTGTCGCCCGTGGCGAAGACGTAGCTTGTAGAGAGGTTTGGCGATGGCAGCAGCGCCTGTCGCGGATCGCGCACGACGAAGAGATCCTTCGAGTCGTAGCCCAGGTTCTTCCCCAGTTTGTATCGCAGGTTGGTATTGGTGTTTCGGTCGCCCACAATCTTCACGGGCTTGGTGCATCGAATGCTGCCGTGGTCGGTGGTCACGATGACCTTGTAGTCGGTCTGTGCCAGCGAGCGGAAGAAGTCGGCAATGACCGAGTGGCGGAACCATGAGAGTGTGATGCTGCGATAGGCGCTCTCGTTGTTGGCCAGTTCGCGCACCATGCGGCTTTCGGTGCGTGCGTGCGAGAGCATGTCGATGAAGTTGAACACCACGACGTTCAGGTCGTTGCGTTGCAGCTGCTTCAGCTGCTGCATGAGTTTTTCGGCATCGGCCGAGTTGTTCACCTTATGATAAGAGAAGGTGTTCTTTCGCCGGTAGCGTTCCAGCTGTGTCTTGATGAGTGGCTCCTCGTTCAGGTTCTTGCCTTCCTCTTCGTCTTCGTCGACCCATAGGTTAGGAAACATCTCGGCAATCTTGTTTGGCATCAGGCCCGAGAAGATGGCGTTGCGGGCATACTGTGTGGCAGTGGGCAGAATGCTGCAGTAGAGATCTTCGTCGATGTCGAACTGGTCGCCAATCTCGCGTGCCAGCATGCGCCACTGGTCGTAGCGGAAGTTGTCCATCACCACGAGGAATACTTTTTCTCCTTGGTTGAGCAGCGGGAACACCTTTGTCTTGAATATCTCGGGCGAGAGGATAGGCCGGTCTGTTTTCTTGGCGGTGGGCGAGAGTGATGCCACCCAGTCCAGGTAATTGCTTTTCATGAACTTGGCAAAGCCCAGGTTTGCCTCTTCCTTCTGCATCTGCAGCATCTCGGTCATCGAGCCCGAGTCGGTCGACGATAGTTCCAGCTCCCAGTGCACCAGGCGCTTGTATACCTCTATCCAGTCTTGCCATGTGCGGCAGTCCATGATCTGCATGGCTATCTGCTGGAAGTTCTGTTGATATTGGCTCTGCGTCACCTCGGTCTCGATCTCCCGGCGGTGTATGTTCTTCTTCAGCACCAGCAGTATCTGGTTCGGGTTCACCGGTTTTATCAGGTAGTCGGCAATCTTCTGGCCGATGGCCTGGTTCATGATGTTCTCTTCCTCGCTCTTGGTGACCATGACCACGGGCGTGGCAGGCGAGATCTCCTTGATGCGCTGCAGCGTTTCCAGACCGCTCAGTCCAGGCATCTGCTCGTCGAGCAGCACCAGGTCGAACGACCGCTCGCGGCACAGGTCTATGGCATCGGTGCCGTTGCTCACGGTGGTGACCTCGTAGCCTTTCTTTTCTAAAAACAGCATGTGGGCCTTCAGCAGCTCCATCTCGTCGTCTACCCAAAGCAGTTGTCCATTAGTCATACTTCTTTCTCCTTTTATTTGCAAATACCGTGGCAAAGGTAGGAAAAAAAGCCGAACAATTCTTGCAATGTTCGCCAAAAGATGTTATCTTTGTCAAAAATAATTCTTATTTAAGGAAATATGACAAATGACGAGCAATTCATGCAGCGGGCGCTCGACGAGGCCCGCCGTGCGTTCGACGAAGGCGAGATTCCCATTGGTGCCGTCGTGGTGTGCCGTGGCCGGGTGATAGCGCGTGCCCATAACCTTACCGAGACGCTCTGCGACGTGACGGCCCATGCCGAGATGCAGGCCATCACGATGGCAGCCAACGAGCTGGGCGGCAAGTATCTCACCGACTGCACGCTCTACGTGACGGTGGAGCCATGCCCCATGTGTGCGGGTGCGCTGGGCTGGGCCCAGGTGTCGCGCATCGTCTATGGTGCGCCCGACGAGAAGCGGGGCTACCGTCGCTATGCTCCTGCCGCCCTGCATCCGAAGACAAACGTGACTGGCGGCATTCTTGAGGAAGAATGCCGCCAGCTCATGCAGGAGTTCTTCCGCCAGAGGCGGTAGGCAAGGCTCCTTTCGCCGTGCGATGGCTTACCGCTTGCTCACGGGGCGGTCGTAGCGCATCTTATGAGCTTTCCAGCCTTTCTTGGCGTGCTTGGCAGCCATCTTGCTGCGGCTCTCGGCCGTCGTGGCAGCCTCGTCGGTGACCTTGAAGGTCTCGGCCACGGCCCCCATCCAGTAGTCGCCAAACAGATAGGCTCCTAAGAACTCGAAGGTCTTCGTCTCGGGGTCGTAGGTGCTGGGATAGGCGCCATAGCTGTCGGGGTCTATCGTCACCAGGTCGGCGAAGAAGATGCGGCCGTAGTCGGTGCCTTCCTCAATGAAGTTCTCGCCCGTGTCGGCATTGGTCGTGAGCTTGTTGCTCTCTTTGTTCCATGTAAATACCAGTCCGTTGCTGCTCCAGTGTGCCCAGGGGGCAATGCGGTAGCGGTTCTCGTCGACGGAACTCTGATAGAGCACGGCCTTCTCGGTGCCCTCATAGGCGCTCGAGGCGTTTTCTGTGAGTGCCTGTGCGCCATAGGTGTATACGCCGGCCGCCACGGCCGTCCACGTCTCGCCGCCACCCATCTCGAAGAGTATGGTCTCGAAATCCATTGCCTGTGCCTCGCCTTCTGCATATCCCACGGCAATGAAGGTATAGGTGCCGGCTTTCTCCATGGCAAATGTCTGCTCGCCGCTCTCTTCGATGCTCTCGGCCTCAATGCTGCCATCGAGTATGCCGTTGAGGGCTGCCTGTGGGTCGTTGCCGCTCACTAAGGCATATTTCACACTCTCCAGGTCTTTGCCCATGGTTACCGAGAACTGGGCAGCATATTCATTGTCGGGCGAGACGGTCTTGCCTAAGTAGGCCACCTCGAGGTCGTAGTCGATGGGCGCATTTCCGGGGAAGTAGATTTCCACCATGCCGTCTTCCTGCGTGTAGTTCCAGCCGCCATACTTCATCATGTAGTAGCTTGGTGCCAGCTGTATGCGCGAGGGAGTGCCGTCGGCCGCCCATTCCTTCACGGCGTTGTGTGCCCAGGCGGTCTCGTCGGCTGCCATCGACGAATATTCCGATGGGTGCATCATCACCACCACGTCGTCGGTATAGCTGGGGTGTATGGCTCCGGTGCTGTAGATGGGGAACACCACCAGTCCGTCTTGCGTGATGGTCACGTCGTTATACACGTCGCCCGGGTGGAGCACGGTGAACTCCAGGTAGTCGTCCATGGTGCCCGTCATGTTGAAATAGTCATCGCCGTCGTAGCTGGCGTAGGGCTTGGCTATGCGGAATCGGTTGGTGTTTTGCTCGCATACCTCGATGGGCAGCTCGGCCGTGTGTTCAAACCAGTTGTCCACGTATGTGCCCTTGCCCAGCGATTTCCACGTCAGTGCCACGCCGGCCTTGAAGCTGAAGGTGCTGTTTCCGTAGGCCGTGGTGTTGTCCTTGATGGTGAGCGTGGCCGACTTGTAGTCGTTGAACTCGAACACTGCAGGGTCGTAGCTTATCACCAGATTAGCCACCGAGTCGCCGGCAGCGAAAGTGACCTCCGTGGGAGCTGTAAACACGTTGTTGGTGTCGGTAAGCTCGATGCCCACGGTAAGGGCCTCGGTGGTGACATACCGGCTGACGGGGACAGAGAAGGAGGTCTCGTTGCTCTTCAGATCGATCTTCGTAGCCAGGGCCTTGTCGAAGAACACCTGCGGTCCCTGCACGGTGGCGGGGGTGTAGTTGTCGTCGCTGTCGGAGCAAGCCACAAAGCCCAGCATCATCGTCAGCAGTGCAATGCTATATAAATAAAACTTGTTCATAGTCTGATGTTTGAAACTTGTATTTTGTAAGTTGTTACTCTTGTTGGCGGGGTAGGGTAGTGGCCGTTCTTACTCCAGTGAGACGTCTTCGTCGGGCACAGCCGTAGGCACGGGTTTGTTCTCGTTGTTGTCGCCATCGGTGAGTGCGCTGTTGCCATTGATTTCGGTCTGTGGCAGTCGCCACAGCAGGTTGGCATCGCCGCTGGGAATGAGCAGCACGCAGTTTTTCTCGTAGCCGGCACCGCGACGGTCTACGCCTCTGTTCAGGCGCATGAGGTCGAACCAGATGCGGCCCTCGCCCCACAGCTCGATGCGCTTCTGTCTGTACACCTCGTTCTGCACGTTGCTGGCCTTGCAGCTGTAGGCCGGGTCGCGGTAGGTGCGCACGAAGTTCTCCAGCGTGGTCTTGCCGTCCTGTCCGGCCATCTGCTGTGCCTCGGCCAGAATGAGGTACATCTCCTCTACGCGCATCAGCGGAATGTCGTTGGCGTTTACGTCGTTGTTCAGCACGTTCTGGTAGGGAGCAAACTTGCAGCTGGTGAATGGCGTCGAGACGATGCCCTGTGCCTCTTGCTCTTCCGTGGGTTTGAACGTTTCATGCAGATAGGTGTTCCACTCATCGCTGATGTTCTGGCAGATGCCCATCTCGTTGCTCCACCATCCCTTGCGTATGTCGGTGTCGGGAATGGTGGCGTAGAGCTTCTTCGATATCTGGTGGCCTCCGCTGTACTGTCCGTAGCCATAGTTCAGTGTGCCGCAGTGCGATATCCAGTTCACGATGCCGCTCTGCACCACGTCGTCGGTCTCGGCGATGTAGATGCCCCACATCCAGTTGGGCTCATTGGCATTGCTGAAGGTGGGTTTGCTCACCTCTTCGATGGTGGCGGGGCGGGCGTCGGTGCTGTTGATTGCCGCCTGGGCATCGGCGGCCGCCTCGGCCCAGTTCTGCATGGCCAGGTTCATGCGGGCTCTCAGTCCGTAGGCCACGGCCAGGTCTATGTATCGGCGGTCGCTGCGCTTCTGTCCCTGTTCCTGTGCCTTCGTGAGCAGGTCTATGGCCTGGGTGAGGTCGCTCTTCACCTGGGCGTAGACAGCCTCGACGGTGGCCCGGGGAGCGCCGCTGGCGGCCGCTTCGCTGGCATTCTCTACGGTGATGAGCGGCACGCAGGGCGACTGCTCATGGCCTTTGTAGTTGAACTGGTAGAGCTGTGCCAGCTCCAGATAGCAGAAGCCGCGGGCAGCCAGACCCTGTGCCAGGTAGTACTGGCTGAGCTTGTCGTCGGTGTCGGCATCGAGGCTCCCTATCACGGTGTTGGCGTTGAAGATGATGCTGTAGTAGTCGTTCCACACTATCTGGCTCTCGCGGCTGGTATAGTTGCGGTCGTCGTAGGTGAGGCTGTTTCCGCACCAGTTGTAGCCGTTGTCGCCCGTCACCACGTCTTCGGTGTTGGCATCGGTAAACATCATGATGCTGCTGTAGCCGAAGTCGTTGTGTCGCTCGCCGATGGCATTAGAGTTGGGCATATACACGTTGAACTGCGAGAAGATGCCGCGCACGCCCGATTCGGCACGCTCGGGCTTGGCATCGACGATGTTGCCTTTCTGCTCGGCGGTGAGCACGTTGCCCTGGGGCTCGGTGTCGAGGTCTTCGCAGGCAGTGAGCGTGGCCAGGGCCATTGCTGTGATGGATAGATATTTCAATTTCATATTGCTTGTCCTTTCTTTATATGTGTTGTTGTCACAAGGTGGGAATGTGTGTTAGAAGCTCACGTTGATGCCACCCGAGATGGTGCGCAGCTGCGTGTAGGTATAGGGTATGGACGAAACGAAGCCCTGTCTGGGGTCGAGTCCCTTTCTCTTGGCAAAGAGGGCGAGGTTGTCGCCCACGGCGAAGACGCGCACGTTGCTCAGCCCTATCTTGCTCACGAGCTTCTTGGGCAGGGTGTAGCCTATGGTGACGTTGTTGAGCGAGAGGTAGCTGGCCCCGGTGAGGAAGCGCGTAGAGCTGTAGGCCGTGTAGCGGTCGCCGGCATTGAGCCTCGGCACGTCGGTGATGGTGTTCTGTGGCGTCCAGGCGTTCAGTATGTCCTTGTGCCAGGCACCGCCGGCATCGTTCGATGCCGATGCGTGCATGAGGTAGAGGTAGCCATAGTCGAGCACCTGTCCGCCCAGCTGGTAGGCAAACTGTGCGCTCACGTCGAAGCCGTAGGCATTGAGGGTCACGCCGAAGCCGCCATAGCAGTCGGGCAGCAGGTCGTCGGTAGCCACGCGGTTCTCGCTGAGCTGTGCCTCGGTATAGTCGGTGCTGACCTTGCGGCCCGTCACGTTGCGGTTTTTCGTGCCCACGTAGGTCTCCACGTCGGCGTATGGAATCTTTTTGCCGTTGGCGTCGTACCACACGTCGACCTTCGTTTCCTCTCCGTCGATGGTGACGGTCTCCTGCTCGTACTCATTCACGAAATACTGGGCCTGGCCCGTCTCGGCGCTTACGCCGGCCCACTCGGGCAGGTAAAGGCGGTACATGCTCTCGCCCTCCTGGTAGATGCGGCTGCCGTTGATCCACTTGCCCTTCAGGTCGCTGTGCAGCTCGTCGATCTTGTTCTTGATGAAGGTGGCGTTGGCGTTGACGCTGAGCGATAGGTCCTTGGTCTTGAGCACCTCGTAGCTCAGGTCTATTTCCAGGCCTCGGTTGGTCATCGTGCCCACGTTCATGGGTATCTCCGTATAGCCGTTGGAGCCGGCCACGGGCTTGAAGTAGAGCATGTCTTTCTGCTGGCGGCCGAAGTACTCTATGGTACCGTTGAGGCGGTTCTTGAACATGGCGAAGTCCACGCCGATGTTATAGCTCACCGACTTCTCCCAGGTGAGGTCTTTGTTGCCTTTGTACACCAGCGAGCCGTCGCTGAAGCCGGAGGCGTCGCCCGTCATCTGGTACTGGTCGGCGTAGGCATAGTAGTAGTAGCGGCCGGAGCCGGTGGTGCGTCCCAGGTTGTCGTTGCCCTGCTGGCCATAGCTGGCCTTGAGCTTTAGGTTGTCGAGCCAGCCCTTGGTGCCCTCCATGAAGCTCTCCTTCGAGATGACCCATGCCAGCGAGCCGCTCCAGAAGCCGCCCCAGCGGTGGTCGGGATGGAAGCACGACGAGGCATCGCGCCGATAGCTCACGGCACCGATGTACTTGTCGGCATAGTTGTAGTTCACGCGGCCGAAGATGCCCCGTGTGGCGTAGTCTATCTCGTAGCCGCCGTTGTTCTTCTGGTTCACGGCGTTGTCGAGCCAGTAGCTTTCGGGGTTGTAGAGCTTGGTGCCGCCGCCGTAGAGATAGCGGTACTTCCACTGGTAGCCCTCATAGCCCAGGGTGACGTCGATGTTGTGCACGTCGGCAATGGTCGTGCCATAGTTGGCCAGGAACTGTGTGGTGAAGCCCGTGGTGCGCATGTGATACTGGTAGGCACCGCCCTCCATCGATGCAAACTGCCCCATGTAGGCATTCTGCAGCGCGTCGAGGTTGGTGTTGTCCAGGGTGTAGCCCAGTCGTGCCGTGAGCGTGAGGCCCTTCACTGGCGTGAGCTCGGCCAGCCAGGTGCTGTTCAGGATGTCCATCGTATAGACGTTCTTGTCGTACTGCATCTGTCCGGCGGGGTTGGCTATGCTCATGTAGGCGCGGTCGCGGCCGGCTTCGCCCGAGCCGTAGTCGTAGACGGCACGGCCGCCGTTTTGCATGATGTTGCCCTGGGCATCGCGCACGTAGACAGGGTAGATGGGGGCGATGCCGTAGGCCAGACGGAAGGCGTTGCCGCTCGATGCCATGTCGTCGCTGGTCTGCTCGTCGGGGTAGTAGCTCTTAGAGTGGGTGAAGCCTACGTTGGCACCCAGCTTCAGCCAGCTGGTCACCTTATATTCATCACGCACGCGCACAGACGAGCGCACGAACTTCGAACCGTCTACGATGCCCCCGTCGTCGAGATAGCTGTAGCTCAGGTAGTAGTTGTTGTTCTCAGTGGCACCCGACATGCTGGCCTCGTACTCCTGTCGGAAGCCGTTCTTGATGATGAGGTCTTCCCAGTCGTCGGGCGTGTAGTAGTATTTTCCGTTCGAGTAGCCCAGCGTGGCGTTTGGGTTCAGCTTGCCGTCGGTGCCAAACATGTACTGTCCGTCGGGCACGGTGTATATCTGGTAGCCGTTGCCACCGCCGGCATTGGTCACGAGCGTGGCGTTGGCATACTGCTGGGCGGCCATCGGGTCGTATTTCAGGTTGGTCGTGGCATAGTTGTAGATCGAGGCATACTCCAGCTCCAGATACTGTGCGGGGTTCTTTATCACGTCGTAGGTGGGCACGGCGCGGCTGTTGGCACCCCACTTGGCGTTGACGCTGATCACGGGCTTGCCCATGTTGCCCTTCTTGGTGGTGATCATCACGATGCCGTTGGCGCCGCGCGCGCCGTAGAGCGAGGTCGACGCGGCATCCTTCAGCACCGTCACGTCGGCAATGTCGGCCGAGGGTATGGAGCTGAGGTCGCCGTCGAAGGGCACGCCGTCGACGACATAGAGCGGGGCGTTGCTGCCGTTGATGGAGCTCACGCCGCGCACGCGTATACTGGCCGACGTGCCGGGCTGGCCGTTGTAGCTTATTACCTGTACGCCGGCCACCTGGCCGCTGAGAGCGCGCGTCACGTCGCTCACCTGCAGCTTCTCCAGCTTGTCGGCCTTCATCGTGGTGGCCGATCCGGTGAAGGTGCCTTTCTTCGCCGTGCCGTAGGCCACCACGATCACCTCGTCGAGGGCAGCCTGGTCGTTGGTGAGCACGATGCGCATGTTGGGCCGGGCGCTCACCTCGAGCGGCTCCATGCCCACATAGCTGATGCGCAGGGTGTTCTTGCCCTGCGGGCAGGTCAGCGAGAACTGGCCCTTCGCGTTGGTTACTGTACCCTCCTGGGTGCCTACCACCAGCACGGTAGCGCCTACCACGGGCTGACCGTCTTCCTGAGACACCACGGTACCATTGACCTTAGTCTGTGAAAATGCCCCCCCCAACAAAAGGAAAAGCATCATCAACAATGTCATGAGTCTTTTTTCCATAAAAATCTCTCTCGTTTTTATTACATTTATTTGTATTTAATAGGGTTTCTTTATCCTAAAACAATAGTTGCTGGCAGTTGTCTTGCGTTTTGTTATAAAATATTAACGGCTGCAAAAATAATCAATACTTTTGTAAAACGCAAACAAAATGAACGAAAAGTTACGGTTTATATGCAATTTATTGCTCTTTGTTTACAGATTGGTGAAAAAATATGTAAAATTGCTATAACCTGCATTATGAATTATGAATTATGAATTGAGAATTGAGAATTATGATTAGTCTTGCTGCCCCGAAGCTGAGTGGCTGTTGCAGGCGAAAGAGGTAATCATAATTCTCAATTCTCAATTAATAATTTTTCTTGCTACTTTTGCCATAGTTTCATGAGTGGTTTTGTAAGTTAAGGCAAGCCTGCGGCCTCAGGAATGGGTATTCTTCCATACGGCATCCAACGGCCAATCTTCGTTCCACAGGCACGCAGAGCCATACTTTGAGCTGGACTGTGAATCCTATGAGATAACGGCTTACTTGCTTGCCGACTGCAAAACTACTCTTTTTCCCTTAAACCACAAAAGAACGTACAAGATAATCGTACGGATACAGGCGCACTATCGAAAATGCATGTGTGTCAGCCAATCGCAATCTGTTATTTTTGCTTCGCTTCGGGGCCGCCAGAATCAGTGCTTTGGGTAGAATTTGCCAAGGGCTTGCCTGAGCTATGCCTCTGCCGTTATTGTCTTTCTTTCTTAATGACAGTTTTGAATATGCCAACGATATAATGACGTTCAGGCTCATCCTTGTCCAATAGTATCGGTTCGAACCCGTCAGTATTTAGAGGTAGCAACTCTATCTTACTATGTTCCTTCTCTCCATCCTCATTATATGCCCATTCACTGGTATATTTCTTGATGGTAAACTTGCCTTGATAGTCATTGTCGTCTGCAGGTGTTCTGGCTAAGACAATCTCCCCGTTACGAGACCCACCATAATATCTGCCCCATTCAAAAACACACAAGTCGCCATCGTGAATTTTGGGAACCATTGAGTTGCCCTTGGCATAGACTACAAAATACTTCTGAGGGTCGGGGGTAAATCCATTCCCGGACACGTCTACCCATCTGCCTGCATCTTCCTTGGGATTAGCCTGCTCTTCATTGATTCCGCAGGCTACATGGAACGAATAAAGCGGTAAGCAACCATCGTGATATTCGTTGTAGATTGGTATGGTCAGCGTCCCCTTGTCTTCTTGGGGCTTGTCTTCTTGGGCCTCGGATTCTCGGTCTATATATCCTAAAACTTCATCATCCATAGTCGCCACGAAATCTGTGTTCGTCTTTTCATTGAAGAAAGGAACCCCCCAAACACAGAAATCATCGTTTTGGGTACACCAGGATATTTCTGCCATCGCCTTTATCTGCTTCAAGAAATCATTTTTCCATTTGTCAGTTACAAGCAGATGATCTCCCTTGGGTTCTATGAAGAGTTGAAGGTTGTCATACTTGTCTTTCGAACCTTTTACGCGGAGGAACAGGACAAAGTCTGGCTCAAAAGGACGGCCTTCTGCGAAGTCATATATCCTCAAGTCCTTTTCATTGCGCACAAGATATATCTCGTCGTACTTCTCTTCGAACTTCTTCATCTTGCTCTCGATATATTTGACAAGAGCCTTCTCCTCGGATGTGCCGTAGTTGTCATTATAGGCATACCATTTGACTTTCAGCAGGTCGAGTGCATATTCTGGATTGCTCGGTGTCTTCATCGATTTTCCGAACTCTTGATTTCCATTGGCCGGTATCGAGATGTTCAGCGATATCTTGTCTCTGAATATCGTGTTGAACTCTGATGGCTTGAATTCTTTTGTTCCCCGATAACTTCTGCCTCTGGTCCGTAGCATGGGTTCCAACTCTTTCAGCACCATTCTGGCAATATACAGCTTGTCTTCCTGTGTGTAGCCTGCAAGCGATGTTTGGCTACCGTTCACTTTGACTGCAAGTTTTGCCAGATAGTTGTCTCTCTCGATAAACTCCTTACACGACTTGAGTTGCGGATAGAGTTGTTTCAGCGAATTGAAATTGTATGTTGAAAAACTGTTTAGAGCCGTTCGTATAATATGCTTGCCCAATTCTTCTAGTTTTATGCTAATGATGACACTCGTCAGTACTTCACTGGGTGCAGCATCGCCAAAGATAAGACCAGAACGCATCTTACCTGTAGGCATAACTACCTTGAATATCTTTTTCAGTATGGCACAGCCTATGGTTCCATCGTCTTCCAATTGTGCGAGCGGTTTTCGTTCGTTGGTAAACACGATACCTTTTTGGTAAAGGCGACTTCCCTTGAAATCGTCTTTCAGGAAAAGGTCGAGTTGCACTCTTGATTCGGGTATGATTCCTTTCTCTCTGAGTACAGTCTTGAGTTCCTGAATATAACGTGGATTGTGGGCACTATGATAATGCAGTTTCTCTATCACGCGAAACGGATTCGATGCGTCGCCGTCGTATTTTCGTTTGTCGGTTTCAAACTCAGGATGGCTAGGGTCGGCGAAAGGCATATATCGTGCTCCACGCCCTATCAACTGGGCTTCCTGAATAGTCGTTTTGCCCGGTTTTCCGTTCTCCACTACACGTGAATCATATAGTCTGACAATATCATACAGGTTCAGCACATCCCAGCCTTCGTTGAGCATATCTACGGCAAAGATAGCACGGATACCATTCGATGGGTCTTCAAGCGTATTGAGCAATTGTTGCTTTTCCGCAGAAATGTTATTCCCATCTACAAGTAGGAGACGTTCTTCTGCGAATTCCTCTTTTAGCTCAAGTATCAAATTCTCAGCAGAGATGGCATGTGCGTCAAAGTAGTCAAAAGCTGCCTTCAAATCATCCTTTGCCCTTTCCCATATCCTATTCACTCCGTTTATGTCAAGCCTTGAAACGGCACTTATGAACTCAGTATATATTTCTTTGTTGTCTGGGATGGTCTTGGATTTCAATAGCACAACGGGCTTGATGTTCAGCCTTATGCTAGCAAACAATTTACGCTTATACTGACTTAGAATCATTGCCTGAAGCGCTCTGTCAAGTGGGGCGAGGTCGGTCTCTACCACCTCCACATCTTTCGAGTATCGGTCCTCGCGAAACTTCTTGAGTTGGTAGTCAAAGATGATTTTATCTTCGTATTTCTGGGCAATGGCAGAATCTGAAAGATCAGCAGTAGCAGTAAACTCCAGCAAGATGTTGGGCAAAGCACCGTTATCCTTGTTGAAAATGTTCGTTATAGTCTGCTCCCAGTTCTTGATGTGCTGTTCCTCTTCTTTCGTCTTAAAACCGCGTTTGGTCCAGGCATTCATGTGGTGAGCTTCATCTGAAATCAAGACAACAGGCTGGTCTGTGAAATCATCATAAGTCAGCGCATTCTCCTTTTCAGAGTTCAAGTCTGAGTGAAGCCCTTGAATAGTGCAAAGACAGAGGTTTATACAGTCTGTTGCCGCACCCTGGAAGTTGTCAACATTCCTGATTTCCACCCGATTCCCATTGATTGCTATCTGTGGTGCAAAGAGATATTTACTTGATGCAGCGTTGAGAAAGTTATCCTTTGTTTTCTCTACGATATTAGTGCTATCTACAAAGAACAGAAAGTTGCGGTAACCCTGTTCGTAGAGATAAAGCATTGCACCAGCCATTATCAATGTTTTGCCAGAACCTGTTGCCATGTGAAACAGCAGATGAGGGCGAGCCTGCTTGCCATCGAAGTCGTTAGCAATATACATCAAGAAGTTCCGAAAACACTCTACTTGATATGGCCTGAGTTTTCTTGAAAGACTCGTTTCAAAATAGTCGGGCAGTGGTACGCGATTTATCGTACCATTCATCAGCCCATTGTAGAACAATTCCTTTATTGCCATCGTTATGCCTTTTTGTAGAATTCACGAGTTAAACGCTTGTCCTCTTCGCTGATAGCATATTCCTCACTATCAATATCGCTGAAGGGTACGTAGAGCATGTTCTTGTCAAGGCACTCTATAAGGAAACGCTTCTGGTCTTCAATAGAGAGAGCTTCAAAGTCAGAAGCATTAGCATCGATTGTAGCAATATTTATCTTGTAACTGAGATATCCGGTTTCCTTCATTTGCGTCCAAATTGTCTTCAACTCATCAGTAATAGTTGCAGTCTGTATCATGTCCACAAATATATCATTTGCTTTGGCTAACTCACAATAAATGAAAGAACCGCCACCTTGCCAGTTGACAAGTTTGCTGATTCCCGATTGTTCGCCAACAGAAACATTCTTTAGGCGTTTCATGGACATTCCTATTTGAGAGTCAAGCTGATCGCAAGTTATAAACTGACGCCCCATTTTGTATGCTACAGAAGCTGTAGTCCCGCTACCAGAAAAGAAATCCAAAACAATATCGCCAGGATTGGATGCCATGTTTATGATTCTTCTAATCAACCTTTCTGGCTTCTTGCCACCTTTTAACTTCACACCCCCTTCTTTTGCAATACCTTCATATGAAATATCCGTCCACATGTTCGTTAATTGCATGCTAGGAGTTGTCTCACCGTCTATTTCTCTAACTTTCTTTGAATAGAATGCGATTTCTTGCGCTTTCGTTACATACAAGGTGTAATTGTTTGGCCTTTCAAGGCTATAGATAGCCTCAGGGTTTAATCGCGATTGTTCTCTTAGAGCTACGGCTTCAGCTGCTGCATCATCATTAATTGCTGTCAAACGGAATACACGTTCTTTATTCTTCAAGGCAAAATCACCTACGAGTTGCATGAAAAGATGCTCGTTGACTTTCTTTAGAGCTGCTTTTTTGTCAGAATATCCCAGTTCCTTTGCAACAAGAGAATCAACTCTTTCAAACACCCAATCAGAGCAAGGCTGGTCTGGGTTGGTTATATAAAATGCATAGTTTGCATCATATTCTGATTTCACATACTGCTGATTGAATTTCCATTGAGACTTGTGCTTTGCAAAAGCAAGAATATATTCTGCCGTCTCAAAAACTCCAGGATTCACACTGGCAAATCCTGAAGGCGATTTTGTCTTGACAGTTATCTTGTTAATGAAATTGTTCTCTCCATCATTATTGAATACATCTTTCAAAATGAGATGCAGTTCACCAACGCCGTCATCGCTGATTTGCACAAAGATGGCCCCATCGTCACTAAGTAATTCTCTGGCTATCTCCAATCGGTTCTTCATAAAAGTACACCAAGTGGAAAGTTTGAAGTTCGAATTGTAGTTAAAGGTATCCTCCTTCTTATTTGCTACAAAATAATATGGAGGATCTATGTATATCAGTTTTATTCTACCAGCAAATTTTTTGCGGAGAGAATAGAGGGCCAGAAGATTATTCCCTTTGATGATAAGATTGTCAGTAGAGAGCAAATGTTCTACATCATGCTCTCCATCCTTATCAAACCTCTTGAATTCCGTAAAAACCTTAGGCTCAGTCAGTCGATTGATGGCATCAGGTGCAAGTATTTCGCTCCAGAAGATTTCGTCACGCCTGGCATCTTCTTTTGTCTGTCCTCCTTCAAGCATGCAATCTTTGTATGGCCAGGAAAGAACCACCTCACGGCTCTCACTAACGTATCTACCATCCTCATCTGTAAGCCCAATTTTATTCTTATATGAGGTATAGCTGTCAGCCAAGAAAGACTTGTTCATCACGAAGCGTTGGAACTTCACTTTGTCAAAAACCTTCACGCCTTCTACATCAGTAAAAAAACAAGCAGCGAGTTCTTCGTTAGCCAGTAGTAGTCTTATCAAATTCGGTTGAAGTGAAAGTGCTGCTTCAACGATACTGTTCTTTATCAATTGCCCATCAGCGGCACAGAATTGATCTTCCATTCTAAGTGCCCCTTCCAACACGTGGTATAAATGCAGATTGTCCATGTATCTCTTATGTCATGCGCCTACAGATACCCACAATAAGCAGACTTTTATATGATTGCCCGTCTTGTTTGACTACATACCAGAAAAGAACGAGGGTATCTCCTTCAGCCCGTTCCGACATTTAGGCCGTAGGAAGTGCCTTCTCAATAGAACGAACAGATTCGATACCCTCAGACGGTATATATACAATGCACCCAAAAGTG
>CAMJLB010000031.1 GCA_946406555.1 uncultured Prevotellaceae bacterium | reverse complement strand
TGATGCCAAGACCAATGGGAACGAGCAGCAGTGGCTCGAAGTCTTTCTTGATGGCCAGATAGATGAAGAATGCTCCGACCACAATCATAATGAGGTTGCCTACTTCTGCATTGGCAAAGCCTGTGTAGGTAAGGAACTCATTGAAATTTTGTGCTATAAATTCAAACATAACTTTGCATCTGGGAATTAAGCATTATTCATTATGCGATGGTCAACAGCACAGCACCTTCCATCACCGTATCGCCTTGTTTCACAACGACAGAGGTTACCTGTCCAGCATATTCAGACTCAATGTTGTTCTGCATTTTCATTGCCTCAAGCACAAGCAGCGTATCGCCAACATTGACCTGCTGTCCTACCTGTACCTTTACATCTGAGATGGTACCCGGCAGTGGGGCCTTTACTGGGTTGCCTGCTCCGGCAGGAGCTGTTGGCTGTGCCTGGGGGGCAGCAGCGGGGGCGGGGGCAGTGTCTACTGGCTTGGGAGGCTGTACTTTCGGAGCCGTCATCGTGGGGTGCTTAGCAGCATTGATGGGTTTCTGTAACTCTATTTCAAAAGGAATGCCATTTACGTTTACCTTGGCTATGTTGCCTTCTACTTCGGCTATCTCTACTTCGTAGTCGATGCCTTTTACTTTATATTGATACTTGTTCATGACTGTTTAGTGAAGTTCTGGGGTTGTTGGAATAGTTGGGGCATTATGATTCGACGGGAGGAAGGGATCGTGCAGATGCGTCATCTGCGAGTATTCGTCATCCCATCCTGTTTCTTTTGGCTTAATGGTAATGATACCGCTTTCTACATCGTGAACATCGTCTTCGTATTGGCGTAAGGCCATGCCGATGACGGCCATGTAGACCTCCATGTCAATGCCCTTCTTGTCGAAGCCCTCTTGTAGGGCATTGCTCGTCTTATGTCCGATTTCGATGGTTTTTTCCACTGTCTTGGTGATGGGCTTGATAGGTTGTGCATTCGCCACTTTCTTCGCAGTCTCTGCATGGCGCATCACCATGCCAAAGAGCGTGAAGAACACCCATAGCAGGGCCAAGCAGAAAAACACGATACCCATAGCCATGATAGACATGGCAAAGCCATAAGGGTCTTCGCGTTTGAACTTGGTCACTTTCGATTCTGATGCCTCAGTGAAATTGTCGATGCCAGGGGTGACGTTTTCCGCCTTCTTTACGCTCCAGCCCTGCTTGGTACGGGCATACGACTGGTCGGCGTTCAGAGCAGGCACCGTAACAGAGTCGATTAATTCTACTCCGTTGCCATTGTAAAGAGCAATCCACACTGGTTCCGAAATAGAAACCGGGACAGAGAGATGCAACTTTCCTTGCGCAGGGTTAGAGTTGCAGAATAATACCAGATGCTTGCGTGCGCCCATTTGAGTACGGTCATCGCCACTGGGAATGATGCTCATACGCTTGATGCGTTCCGGAGCACTCATCTGCTTGTCGAGTACGGAACGGTCGGTAGTGATGTACATACCGCGCACGTTGTAGCTGGAGAACGATGTGTTGGCCAGTTCTATCCATGCCTCATGCCGACCATACTCGTCCTGAATGCTGGAGGTGTTGTTGGTCAATACCTCGCTCAGCACGATGTTCTTGGCACCTTGGCCGAACATCGTGCTTGAGCAGGCAATCAACAGTCCCCCCAGCAGGAGTCTTAGTTGGTTCATTGTTGTATACGTGTATTATTATTTAGATAATGAGATTAACTTTATCCACAGAAGAAGAGTACGATGAGCTGAGCTGTGAGGATGCGCAAGAACATCGATAAAGGATAGACCGTAGAGTAGCCTACGGCAGGAGCCTCCTTCGAGCAGATGCTGTTTGAATATGCCAATGCGGGAGGGTCGGTGTATGTGCCGGAAATCATACCCGCAATGGTGAAGTAGTTGAACTTGAACTTCAGACGTGCGATGGGGCCTACTATTAAAATAGGTATAATCGTGATGAGGAAGCCCGTAAGCACATAGAGCATTCCATCGCCCTCCATGACTGTTTCGAAGAATCCTGCACCTGCCTTAATACCCACCGAAGCCAGAAACAATACCAAGCCAATTTCGCGTAGCATCATGTTGGCTGAAGTAGTTGTGTAGGTGACAAGCTTCACTTTGTAGCCGTAACGGCCGATAAGTATGGCGATAATCAGCGGACCGCCGGCGATACCCAGCTTCATAAGCGGCATGCCGGGAATGAAGGGCAGCGATCCGAAGATGATGCCAACAAAGATACCAACGAAGATGGTGGCAATATTCGGTGCATCGAGACGCTTGATAGAGTTTCCCATCTTGTGAGCAACATTGTCAACGGCATCTTCGGGGCCAACAACCATGATGCGGTCGCCAACCTGCAAAGGCAACGAAGGAGATGCAAAGATGTCCATTCCATGACGGGTCACACGAGTAACGTTTACGCCGTATACGCTCGAAAAGTGCATTTCGCCAAACGATTTTCCGTTAATGCGCGGGTTGGTGACTACAATGCGTTTCGACGCTATCGGCTGATCCTGCTGCGCCCAGTCAACCTCAATCACCGGACCTATGAAGGCTACAATGGCCTCATAGTCGGCTTCAGCACATACAATGTACATCTGGTCGCCCATGTGGAAGATTGTATCGCGATTGGGAATCGACACGTGGCCTTCATGCAAAATGCGTGAAACCACGAAATCACGGTTAAGGAAATTGTGTACCTGCAAAAGCGTTTTTCCCTCCAAATACTTATTGGTCACCTGCAAGTGCATGTGGTGGGGTTTCTGATTAGCCTTGGCACCGCTCTGCTCGCTCAAAGCCTGTTCTTCCTCATCGAATTTCACATTGCAGATGATGCGAATAAGAATGATGGCACCTATGATGCCCAGCACGCCGAGCGGATAGGCACAGGCATAGGCCGAGGCGATTTGTGGCGCACCGGGACCAAAGAGCGATGTGAGTGCCTCGTTGGCAGCACCCAGACCAGGGGTGTTGGTCACGGCACCATAGAGCGTACCCACCATCATGGGCAGGTTCATTGGGTTGGTGGTATCGAAAAAAATGTAGTAACACCCGAACATGACGAGGATATTGAGCAGAATCATCGCCGTGGCAAGTCCGTTGAGCTTTATGCCAGCCGTGCCAAAACTTTCGAAGAAGCCAGGGCCCACCTGCAAACCGATCATAAAGACAAACAAGATGAGTCCGAAGTCTTGAATGAAGGTAAGGATTGGGGTGGGGGCGGTAAATCCGAAGTGGCCTGCCATGATGCCCGCAAAGAGCACGAAGGTCACGCCGAGAGAGATGCCAAAGAACTTAATTTTGCCAAGATAGACACCAACGGCAATCACGATGGCATAGAGCAGTGCTATATGAGCCACCGACTCGGTGTTGGTGAAAAGATTAATGAGCCATTGTATCGAATCCATAGCTTACTTATTTTTGAGTTAGTGCTTTTATGCTTTCTTTCAGCGTGGCAATCTTTTCTTCGGCATCGGCTTGTTTCTTATGCTCCATGGCTACCACGGCCTCAGGGGCATTCTGCACGAAGCGCTCGTTGCTTAGCTTCTTCTTCACTCCATTTAGGAAGCCCTCCAGATGTTGAATCTGCGCCTCCATCTTCTTGATTTCTTCCTCGATATTGATGAGCGCTCCCAGTGGCACTGCAAACTCATCGGTGCCGACCATGAAGGCACTGGCCGTAGCATCTTTCGTCTCCACGACACAGATGTTCTCGAGATTAGCCATCTTTACGATAATGGCGTTGTAACGCTCAAAGTGGTTGGCTGTTACGACTTGCAACTGAAGTTTTTCTTTCGGGGCGATATTCTTCAACGAGCGCACTGTGCGTACACCAGACACAATCAGCTTCACATTCTCGATGTCTGCGATGAGCTGTTCGTCTTCGATGGTTGTGCCATCGAGTACGAGTCGGTCACGCATAATACTCTCACCTGGCTTGCGGTCGTAGAGAGCCTGCCACAGTTCCTCGGTGATGAAGGGCATGAAGGGGTGGAGCATCTTGAGCAGTGTCTCGAAAAAGCGGAGCGTAGCCTCGTATGTCTCTTTGTCGATGGGCTGTCCGAAAGCGGGTTTCACCATTTCAAGATACCAGCTGGAGAACTCGTCCCAGAAGAGCTTGTAGACCGTCATCAAGGCATCGCTGATGCGATATTTCGAGAAGTGATCCTGCATCTCGGCATTGGCGGTGCGCAGTTTCGCATCCATCCATGCGATGGCAAGGCGATTGGCAGCGAAAGAATCGCTGTCCACAGGGGCGGCTTCGCTTACCTGCCAGCCTTTCACCAGCCGGAATGCATTCCAAATCTTGTTGTTGAAGTTGCGGCCTTGTTCGCAGAGAGCCTCATCGAAGAGTATGTCGTTGCCGGCAGGAGCTGAAAGCATCATGCCCATTCGCACACCATCAGCACCGAATTTTTCAATCAGTTCGATAGGGTCGGGGCTGTTGCCGAGCGATTTCGACATCTTACGTCCTAATTTGTCGCGCACAATGCCAGTGAAGTATACGTTCTTGAATGGGAATTTGCCCATATACTCCTCACCAGCCATAATCATGCGTGCCACCCAGAAAAATATGATGTCGGGACCAGTCACCAGGTCGCTGGTAGGGTAGTAGTACTTTATCTCGTCGTTGCCGGGGTTGTTGATGCCATCAAAGAGCGATAAGGGCCAGAGCCACGAAGAGAACCATGTGTCGAGAGCATCCTCGTCCTGTACTAAATCGCTGAGTTGTAGGCTCTGGTTACCGCTCTCCTTGCGTGCCAGCTCGAGGGCTTCCTCTGCGGTCTCTGCCACGACGAATTTTTCTTCGGTGGCAGAATCGCTGGTGGGGTAGTAATAGGCGGGTATGCGATGACCCCACCACAGTTGGCGGCTGATGCACCAATCTTGAATATTCTCCAGCCAGTTCTTGTAGGTATTGACGTACTTCTGTGGGTAGAAGTGCATTTCGCCGTTGAGCACGGGCGGCAGGGCTATGTCGGCAAAGTGCTGCATCTTGAGGAACCACTGTAGCGACAGGCGTGGCTCGATGGCTGTATCGGGGTTGCGCTCAGAGTATCCCACCTTGTTAGTATAGTCTTCTACCTTTTCCATCAGTCCGGCAGCCTCCAGGTCCTTGGCTATCTGTCGGCGGCATTCGAAGCGGTCCATCCCAACATAGAGCGTGCTCTGGTCGCTAATGGTGCCATCGGGATTGAAGATGTCGATAGTCTCGAGGTTGTGGGTCTTGCCCAGCATGTTATCATTCTTATCGTGGGCAGGCGTAACCTTTAGGCAGCCTGTGCCGAATTCTATCTCCACGTAGCGGTCTTCAATGACGGGAATCTCCCGGTTCACGAGCGGCACGATAACCTTCTTGCCTCTGAGCCATTGGTTCTTTGGGTCTTTGGGGTTGATGCACATAGCCGTATCGCCCATGATGGTTTCCGGGCGTGTGGTGGCTACTACAGCATAGTATCCGCGCTCGTCGTGATGAATGACGTTGCCTTCTGCAGCGATAGAATCGCTGCCCACAGAGACGGCTTCGCTTTCTGTGGCTACATAGTATTTCAGGTAGTACAGCTTCGATTGCTCTTCCTTGTAGACCACCTCTTCGTCGCTTAAGGCGGTGAGGGCTTTTGGATCCCAGTTTACCATGCGCAGGCCACGGTAGATGTAACCCTTGCGGTAGAGGTCTACAAAAACCTTAATGACGCTCTTGGAGCGTTTCTCGTCCATAGTGAACGCCGTGCGGTCCCAGTCGCACGAAGCACCCAGACGCCTTAACTGCTTCAAGATGATGCCGCCGTGCTCGTCGGTCCAGTCCCATGCATGCTTCAGGAACTGCTCACGTGTCAGGTCGTGCTTCTTGATGCCCTCGGCAGCCAGTTTCTTCACCACCTTGGCCTCAGTGGCTATCGAGGCGTGGTCGGTGCCGGGCACCCAGCATGCGTTCTTGCCCTCCATACGTGCACGACGCACCAAGATGTCTTGGATAGTGTTGTTGAGCATGTGGCCCATGTGGAGCACGCCCGTCACGTTGGGGGGGGGAATTACGATTGTGTAGGGTTCGCGACCATCAGGCTTCGAGCTGAATAGTTTGTTATCCAGCCAGTACTGATACCATTTACCTTCGACCTCTTTAGGGTCGTATTTACTTGCAATTTCCATACCTATTTTAAATAGCTTTCTCTTGTGGGGTGCAAAGGTACAAATAAAAAATGTAACGAAAGAAGCAGGTTGGCTTTCTGTTGCGTTAATCGGTGTTAAATCTGTAATTTTCGCTTTGCTTCAATTGAAAATGATTACCTTTGCACCCAATTTAACGTATCTTGAATAATGAAAGCATTGAAAGCAGCCTTGTTCGACCTCGACGGTGTCGTTTTCGACACAGAGCGTCAGTACACCATGTTCTGGGGAGCACAGTGCCGAAAATACCATCCCGGCCATCCTGGTTTGGAATATGAAATTAAGGGGCAGACGCTCTCGCAGATTTACGAAAGGTGGTGGGCCGGTTCTCTTGCGGATGCCCGTGCCGAGGTAACCCGTAGTCTAAACGAATTTGAAGCTCAAATGCGTTTCGATTACATAGCTGGTTTTGAAATGTTTATCGATGACCTCCGCCGGAACGGGGTGAAAACGGCTGTCGTGACCAGTTCCAACCAAAACAAGATGCAGAGCGTCTATCGGGCTCATCCCGAATTCTACGATATATTCGATGCTATTCTCACCAGCGAAGACTTTGCAGAAAGCAAGCCTTCGCCCGATTGCTATCTGCGGGCGGCAGCTCGTTTTGGGGTTTCGCCTGAGTGTTGCGTAGTGTTCGAAGACAGCTTCAACGGGTTGCGTGCTGGTCGTGCGGCAGGCATGTACGTCGTAGGACTTGCAACCACCAATAGTGCCGAAAGCATCAGAGGCTTATCTGATTGTCAGATAGTAGATTATAAAAATATGAATAATAAAAACTTAAATGAACTATGGCAGGCTATTTAGTTAGTGACACGCGTAAAGTAACAACCCATCGATTTATTGAAATGAAACAAAAAGGTGAGAAGATATCGGTGCTCACCTCTTACGATTTTACGACTGCGGGCATCGTCGACCGTGCTGGTGTCGATGGCATCCTGATTGGCGACTCGGCTTCAAATGTGATGGTAGGAAACCAAACCACGCTCCCCATGACTGTAGATCAGATGATTTACCATGCCCGATCGGTAGCCAATGCTGTGAAGCGTGCCCTTGTGATATGCGACATGCCTTTCGGCAGTTACCAGACTGGAGTTCACGACGGTGTGACCAATGCCATTCGCATTATGAAGGAAAGCGGTTGCGATGCGCTGAAGATGGAGGGAGGTGTTGAAATCTTGGATACTATAAAAGGTATTCTTGATGCTGGCATACCAGTGATGGGGCATCTTGGACTGACTCCTCAAAGTATCAACAAGTTTGGCACTTATGCCGTAAGGGCCAAAGAAGAGAAAGAGGCTGAGAAACTTCTTAGCGATGCCCATGCTTTGGCCGAGGTGGGATGTTTTGGCATTACGCTCGAGAAGGTTCCCGCAGCGCTGGCCGAAAAGGTTACAAACGAGATTGGCATCCCCACCATTGGCATAGGTGCCGGCGGCAAGTGCGACGGCCAGGTGTTGGTGATAGCCGATATGCTGGGCATGACACAAGGATTTTCGCCTCGCTTCTTGCGCCGTTATGCCGACCTGAACAGTGTGATGACCGACGCAATAGGTCGGTATGTGACCGATGTGAAGAGTGGCGATTTCCCCAACGAAAGCGAGTCTTATTGACCCATGAATACGCAAAACGCA
Organism: uncultured Prevotellaceae bacterium; assembly: GCA_946406555.1. Lineage (GTDB taxonomy): Bacteria > Bacteroidota > Bacteroidia > Bacteroidales > Bacteroidaceae > Prevotella. The sequence goes on along the minus strand of CAMJLB010000031.1, from coordinate 19,950 downwards.
CCAATACATATCCATCTGTGGAACAGAGGATTCTGGCTGATGGCGATAGCAAATCTTTTGCTTTCGCTATCGGCCACTATTCTTATACCCACATTGCCATTGTGGATGCAGTATGTTGAAGGCCTTTCTGCTCAAGAGACGGGGTGGGCCATGAGTGCTTTTGCAATCGGACTTTTTATGCCCGGGCCTTTCTGCTCATATTTGGTGCAGCACTATCGGCGCAACATGGTTTGTATTTGGGCTGTAATCATGCTCGCACTTACCATCACCGTGCCTTATTACGTGCACGGCATGGATGCGTGGACAGTGGTGTTGCTACGGCTATTACAAGGCGTAGCCTTTGGACTGGCCCAAATGGTACTTGCCTCTACACTGACGATTGAAACGTGCGAGTCGTTTCTGCGTACCGAGGCGAATCATTCTGCTACTTGGTTTGGGCGTTTTGCCCTTTCCCTTGGCCCGATGTTGGGTTTGCTGCTGTATCCTCAGTCGGGCTACGGCGCCATAGCCCTTGTGTCCGTAGGTTCTCTGGCTGTCACTATACTGCTTGTGCTCATGGTCCATTTTCCGTTCAGGGTGCCTGCCAGCCGTGTGCGAGTGTTGAGCCTCGACCGTTTCTTTCTTTCGTCGAGCCTGCCGTTATATCTTAATTTAATGTTCGTGACCGTAGGCCTTGGACTTCTTCTTTCGCTACAGCTCACGCCCGATTTCTATGGCTTGCTCATGATAGGCTTCCTTCTTGCCTTGCTTGCGCAGCGCTTTGTCTTTAGCGATGCCGACTTGAAGAGCGAGGTGGTCTCGGGGCTGTTGCTCATGCTGGCATCGGTGCTCATTCTGCTTTTTCAGCCTGTATCGCCATTGTTGTCACCCTTGTTGGGACTGGGCCTCGGCCTGACGGGCTCGCGCTTCCTGTTGTTCCTCATTAAGCTTAGTCGTCATTGCCAGCGTGGAACGGCGCAGAGCACGTTTTTGTTAGGGTGGGAGAGTGGCTTGGCAATTGGCCTGGGGCTTGGCTATACCCTGTTTGAAGACCAGCGTTCTGCCCTGCTCATGGTAGCATTGATGCTTTACGCGGCGGCCCTGCTACTTTATGCTACTTACACGCACACGTGGTTCATGAATCATAAAAACAGATAAGAACGATGAAAAAACAACTACTGACACTTTTGATGCTGGCATTGTCGCTGGCAACTTTTGCCCAACGGGGCTATTACACGCACGAATATCGCGACCGCAAACTGGTAAAAGTCTCAAAAAGCTGGCTTGCATCTGGCGATTGGCGCAACGGCTTCACGAAAGCCAGACCACACTATTCGGTCAATGCCACCGAGTTTTACGAGCAGTACAAGAAGAATCCTGCTCAGTGGCAAGCCTTGTTTCGCTGGCTCGCTGAAACCGACCTGCTGGCCATTCCTGCGGGCAGACATCCCATCGAAGGCACTTCGCTGGTTGCCAGTGTTGAAGACTCTCAGAACGGACCGTTGGAGAAACGAAACAGCGAAAGTCACTATCATCACATCGACTTTCAATATGTGGTAAAAGGCGTAGAGCGCTTTGGCATCATAGACCACATCACCAGTAAGCCCAAGGATAAATATAAGCCCGACGTGATACACTATCACTACGATCCCGGGCTGGTTCGGTTCTATGACTCACGCCCCGACGAATTTTTCATCTTCTTTCCTTGCGACTGGCATATAGCCAAGGTGAACAACGACGGTGATGACCAGAATATACGTGTTATCGTGATAAAGGTCGATTACATCGATTAATAGCGATACACAAACAACATTCACGAGAACTTCGCCAAACACGTGTGCTCGTGTATCTTAAATAGCTGACTAAAATGAAGTTTCACGCATTCCATTCGCTCAATTTCAGCTTTATCATTGAGTTGTTAATTTTCTGCTAAATATATGCATATCTGCAACAGTTTCTGATTATCAAGTAGTTATGTGGGAGCATATAGGGAGCAGATGCCAACATCTGCTCCCTGCATGTTAAACAATCAGTTGTTTTTATTACCAACGAGTTTTTCAAACGTCGGAAGCCTATCGGCATTGCATGCAGAACTCATCTGCGCATTATAATGCTGTATTATGGTGTAATCCAGCCTGAATTGCACTCTAAAACAGACTGGATTGAATTGCAATCCAGCCTGAATTGCATCCTAAAACAGCCTGGATTGCTACCTAATCCATACTGAATTGCAGGGTAGGAAAAACTACTGCCGCCCAGCCATGCGTATGGGTGGGCGGCAGTAGTTTTATTTCGATTGTTCACGCTTCATGCTTCACTTCTGAGGCACGTCTTCGAGCGTCTTTTTTATCAGTTGCCAGAAGGGCTCAACGGTTGCAATAAGAGCACGCTCGGTGGTGGTGTGCGGACTCTTCATAGTGGGACCGAGGCTGACCACATCGAGATGTGGATATTTGCCCAAGATGACCGAGCATTCCAGACCTGCATGATCCACCTGTATGATGGCATCCTGCGAGAACAGTTCTTTGTATTCTTTCATGAGCAGCTGCAGCGTCTCGCTGTCGGGATTGGGATCCCATCCTCCATACGATCCGGCGGTCTCAACCTTCATGCCCGCCATGTTGAACACACTTTCGAGTGTGTTGACGCAATACTCCTTCATGTCCTCTCGGCTGCTGCGTGCCAGAATCTTCAGTGCCGCATGGCCACTCTCGATGTCGATGATGGCCAGGTTGCTTGATGTCTCTACCACGTCGGGATAGCTTGGAATCATGCGTATGACCCCGTTGTGGCAACCATGAATGGCATTGATCAGATTGTCTTGAATCTCCTGTGGCACTTCGGCGGCAGGTGTTTCCACGTCTTCTACGATCACCTCGATGCCCAGCGTCTCAATCTGCTTGTACTGGTCGCGGAAGTCGTCTTGCCACTCGGCAGCCAGTTCGCGTAGGGCAGCCACATTCTCGCGTGGCAGGGTGAGCACGGCCTCTGCCTTGAAGGGAATGGCATTGCGCATGTTGCCGCCATGCCATGAAGCCAGGCGTGCTTCGCACTCCTCTATGAACTCGCGTACCATCTGAACCAGCAGTTTGTTGGCATTGGCCCTCCCCTCGTGAATCTCGAGTCCCGAGTGGCCACCGCGCAATCCTTTCACCGTAACGCGCACGGCAGCGTCCTGCGGGTCGGTTTCGGCTTCTTTGTAGTCGAGTGTCGCAGTGACGTCGATGCCTCCAGCCGAGCCGATGACGAACTTGCCCCAGGTCTCGCTGTCCAGGTTCAGCAAGATGTCGCCCTGCAACTCGTTTTCCGGCAGGTCGTTGGCACCGTACATGCCCGTTTCTTCGTCGGCCGTGATGAGTGCGTCGATGGGGCCATGTTTCAGGGTCTTGTCCTCCATGATAGCCATGATAGTGGCCACGCCCAGTCCGTTGTCGGCTCCCAGTGTGGTGTTGCGTGCCCGCACCCATTCACCGTCAATCCATGGCTCAATGGGGTCGGTCTCGAAGTTATGGTTCGAGTCGGGGGTCTTCTGTGGCACCATGTCCATGTGCGCCTGCAGAATGATGCCCTTACGGTTTTCCATGCCAGCCGAGGCGGGTTTCCGCATGACGATGTTGCCGGCGGGGTCTTTGAACACGGTGACGCCAGCCTGCTGGCCGAAGTCGAGCAGGAACTGCTGAATCTTCTCAAGGTGTCCGCTGGGGCGGGGCACTTGTGTCAGTGCGTAGAAGTTTTTCCAGATGCACTGTGGGTTTAGGTTTTTGATTTCAGACATAATCGTTTATTGTTTTAGGGTGAAACGTTTTATAAATGCTAAGTGTAGCCAGGCAAAGATTCCCAGCAAGATGACAAGAAAAGTTTGCAAGGTGTGGACGATGAGTACGAAGTAGAGGGCCTGCTCGTCGTTCACGCCATATAGAATGAGCATGGTCTTGATGGCGAAGTGCCAAGGACCGGCTCCGTTGGGCGTTGGCACGATGACTGCGAAGTTGGCCACTACAAACGAGACGAGGGCACAGCCCATTCCCAGGTTCTCGGTAAAGTCGAAGCAGAAGAACGTGAGATAGAAGTGTAGAAAGTAGCACGCCCAAATGCCCAAAGAAAAAAACAAATACAGTGGAAGGTTGCTCACCCTTCTCAGTGAGAGCACTCCCTCGCAAATGCCGCTGAGGGTCATTTTTACCTTGTTATATATAGAAAGACGCTTTAACAGCAGGTGAAGCAGAAGAAGCACGGAAAGGCCGCAGATGGCAGTGACCATATAGCCCGTGGGCGAGAAACTGTTGAGTATGAAGTCGAATGATGTGCCTGTCTTGCGGAAGAAGGTGCCAAAGGTGCTCATCTGCAGCAGCAGTATGATGCCCGAGTAGAGTAGCACTACCAGTGTGTCTACGGCCCGTTCGGTGACCACCGTTCCCAGTGCTTTCGGGAACGAGACCCCTTCCCACCGTTTCAGCACACCGCAACGGGTAAACTCGCCAATGCGCGGAATGAGCAGCGACGTGGCATAAGATAGGAAGATGCTATAGATGGCAACGCTCTTTCGCGAGTGCTCGCCTATGGGTGTCAGTGTCTGCCGCCACCGCAGGCCACGAAACACCTGTGCCAAGATGCCAAAGGGAAATGAGAGGAGCATCCATGTCCAGTGCATCTCGTGGAAAAGCACATGCTCTATGCTGCGGAAGTTGAAGTCGCGATACATCCAATAGAGTATGGCCCCGCCCAGCGCGAGTGGCAATAGAAACTTGAGAATGTTGCGGCATGTATTGTTCATAACAAGGGCAAAGTTACTGAATTTTCCTGGTATGGCAAAATTTGTGCATTGCCTTTTAGCTTATTTTGATACTCTTTCGGCCCCATACCGCAAAAGAGCTTGAAGTTGCGGTAGAACGAGGTGCTGCTGGTGAAGCCCGATTGCTCGGCTATTTCCGACAGTTTCAGCTCTGGCCGTTGGGCGAGAAGCTCGGCTGCATATTTTATGCGCAACTTGTTTACATATTCCGAAAACGACAGGCCCATCTCTCGGTTGATGGCCTGATAGACGTAATTGCGGTTGGAACCCAGACGCTGTACCAGGTCTACGATCTTCAGGTTGGGCTGCAAGAACAGCTTTTCCGACTGCATGATCTGTTCTATTCTCAGCCGAAGTTCTGATACTTCTTCCTGCTTTGGCTGGGGTATGTCGGCCAGCTGCTCATCGTGCTCAATGTCGGCTATGGTAAACTGCAGTCGGTAGCCTAAATAGCCCAGCACAAAAAGAACGCTGGAAAACAGTAGCGATGGAATGGCCAGCAGCCAATAAGAATCGGAAAATGTTTGTCGGCCTATCAGGTTGGCTATAAACGAGAACAGTGAGCAGACGGCAAAGATCATAAGTAGCCAGTGCAGCGGGCCAAGCGTCTTACGCTCGGTGTCGGCGTAGGCATTTCGCACTATGGTATCGAACTCTTGCAGATGGTGTCGCCCCAGAAAGAAGACGGGCACAATCTGCAAGGCAAAGAGAGCCTTGCACACGTCGTGAACGTAGGCTTGCTTTGCCGCATAGCCCACAAGGCCATTGTGGGAGCCGCCATACAGGTAAATGCTGATGAACTGTTGTTGTTCGCTATCGTTCATGAGCAGATAGATGCAGCCGATGGTTAAGCCGCCAGCCATCGTGGGCAGCAGCGTGAGCCATTGCGGTCGTTGATGTGGGGTGCGCAAGGTGAGCTTGCAGATATAGAGATAGAAAAGAGGAAAAACGGCCAGGTTGCACGTGGCATAGATCGTGTCGGCCACAGGCATGAGCCAGGTGACGTGGTTGAAGAAAACGCAGTGCCCCCAGTAGAGAAGGGTGGCTGCAAGCATGAATACAAGGAGATATGCCTTTGAGCGGTCGAAACGCTCAAGCAGCAACCCAAGCAGAAGTGTGATGCTCCAAAACAAGCATACAAACATGGGCATGGAGGTGAAAATCATTGCTTTCATTGTTGCAAAGGTATACAAATTCTGCGACAATCGGCTTAAAAACAAGAAAAAAAGGCTGTTTCTTACTTATTTTTCTTTCGAAGAATTTTTTTTTGCTATCTTTGTACCCAATAATTTCAAAGAGCATGAAAAGTAGATGAAGAAAAGTGTCAGACTGTTGCTAAAGATTTTTGCCAGCACCGTGGCGACAGTTGTCGTGGTGCTGGTAGGTGCTGCCGTGCTGCTGAACAGCGATACCGTGCAGAACAAACTGATGAACCGTGCCACCGTGATGCTGTCGGAGAAACTGAATACTCGTATTGCGATAGAACACGTGAATGTAGATGTCTTACAACAGCGACTGCGGCTCTATGGCGTGCGTATCGACGACCAGCAGCAACGGCCCATGCTTAGTATGGACAGAATGGTAGTAGGCGTGGAACTGTTGCCATTGTTGAAGCGGGAGTTGAACATTGCCGATGCCGACGTAGAAGGACTGCATGCCCAACTGTTTAAGGAAGAGGGCGACTCGACGGCCAACTACCAGTTTGTGATAGATAGCTTGAAGAGCGACCAGCCTCACAAGACGCAAGGCGGCTCTCAGATGAAGATTGACCTGCGGCGTGTCAGTCTGAACGACATTGCGCTGACCTATAACGAAAAAAGTGTATCGCTGAAAAAACTGGACTTGAGCCGAGACAGGCAAGACCGTTTCGTCGTAGGGCTGGCAGGCATAGAGGCTAAATGGCGTGTGCAGAAGAAAAAAGGTCCTGAAGACCAGCATCTGTTCATAGAGACCATAGGCTATCATCAGGAAGACACGCTCCATTACGTGAAGATAGGCAACCTGCACTTCATCACCGACAATCACCTGCCACGCAAGAATAAGGCTCGGCCGCGACGAGGTGCCTTCGACCCAGGCCATCATAACATCGTGGCGCAGCTGGACTTCTGCATCGACCATTTGGGCAAGGACACCTTGCATGGTGCTCTAAGGCAGGGCTTGGTTGTCGACACCGTAGCAGGCATCAATTTGAGTGACCTCCACTTCGACATAGCCACCAATAAACGGCAGCTCTGGATTAGCAAACTGGCAGTGGTCACAGGCAATACCAGGGTCGACGTGCCCACAGCCACCCTGACACTGCCAAGCAAGAAAGAAGGGCGCACTTTCAGCTACAAGGCTTCTACGGTGAAAGGCTCTACGCTCCTGAAAGACATTGCCAAGCCTTTCGCTCCGGCATTAGGGCGATTCACCATGCCATTGCTCTTTAGCACCAGCATGAGCGGCGACCAGAATGGCATGCAGTTTGGCAATGTGAGGGTCAGCAGTAAAGACAAACGCCTTAGCATCGAGGCCACTGGCAATATCTCGAACCTGAAGGAAGGCCGAAAGCTGAAAGTATGGTTTAAGATAAATGAGATGAAAACCGATGCCCGCAAGGCTGTCGAGATCGTCAATCAGTTTGCCGTGAAAAAGCTGATGATGGAACAGCTGAACCGTCTGGGACGGATTCGTTATAAGGGTAACATGAATGTATTATGGCGATATGAGGCTTTCAATGGTATGCTGTATACCGACGCGGGAAATATTGACTTAAATATTGCAGTAAACGGTCAGACCAAATATGTTGAAGGCAGCCTGCGCACCGACTCTGTGCACTTAGACCGACTGTTCGACACGGGCTGCCCTTGTTATGTGGCCTGTGCAGCCGACTTTCGCTTCGACATATCGAAAGAGCGTACCGCCATAATGCGACGCCAAAAGGGAGGAAAGTTGCCCATTGGCAGCGTGAAGGCCATAATCCGTTCGGCCCGCTATGGGGTGGTAAAGGCGAATAACATTCAAGCCACGATTGTGAGCGACGGTGCCGAGGCAACTGGCGAAATCCTGAAGACGGGAAAACTGACCGATATGCTTTGCACGTTCTCGTTTACCGATACCAAGTCGCTGCGGAAGATAAAAATAAAACCGAAGATGAAAATTCATTTGTTGGAAAAAATAAAGAGAAAGGAATCGGACGAAGAGAAGCAGAAACGCAAACTCGAAAAAGAGGAAAAGAAGATGGCGCGCAAAGCCGAACGTGACGCTAAGCGCCAGGTGCGTGAAGAAGAGAAAGCTGCACGCAAGGCTGAACGCGCAGATCGAAAAGCCAAGAAAAAAGCAGAGAAAGAAGAAAAGAAAAGACAAAAGGAAAAACAGGAATAATAAAACAAGTAAAGAGCAGAAAAAACAAGGAAAGACCAGTCACTTAAAAGGTCTTTCCTTGTTTTTTCTGCTTTTACATGGTTTTTGAAAGTCTTGGCGAAGCGGTTATCCCGGCCTCCATAATAGGTTAAATGGCTGCCAGGATTTCGTCATCGCTGGCCAGGTTGAAGTCGCCAGGTATAGTGTTCTTCAGTGCCGCGGCAGCCAGCGAATAGTCCAGCTGCATCTGGTCGTTGCCGGGATAGGCTTGCATGGTGTGAAGCAACCCAGCCATGAAGGCATCGCCCACGCCCATGGAGTCGACAATGCCAAGCACATTGTGTACACGGGTGGTGAGTAATTGTCCGTCGGACCACAGCACGGCAGTGAGTGTATTGTGGTTCGACGATATCTGGTTACGCATGCCCATGAGCCATTTACGGCAGCGGGGGAAGCGGGCATGAATCCCGCGGAACCATTCTTCGTATGGGCGGGGATCCATCTGGAAGGTGTCATCGACGGCATTGAAAAGCGGGGCCTTGCACTGCATGATGTATTCAAACTCTATCACGTCGCCAAACATCACGTCGCATCGCTCCAGCATGCGGCAGAGCGTCTGGTGGGCATCAGCCCCATATTTCCACAGGTTCTTTCGGTAGTTGATGTCGTGCGAGACGGTCACTCCCAGCTCGTCGGCAATGTCGAGCGCTTCAAAGGTGGCATCGGCCGCATTCTGCGTGATGGCGGCCGTAATGCCTGAGGCATGAAACACGGCGGCATCCTTCAGCACCTCGCGCCAGTCTATCATGCCGGGCTGCAGCTCAGAGTAGGCCGAGTGGTCGCGGTCGTAACTCACCTTAGAACTGCGCATGCCCGCCGACTGCTCATAATAATAGGTGCCTATGCGGTTGCCACCAAAAATTACGTGGCGAGTGTCTACTCCATACTGGCTCAGGCACATCGTGCCTGCCTTTGCCACGGGGGTGTTGGGCAGGCGCGTCACATATTCTACATTGTCGCCCAGGGTAGCCAGAGAAACGGCCACGTTGGCCTCGCTGCCACCATATTTCCCCTCGAAGCGGTCGCCCTGCGTCAAGCGCAGATGATCGGATTTCGAAAAGCGTAGCAGTAGTTCGCCAAAAGTTACTATTTTACCTTTCATGTTCTATTATTTAGTTTTTATGGATTCCGTCTTCTTTCAAAATTTCATGCAAAATTAGGAAATCGTAACGAAATGCGCAAATTTTTCTATAGTTTTCTTGAAATTGTTTTGTCTTTTCATTATTTTTGCTTACTTTTGTGGCTGCAACGAGAGTAGACTTACATAAATATTGATATGCACATGCAAGAATCTTATATTCGTCTGGCCATCTTTGCTTCGGGTAGTGGCAGCAATTGCGAAAACATCATCAGATATTTCGAAACGTCGCATCGCATAGGTGTGTCTCTGGTATTGAGCAACCGTGCCGATGCCTATGCCCTTGTGCGTGCCGAGCGGCTGGGCGTCCCCACCGTGGTGGTGTCGAAAGAGCAACTGGCCGATGAAAAGGTGCTCCTGCCCTTGTTGCGCAGTCATGGGATTGATTTTATTGTGTTAGCAGGGTTTCTGCCGCTGGTGCCTAACTATCTTGCGGAAACCTATGAGAAACGCATGCTAAACATTCACCCCTCGCTGTTGCCCAAATATGGAGGGAAAGGCATGTGGGGCCGACATGTGCATGAGGCGGTGAAGAAAGCAGGAGAACGGCAGACGGGAATGACCGTACATTATGTTACACCCGTGTGCGATGAAGGCGGCATTGTGGCACAGTTCTCCGTAGACTTGTCGCCAGACGATAGTGTGGAAGACATCATGGAAAAGGAGCACCGACTGGAAATGGAACACTTCCCGAAAGTAATAGAAATGGCTGTAGAAGAGGCTTTTTTTCGTAAAAAGCATTAAAAAAATTGGAAGTTCCGATAATTATCACTATATTTGCACCAAATATTTAATGAAAACCCGAGGCTTATGCAAAAAACAATACTTATTTTCTCAACAGCCGCCATGCTGATGCTTTCGGCCTCTGCCATCGCAGCCCCCATGCCTATGGAGATGGCAATGGGCGTAGCCGAGCAGGTAGAGCCAGAACGCACAGTGGGCATCAACGTAGAGGGTAACAGCGTACATGTCACCGGAGCTAGTGGCATGGTGCTCGAAGTGGTCTCGCTGACAGGCCGCCACGTCACCAGCATAAAGATTGAGAGTCCCGCACAACGAGTAGAACTAAACATTCCGAAAGGTTGCTATATTCTGAAGATAGGAAAAGTGGTAAGGAAGATTACCGTGCGATAGTGGCCATCCTTCCTGCTTTGCTCCTTGCTGTCTTTCTGTTTTCAGCTTGCTCGCAGAACGACGATGGGCAGCAAAGACATCGCACAGTAGACGAATTTTCCGAGCTGCAGAAGGCAGACTATGCCCTAAGTGCACAGCAGATACGCCGGCACTTAGGGCATATTTCAATGTCCGACCGCGACTCCACGTTTGTAGACCGGCGGGTGCGACACTATTATCGTGAGGGGGGCGCATTGATTTGGGTGAATCGTATGGGCATGAATCCGCAGGCCGATACGTTGTTGCAGTATCTTGGCGACAGGCTTGTTGCCATGGGTTTCAGCAAGGAAGCTTTTGCCCTGCCCTTGATGAGGGACTTATGGAAACGTTGTCGGCAGTTGGACTTCGACGCACAGCACGACATTAATAGAGTGATGGCAGAGATGGAGTATGGCCTTACCAAGGCTTATCTGCGCTATGCCCAGGGCCAGCGCTTCGGCTTTGTAAGTCCTAATGCCGTGCTCAACCGCCTTGATGTAAGAAACCGCGACACGCTGGGCAGGCCCACCGACTACCGACGGTTGTTCGACATTGATATAGAACAACCCTCGCCCGAATACCGTCTGCACCTCTTGGCACAGGTCGACAGCGGCAGGGTGGGGCAGTGCCTGCGAGCTTCAGAACCCACCGACACCATCTATGCCCTGTTGGCCGACAGGCTCCCGGCCGCTACAGACAAGAAGGCACGGCAACGGTTGCTTGTCAACATGGAGCGCCGGCGATGGCGTGTTCGTCAGTCTGAGTCTGGCAGGAAGCATGTGTTTGTGAATGTGGCTGCTCAGCAGCTATGGGCCGTGGCTCCCGACAGCATCTTCACCATGCGCGTGGTCTGTGGTGCACGAGCCACAAAAACACCACTGCTGAACAGCGCCATAAACTTAATTCAGGTGAACCCGGAGTGGGTCATTCCCATGAGCATCGTCAGCGGCGAGACCAGTCGTCATGCTGGCGACTCGGCCTATTTTGCCCGTCGTCGCTATGTAGTGACGCGGCGTGGCAGCGGAGAGCGGGTCGCCGTGAAAGGACTCTCGGCTCGCGACCTTTCGAGCGGAGCCTACCGCATAACCCAGGAGGGCGGGGTGGGCAACTCCTTGGGTCGCATCATCTTCCGTTTTCCCAACGATTTTTCCGTCTATCTGCACGATACGTCGTCGCCCGGTGCCTTTAGCAACGCCAGCCGCGCGCTATCGCATGGCTGCGTGCGGGTACAGCGCCCCTTTGATCTGGCCCGCTTCATGATTGGCGACGACGACGAGTGGCTGCTCGACCGCCTGCGCATCTCGATGGATCTGCTGCCCGAGACCGACCAGGGGCGCGAATACCTTGAACAACACCCCGACGGGCAGGGACATCACAGGATGGTCAATGCCATTGGCGTGAAGCCCGCAGTGCCCGTCAGTCTTGACTACTACACGATTTTTCCTGACCCTGCCACCGGACAGTTAGACACATGGCCCGATCCCTATGGTTACGATAGTGCGATTGCACTGGCACTGAAGCCATTCTTGTGAAATCACTCTACGTAACTTTCGTTATTAGAAAAGCTGAGCCTGGATTATTTATGCCGCAAGGCGGTAATAATAAGGTTAGAGGGCAAGGCTCCTGATGGTGCCGTTGAGGAAGGCCTGTGCATCCATGCGCTTTTTGCCTGCCATCTGCAGTTCGTCTATCTGCAGCAGCTCGTCGCCACAGGCTATATAAAGACGCTTTTTTTCGGCAATCAGCTGCCCCGGGGCGGCAGAGGATGGCATGGCGGTCTTTGTGGTGCGGAATATTTTCAGCTCAGCCTCCTTGCCGTCGTTTGTCTTCACAGTGGTCCATGCGCCAGGGTAGGGGCTTAATCCACGGACGAAGTCGTATACCTGTTTGGCTGTCTGCCCCCAGTCTATCTGGCAGGTCTCCTTGAAAATCTTCGGAGCCGCCCTTAGCTGCTTTTCTGCGATAAAGTCATCCTGGGCAATGCTCTCCGGTTGCCCATCGCTCTGCAGAATACGCTCCAAGGTGTCGAGACAGATGCGTGCACCAAGGTGCATCAGTCCGTCGTAGACATATTCCGCGTCGGCCGTGTCGGGAATGTCAAAAGGCAGCTGCATGATGATGCGCCCCGTATCGATGTCGTGGTCAAGAAAGAACGTGGTGACACCCGTTCGCGTCTCACCGTTGATGACGGCCCAGTTGATGGGGGCGGCACCACGGTATTGCGGCAGCAGGGCGGCATGCACGTTGAACGTGCCATATCGTGGCATGGCCCATACCACCTCGGGCAGCATGCGGAAGGCTACCACCACCTGCAGGTTGGCATCGTAGCTGCGCAGTGCCTCCACGAATGCCGGGTCTTTCATCTTTTCCGGTTGCAGCACAGGCAGGCCATGCTCCAAGGCATACTGCTTCACCGCACTGGGCTGCAGCACCGAGCCATGGCGTCCCACCGGCTTGTCGGGCTGGGTGACCACCGCCACCACATTATATTGGTTGTCTATCAGTGCGCGCAGCGTTTCTACGGCAAACTCGGGTGTTCCCATGAACACTATTCTCAAATCACTCTTCTGCATATATCAATGTTCAATGTCCAATTTTCAATCATCAGTCTTCACTCATGTCGGCCACCATTTTCCTGTACTGCGTGTAGAGCCGTTGTCTCGAAATATAACCTTTCAGATGGTTGTCGCTGTCTACCACGGGCAGATAGTCGCCATGAGTGCGGTCGAAAGTTTTCATAACTGCTGCCATGGTAGAATGCTCGGGTAGGGTGGCTTTCGGTTGAAGCATCAGTTGCGATGCCGTGAAATGGTGGTACAGCTCGGTGCGGAACACCACGTGGCGAATTTTCGTGATGTCTATTTCGCCCAGCAGCGTACCGGCGGCATCGAGCACCGGCAGTACCGACGTGGGCGAACTGCTGATCTTGTGTACTATCTGTCCCAGTTCCACGTCGGGAGCCACAGCCTCGAAATTGCGTTCGATTACGGAGTCGAGCTGCATGAGCGTGAGCACGGCATGATCGGTATTGTGGGTGATGAGTTTTCCCTCCTTGGCCAGGCGCGAACTGTAGATGCTGTGTGGCTCGAATATCGAGATGGTCAGGTAGCTGCATACCGACACGATCATCAGTGGCAGGAAGAGGCTGTAGCCGCCCGTGAGCTCGGCAATGAGGAAAATGCCCGTGAGCGGGGCGTGCATCACGCCCGACATCACACCTGCCATGCCCATGAGGGCAAAGTTTTTTTCGGGTACATAGACCCCAATCTCATGCATGTTCCATAGATGCGAGAAGAAGAAGCCTGCAAAGCAGCCAATGAATAGCGAGGGCGCAAAAGTGCCGCCGCAGCCTCCTCCGCCATTGGTGGCACTCGTGGCAAACACCTTGGTGAGCAGTACCAGGGCTATGTAGGGCATGAGCATCGAGGTCTGGCCAGCAAATAGCGAGTTGTTCAGTATTTGATTCCAGTCGTCTTGCGTGGCACCATTGAGCAGCAGGTTGATGCTGGTGTAGCCTTCGCCGAAGAGAGCCGGGAAAAGGAAGATGAGCAGGCTCAGCGTGGCACCGCCCAAGGCCAGCCGTACATAGGGCTTATTGGCAAACCGCGCAAAGATGCCTTCGGCAAAGCCCATGGCACGAATGAAGTAGAGGCTCACCAGACCGCAGAACACCCCCAGCAGGATGCAGGCCGGTGCGCGCTCCACCGTCCAGTCGTTGTCTAAGTGGAAGGAGAACAAGGCTGCATCGCCACTGAATATATAGGTGAAGCAGGTAGCCGTGACACAGCTCACGAGAATGGGCAGAAGCGATGCCATCGTGAGGTCGATCATAAGCACTTCGAGCGTAAACACCAGTCCGGCGATGGGAGCCTTGAATATGCCGGCTATGGCACCGGCAGCACCGCAGCCCACCAGCAGCATGAGCGTGCGGCTGTCGAGCCGGAACAGCTGGCCAAGGTTCGACCCTATGGCCGAACCCGTGAGCACGATGGGCGCCTCGGCACCCACACTGCCGCCAAAGCCAATGGTGATGGCCGAGGCGATAACGCTGCTCCAGGTGTTGTGAGACCGCAGGCGAGACTTGTTCGACGAAATGGCATAGAGTATGCGTGTGATACCGTGAGAGATGTTGTCTTTCACCACATAGCGCACGAAAAGCGAGGTGAGGTAGATACCCACGACAGGATAGACCAGGTAGAGCCAGTTGGCCGAGGTCTTCTCAAACGAGTGGGTAAGCAGGAATACAATCTGATTGATGATCCAGTGAAGCACAAAAGCGGCCACGGCAGAAAACAAACCTACGAAAAAGGCCAGAATGAGCACAAACATCTTCTCGCTGACGTGCTCTTTGCGCCAGAGGTTCAGTCGGCCAAGCCATGTGCTGTGTTCTCTTTCTTCAATAGTCTTATCCATTATGGTTTGCAAAGGTAGCCAAAATAATCGAAAACAAGAATTTTTTCTCCTAAAAAAGATGGATTGCATGCGAAATAGGAGAAATCATAATGGAAACTTGTATCAAAGTATATGTGATAAAAATATATAAATATGCGTGGTTTGTGAACTGTGTTTAATAAAAATGGTCTATCTTTGCATAATCCAAAACCATGAGCATGGCAATACGCAACAGCACGGCAGCGGGCGACGACCAGCAGCTGAAAACGCTTCTTGCCGACAGCAGAACCCTGCGCAAGGGCTTCGAGCTGATGGTGAGCCAGTATAGCGAGCAGCTTTACTGGCAGATTCGGCGCATTGTGCTCACCCATGAGGATGCCGACGACGTGCTGCAAAACACGTTCATAAAGGCATGGAACGGCTTGGCCAGTTTTCACGGCGACTCGAAGCTCATCACGTGGCTGTCGCGAATAGCTATCAACGAGAGCCTCGACTTCATGCGAAAACAAAAGACTATCGTCAGCGTGAGTACCGACGATGCCGACAGTGGCCTGGCCAACATGCTGATGGCCGATGAGTATTTCGATGGCGACCAGACCGAGGCCCAGTTACAGGAGGCGATAGCAGGATTGCCCGATGTGCAGCGCACCGTGTTCACGTTGCGCTACTACGACGAGATGAAGTACAGCGAGATAAGCCGCATCACTGGCACTTCCGAAGGGGCGCTGAAGGCATCGTATCATATCGCGGTGAAAAAGATTAGCGATTTTTTCCATAGGCATGATTAAACTTTCTGATTTTATGCACGTCAAAAATAGAAATAAAGGACATTTTTATTTGCAGACTATATGACTATGACTAACGAAGAAAAATTCATCAGAGAAAAAATGGGACATTCCTCGCCCTTCAGAGTGCCGGAAGGCTATTTTGAGGAACTGACTCCAAGGCTTATGCAGAAGCTGCCAGCATTAGGAGCCGGGTCTGTGCCCCAGCAAAAGCCTGCCATCTTATACCGCCTGCGCCCCTTGCTCTATGCGGCAGCCTGTCTGCTCGTGGCGGTGTTGAGCGTGGCCGTCTATCTGAGCGATGACAAAGCCACCGGCGACGGGCAGACGGCCGTTGCCAAGGCTACGGAGGTGTCGGCCGATGCTTATTTCGAAGAGGCTGCCGACTATGCCATGGTCGATAATCACGACATCTACGCCTGCTTGATGAACGATTGAAAATACGGTAAAGAATGAGTGTTATGAAAAGATTGTATATGTTGGCAATCGGGCTGTTCTTCATGGCAATAGCCTATGCCCAAACGGAGCAGAACCGGCAGCGCTTCTCGCCAGAGCGGTTCGAGGCTGAGCTGCAGCAGTTCATTACTCAGGAGGCCGGCCTCACCCAGCAAGAGGCTGCCAAGTTCTTCCCATTGTATAAAGAGATGCATATAAAACAACGGGCTCTCTATGAGAGGCAGCGGAACTTGGGTAAGTTCAAACCCGCCGACGAACAGGGCTGCATGAAGGCAGTACAGGAGCGCGACAATCTTGATGTGGAGCTGAAGCGCGTTCAGCAGACCTATCACAACCGTTTCTTCGATGTGCTGCCCGCATCCAAGGTCTACGATGTAATCAAGGCCGAGGAACACTTTCACCGCCGGAAACTGAAACAATGGAGCCATGGGCCGAAGCCTGGCAAAGATAAAAACTAATTTGTCGCAGATGAAAACCGTCTGCTAAAGAGAAAGACTATCATATAACTATGGAAATCTATTTCACGGGCATCATTATTGCCATCAGCACTTTTCTGATCATCGGTTTCTTTCATCCCATCGTTATCAAGGCCGAATATTACACGGGCACCCATCTTTGGTGGCTATTTCTTCTTGTAGGTGTCGTGTGCATGGGGGTAGCCCTGTTTATCGAGAGTCCGTTGATATCGTCTGTCATCGGGGTGTTTGGAGCCTCCTCGCTTTGGGGCATCGGCGAACTCTTTTCGCAAAAGAAACGCGTGCAGAAAGGGTGGTTCCCGATGAATCCGAAACGGAAGCATGAATATGGCCCCATCGATCCAGACGAAACGCTCTGTCCTGTGCATCATGGGCGCAGCAAATATGCTATCGACGACAAGGCATGAAGACCGAACTGATTCTGGTTGGCCGCACGGTGAGCAAGGAGTTTGCAAGGCTTATCGACGACTATAGTGAGCGCATCACTCACTACTTGCCCTTCTCCATTACCACGATTCCCGAACTAAAGAGCACGGGCAGCCTCTCTGAGGAGCAGCAGAAAAGTGCCGAGGGCGAGCAGATATTGAGGCGGCTGCAGCCTTCAGACACCGTGGTGCTGCTCGACGAGCACGGACGCGAGCCACGCAGCGTAGAGCTGGCGGCATGGCTGCAGAAGAAACAGCTGTCGGCTCGCAGACTGGTATTTGTCATTGGCGGACCATACGGATTCTCTCCGGCTGTCTATGAACGAGCCAACGAGCAGCTGTCGTTGTCGCGACTCACCTTTTCGCACCAGATGGTGCGTGCCATCTTCCTGGAACAGTTATACCGTGCCTGCACAATTATAAAAGGTGAGCCTTATCACCATGAATAGATTATACAAAACCACTTCTGCCACTTATGGTATTTCAACTTGACGACGAACTGTGGTTCCCTGACCCCCATCTGGCCGATGAAGACGGATGCCTGGCGGTGGGGGGCGATTTAAGCGTAGACCGTTTGCTGCTGGCTTATCAGTATGGTATATTCCCTTGGTATTCTTTCCGCGACAACACACAGCCTGTGTGGTACTGTCCACATCATCGCTTTGTGATTTTTCCTGACGAGATACATGTGTCGCACTCCATGCGGACGCTTATGCGCAAGAATGTTTACGACTATACTATAAACGACGACTTCGAGGCGGTGATTCGTGAGTGTAGCCGCTTGCGCAACGATGAGAAAGGCGCCTGGCTCGGCGACGACATGATAGCGGCCTACACCGAGCTTCATCGTCAGGGCTTTGCCGCAAGCGTGGAGGTGTGGGAGCGGCAGCCAGACGGCAACGGGCAGGAAGGCGTGAGCCGCAGGCTGGTAGGAGGGCTGTATGGCGTAAATATAGGTCCGGCGTTCTTTGGCGAGAGCATGTTTTCGCTGGCACCCAGCGCCTCGAAGTTCGCGCTTATCAAGCTGGCCCAGTTCATGCAGACCATAGGCGGCACGCTGATCGACTGCCAATTAGAAACCGCCCATCTGAAGTCGATGGGCGGTCGGTATATCAGTTACGACGAATACTACAAGATTATTTCTTCTTCGATGCCGTAGTTTTCTTCCTGGTCGTCGTCTTCTTGGTGGTCGTGGCTTTTTTCGTAGCCGAAGTCGTGGTGGTGGCCACGGGCTTATAGTATTTCAGTGCCTCAGGCATCCATCCCTGTATGTCTTTTATGCGCTTCTCGTCGCTGGGGTGGTCGCTGAACAGGCTTGCGCTGCCGTTGCCCTGTGCTGCCATGCGCTGCCAGAACGTGGTGGCCACCTGTGGGTCGTAGCCTGCCATGGCGGCAAACACCAGGCCCATGTGGTCGGCCTCGCTCTCTTGTTTGCGAGAAAATCCTGATGTCCACAGTTGCGAGCCTAACGACTGTCCAAAGGCAATGAGCTGCTGTGTGCCCTGGCTGAGGCCGGTGTTGCTCAGCACGGCGCCCACGATGGCAGTGCCATACTGGTTCTTGTATTCGTTGCTCAGCCGCTCGGCCGAGTGCTTCGCCACGGCATGCGCTATCTCGTGGCCCAGCACCACGGCCAGCGATGCCTCGTTTTGGGTCACAGGGAGCAGGCCCTCGTAGACTACGATTTTCCCGCCAGGCATGCAGAAGGCGTTCACCTGATTGTCTTGCACCAGATTGAACTCCCAGCTGAAGTTCTTTGTGTCGGCGCTCAGGCCGTTCTGGTTCAGATAAGTCGTCACGGCATTGGCCAGCCGCTGGCCCACGCGCTTCACCATGGCTGTGTTGGCGGCATTGGTTGAGGCCTTGGCACTTTTCATGTACTCCTGATACTGCTGGTTCGATAGACTCAGCACTTGCTCGTCGGAAACCATCAGCCGTTGTGTGCGCCCTGTAATAGGCACCGTCGAGGTGGTTCCACAGCTCACAAGAAGTGCCGCCACCATCGACATGAACAGAAACTTAATTTTCTTCATTGTCTGTTTTTTTTATATGGGTATGTTCTGTAATCGAGTGCAAAGGTAGTCAAAAATATCTGAAAAGAACAGGAAAAGTTCAGAAAAAACAAGGAGATGCTCCAATCGCTTGGAACATCTCCCATACTTTTTTTCTTTTGTTATACTTTCTCTCTTTTTTACTTCAGGCCACGGTTGTGCAGCGTGGTGTTCAGCAGCATGAGGTACTTGCGGTATTGCTTCTCGTTAAGCACATAGCGCATGTAGCGTGCGTCTTTTCTCACAGCCTTTTCTACCAGCTCTTCGCGCTCGGCGTTATCGGCGTGTGCTGCCATCATCATCTCGGCGCAGAAGGTGTGGTGTATGTCCTGCACGGCCTCCATCTGTTCGAAGGTCATGTCGAGAGCCACGGCCAGTTTGCGCATGTTCACGTTCATGTCGTAGGCCTCAACATTTTCTGCTGCGTTTGCATTCTCGTTCTCAGCGTATGACGTCATTGTCATGCTGAGCATGGCCACTACCATCAGAATCATCTTTTTCATCTTTTTACCCTTTCTTTTTTTTACTCGGAGCCTTCGAAGTTGTTGTTATCCTTTTTTTGTTCTACAGCTCCTACTTTGTTAATTTGTTTTGTTTTTTTTTGCGACCTTCAGGTCTTTCTTTTTTGTTATCCTTTTGTCTTTTTGACGATGCAAAGGTACGGCGTTTTTTCGAAATGGCAAAGGCTTTGCTGCTTTTGTGCGCGCAAACAGCCCCTTTTGTTGACGCAGGTCAAAAACAGCAAGCTATTTGTGACAATCCCTTTTTCAGTATTAATTTAAAACTATGGTTCGCGTACATTATATTATTAAAATGACCACCCTGCAATTCAGTCTGAGTTAGGTCGCAAAACAGGCTGGATTGACCATCAATTCAGTCTGTTTTATGGTGCAAAACAGGCT